>NZ_AKZI01000140.1 GCF_000293785.1 Rhodovulum sp. PH10 | reverse complement strand
TTGAATCACAACCGATTCATCCGATTCAATATGTCTCCGGACAGACACTTAAAGAGCATTGCCATAGCGCGGTTCCCGAGGTGCCAGAAGGCAAGCACTGTGCGATCGATGAATCCGAGTCGCCAGATCCCTGATCAGAAGGCACGAGATGGAGATGACTCAACAACAATGCGTGTTGCCGCCTCGTGTCGGTGAGACGCGCTCCCGCAGCACCCGGCTGGCAGGCGGGCCGCTCGACGTCATTTTCTTCATCAGCATCCCGTCCTTTCTGCTGTTCGCGATCGCCCTCATCGACGCGAACAGAACCTTCTTCCTCGCCGGGGCGATCTGGGCCGCGACGACCGCGATCACCAGAGGCGTGCATACGCTGCTCAATGCCGAGCAGTTCTCGCTATGCCGGCTGGCAGCCGCCTTCAGCCTCGCCTTCCTCCTGGGTGGGACGGTGCCCGTCAACATCGAGGTGCTGTTCTACGGCAACTCGCCGTCGCACGCTGCTTTCGGCATGTTCCCGATCCTCGATGTGCCGCCGCAAGCCTACGTCGCTCTCTATCTCGTCGCATTTCACGTGGTCTGCGAGCTTCTGGGCCCCATCGACAACAGATGGTGGCGCCGGCCGATCGCCCTGCTCATCGAGCGATCCGAAGCAGGAAAGCGATTGGTCGGCATGGATCTGCTCGTGCTGGCTGCTGTGGCAGCCCTGAGCGGATACGCCATTGCAACTGGCCAGCTCGGGATCAACAAATTCTATCTCGAAGGCGGGGCCGCCGGCGAGAATTCGATCGTCGGAAGTCTGCTCACGGTCATGCCGCCGCTGGCGGTAGGGATCGCGGCAGCTCTCCTCTACCGTCATCGACGCAATCTGCTGAACGTCGTGACCATCGTTGTCCTCTCGTTTCCGGTTTTGTTGAACCTATTCAGCCAGGGCCGACGGCCACTGTTGTTCAGCTTGGCCGCGGCCGTCGCAATCGTGCTGTGGCAGTCGAGACGCAGTGTTCGGGTTGGGGCCATCGTGCTCGCTCTTCTCTTGGCGCCACCAGTGCTCAATGTCATTTCGACGTATTTTCAGGCGGTTCGCCTCACCTACCACGAAACAGGCGGTCGCCGCGCCGAGCGCGGTCTGCTCGAGACGCTGCGCTCGCAAGCCCTGATCAGCAGCAACTATGCGGGTGCCGCGGAGCATGGGTTGCGAGACTTCACGGTGCGAGCCAACAGCCTGAACTTCTTCGCCGAGTTCGCCGATCGCATGCGTTCAGACCAGCATACACTCGGCTTGCTCAGCCTCGGCGCGGTGCTGAGGAACGTGCCGGCTGCGTTGTGGCCAGAGAAACTAACGATGACCAAGGAATTCGACAATCCGGAATATTACATCATGCGCCTCCTCGGCATGAACGAGTTGGATGCGGCCGTTCCCCTTTCCGCACACGCCTATGCCGAATTCGGGTGGCTCGGAATCATCTTCTGCGGTTCGATCCTCCTCTTGCTGAGCTGGTGCTTGGCGATCCTCGCTTCGATGACCTCATGCGTTGCGGTCCCGGCCGCTACGCTGACAGTAGCAATCTGCATGAGCTTAGATGTGGAAGCGAACTTGACGACTGACCTCAATTGGCTCCGCACCGTGGCCATGCTCGTTCTGCCAATGACCGTGATCGGCTTGTTTCTCAAGTCTGGCCGCACTCGTCCAGGAGCATTTGTGAATTTGGCAGGACCGGGGAGGTTGCAGCGGTGACGCATGGCGCGACGCTCGAGGGCAAATGATGGATGCCGTTGACTGGCACCAGCAGCTCGGACGCCGGTTCGAGGAAGGATACGAGCGCTCGCGCGCCTTCAGGGAGCGGCTCGAGGTCTGGTCGGACCTGATTCGCAGCTACAGCGCGCCGGGAGCCGACGTGCTCGACGCCGGATGCGGTCCGGGTGTCTTGGCGGGTATCGCCGCCCGGATGAACCGGTCGGTCCATGGTTTCGACGCCAGCTCGGAGATGGTGGCGCTGGCCCGCGCCCGCGCCGGGCGCGAGCAGATCGCCAACGCGACGTTCGAGGTGGCCTCGCTCGGCGATCCGCAATTACTCGCCGGGCGCACGTTCGGCCTCGTTCTTTGCTCCAGCGTGCTGGAGTACATCGCCGACATCGACACGGCGCTCGATTGGCTGGCGGCACGGACGACCGACGGCGGTGTCTTCATCCTGTCGCTGCCGAACGGGCGCAGCCTTTATCGCAGGGCCGAGCGCCTCGTTTTCGGGCTGATCGGGCGGCCACGCTACTATGCTCATGTCCGCCATACGCCGCTGCCGGAGACCGTCGACGCCCTTCTCGAGCGGCGCGGGTTCCTGATCGAGGCGCGGCACAGCTACGCCGGCACGCCGCTGATCTCCGCGCCGGCCCGGCGCATCGGGCTGGCGCAATACGCCGACAACCTGCTCGTCGCCGCCGCCAGGAAGGGCCGCCGATGAAACGAGTCCTGGTCGCCGCTGCGACGGTCGAAGCGGGCCGAGGCGGAATCGCGCGCGTGGCGCGCATGTCCGCGCGCGCTCTCGCCGAGTCCCGTTACAGTGTCACCTGTATCTCTTACCTCGACCAGTCGGCGGTCGAGCTCGGCGGCGAGCGGTCGCACGTTGCCAAGGGCAACAAGCTGCACTTTCTCGCGCTCTGCCAAGCGGCGTCACTTCGCGCCGATTTCTGCCTCTACGATTCGGCCGGCATCGCGCGGGCCCGTGCGAGATTGCCGGGGCTGCGACGACCCTATGCCGTTTGGATGCACGGGATCGAAGCCTGGGAGAACCTTTCGCCGGCTGCCTCCGACGCACTGCGCGGCGCCGCACTAGTCCTCGTCAATTCGCATTATACCTTACGGCGATTCGAGGCGCTTCACGGAGTTTTGCCGACCGCACGAGTATGTTTGCTGGGGACCGAGGACGACGCTCCCGCACAGGCACCGCGCATCGCCGCGGAGCCTCGCGTGCTCATCCTCAGTCGCATTGAGGAGGCGGAGTCCTACAAAGGGCACGCGGAGCTGATTGCGGCCTGGCCGGGGGTCGTGGCGCGCATTCCTGCGGCACGGCTCGTGATTGCGGGTGGCGGCTCGGGTGTCGGGCGCATTCGCGAGGCCGCCGCACGCTCGCCCGTGGA
Source organism: Rhodovulum sp. PH10 (assembly GCF_000293785.1). Lineage (GTDB taxonomy): Bacteria > Pseudomonadota > Alphaproteobacteria > Rhizobiales > Xanthobacteraceae > Rhodoplanes. Next base: position 5,324 of record NZ_AKZI01000140.1, on the reverse strand, counting down.
CGGCAACATAGACGTGCTCGGCTTCGTGCCAGAGGCACAGGTCGCAGAGCAGTGGGCGCAAGCGACCGTGCTCGCAATGCCGAGCCGGGGCGAGGGGTTTGGTCTAGTCTACATCGAGGCGATGAGACTGGGATTGCCGGTCATCGCCTCGGTTCATGATGCCGGCGAAGAGGTCAATGTCGACGGCACGACCGGTTTTAATGTCTCTCTCGATCACGACGGCGAATTAACCGAGAGGATCGTCATGCTTCTCGGCGACGCCGAACTTGCGGCCCACATGGGCGACGCGGGCCGGACGCGATGGACCGAGCACTTCTGCTACAGCGCCTTCCGCGCGAGGTTCCGCAGTGCTATCGACGGGCTGTTTTCCGACGCAACGAGCAGGCCATGACGCTGACCCGACGCGGGGCCATCTCGATCCCGGGCGCCACCATTGCAGCGAAACTCGCGGGCAGCTCAGCTGGGGCCGTGGCGGGCGCGCCGCCGAGCGGCGCGCCGCGGCAGATCCGGGCGGTGGAGTTCGACGATCGCGATCACTTCCTGCGCTGTCCGGCAGAGCTGGTGGCGGACGCTACGCACGTCGTGCTGGCCCGCGTGCATCCGCGCGCCGCGCGCCAGCCGCGGGGCAGCCTTACCTACGTGCGGAGCGCGGATTCAGAGGGCCTCGCCGGCGAGGTCGTCAAGGACGGCATACATTGGCTGCCGCTCTACGATCGCGACCCTGTCAACGTGCTGCAATTCGGCGCTGCCGGAGACGGACAGACCGACGACATCGCGGCGCTCGAGGTGGCGCGCGATTTTGCGCTGGGGTTCGGCGGCGAAGTCGAGTTTCCCGCCGGCAACTATCGGATAACGCGAACCTTCCGCATCGGACCGCCTCGTTGGCGAGGCTACGAGGAGCAAGCCTACCGGACCAACTATCTGAAAGGTGCGGAGCAAGCTCCGTTGCACGTGGACGAGAACCTTTACGCCAACTACCGCCTCATGGCCATCGGCCTGCGGGCACGCGGGGCGGTCAACATCATCGCTGATTTCACTGCCGACCGCCTCACCCCGGTGGTCGAGTACAACGTGATGAGCAACCTCGGCGTCAGCTCCATCGTCGGTCCGTTCCGCGTCATCCCGCCCGCCCTGTTCGATGGCCGCCGCTACCGACGCAACTCGGGCTACAAGCCGACCGGCAATCTCATCGGCTGGGCGTTCAACGGACACGGCGTCAAGCGCATCCAGGGAATCGCGGCGAGCGGCATGACGATCGGTGCCATCGCCGTGTCGCTCTATTGGTCGAGCCTGTCCGATATGCACTTCGAGGCGTGTGGCGACTGCCTCAACGTGCCGAATGCGAACGCAATGCGCATCAGCAACGTCGTGATGTGGTACTCCGAGCGCGGCCTGGTGATCGACGGTGCCGCCTCCTATGTCGGGCAAATCCATGCTCAGCAGGTCGGCCAGGAACTCGTGGTGCCTTTCGCCGAGTGCTGCGATTTCGAGGACTGCTATTTCGAGGACGCCAGCAAGGAGCCGTCGCCCGGCACCCACGCCGTCACTCTCGGCCTCGAGCCGAACGCGGGCAAGCGCATCATCGCGACGCAGATGCGCTCCGTTCGCGTCGGCGCACGCAGGCCCGGCAAGCGATCGTTCGTGATCCGCACAGCGACTGGACTGACGCTCAACGGATGCCGTGAGTACAGCGGCGGCGTCGATGCTGACCAGGTTTCGAACGGCATTTTGATCGGTACCGATTTCGCGCACGCACCCGCACTTCCCGGCGACCGTTTTACACGTCTATGATATTATTCACATGCGAACCCAGCCGGGCGCCAAGGTGATGATCATGACGATCAATTCCCGCGCCATCCCGGCCGGCTACTGGACCCAGGACCACGGCGAGGGTGGGGCCGCATCGTGGGCGAGGGCTGCCACTCCGTCGACCTGCTGCGCTTCCTCGCCGTCGCGCCGATCGTCGCCACGCACCTCCAGCCGATGGCGACGCCGACCCGCGACATCGCCACCCTCACGCTCGGGTTCGCCAACGGCTCGACCGGCACGGTCCACTACTCCGCCCTCGGCACCAAGGCGATCCCCAAGGAGCGCCTGGAGGTCGTCTCCGACGGCCGGGTGCTGCAGCTCGACAATTTCCGCACCCTGCGCGGCTAGGGCTTTCGCGGGTTCCGCAAGATGGCGTTGTGGCGCCAGGACAAGGGGCAGGCGTCCTGCGCCGCCGCCGTTGTCGCGGCGGTCGCGGCCGGGGCGCCGGCGCCGACCGCGTTCGAGGAGTTCATGGAGGTGAGCCGCGCCACCGTCGCGCTCGCGGAAGCGGCTGTCCAGTGACAGCGGCCGGCTCGTTTTCATCGCTTCGACGGACCCCCGCCGATGCCGTGCGGCTGTTCCACACGGTGCGTCATCTCCGCCCGGTCCAGATCGTCGGCCGGGTCACCGCACGACTGGAGCGCGGCCGGCCCGAGATCGCCCCTGCCCCGCCGCTGCGGCCGCGGCCCGGCCCCTCGGTCCGGCCGCCGACGCGGGCGCCGAGCCTCCTCGGCCGCTGGCGCGTCCGGTTCCTGAACCAGGACGGCGAGATCGCCCATCCGGCGCAGTGGAACGACCCGGCGCGGCCAAAGCTCTGGCTCTACAACCTCCACTATTTCGACGACCTCTCGGCGGCCGGCGCAGAAGGCCGGCGCGACCTCCACGGCGCGCTAATCGAGCGCTGGGTCGCCGAGAACCCGCCCGGCACGGGCAACGGCTGGGAGCCCTATCCGGTCTCGCTGCGGGCCGTGAACTGGATCAAGTGGGCACTCGGCGGTGCAACGCTCGCGCCGCGCTGGGCCGACAGCCTCGCGGTGCAGATCCGCTGGCTGGCGCGCCGGGTCGAGTGGCATCTGCTCGGCAACCACGTGCTCGCCAACGCCAAGGCGCTGGTCTTCGCCGGCCTGTTCTTCGCGGGCGAGGAGGCCGAGCGCTGGCTGGCGCAGGGGCTGTCGATCTACGAACGCCAGCTCCCCGAGCAGATCCTCGCCGACGGCGGCCACTTCGAGCTGTCGCCGATGTACCATGCCATCATCCTCGAGGACCTGCTCGATCTCGTGAACCTCGCCCGCAGCACCGGGCACGCGGACGGGCGTGTGTTCGCCGGCCTGCCGGAGATCATCGGACGGATGCGCGTGTGGCTCGCCGTAATGACTCATCCCGACGGCGGCCCGTCCTTCTTCAACGACGCCGCCTTCGGCATCGCCCCGAGCCGCGCCGACCTCGACCGGTACGCCGACCGTCTTGGCCTGCCGGCGATCGCGGAGCCAGGCGACGGCGTCCATCACCTCGCCTCCTCCGGCTATGTGCGGGTGAACGACCAGGACATGGCCGCGATCCTCGACGTCGCTCCGATCGGCCCCGACTACATTCCCGGCCACGCCCACGCCGACACTCTGTCGTTCGAGCTGTCGCTCGGGACCGAGCGGATTATCGTCAACGGGGGAACCTCGACCTACGCCCCCGGGCCCTTGCGCGAGGCGCAGCGCGCTACCGCGGCGCACTCCACGGTCGAGGTCGAAGGCGAAAACTCCTCCGAGGTCTGGGCGAGCTTCCGCGTGGCACGCCGGGCGCGGATTCGCGAACTGGGCATCGATCGATCGCCTGACGGGGTGCGAGTTTCGGCCTCACACGACGGGTATCGGCGGCTGGTCGGCGCGCCGGTGTGCCGCCGCACCTGGACCTTCCGGAACCGCGCGCTCGCTGTTTCCGACGAGGTTTCGCGCACGAGGGCGACCGCGGCAGTCGCGCGGTTCTTCCTCGGACCGGGCGTGACGATCACGACGGGGCAGGACAGGAGTTCCGGAACGATCGCGTCCGAACGCGGCCGTCGACTGGGCTGGGCACTCGACGCCCAAGGTCGGATCGAGGCCGCGACCTGGTATCCCACCTTCGGAACGGCTCGGCCGATCACATTCCTCGCGGCCCCACTCGTAGCGGGACGGCTGACCGCGACCTTCGATTGGCCCTGACCGGTGCACATTTTCTTCTTCACCGACAATTTTCCGCCCGAGGTCAACGCTCCGGCGTCGCGGACGTTCGAGCACTGCCGCGAATGGGTGAGAGACGGCCACGGGGTCACGGTCATCACGTGCGCTCCCAACTTTCCGAAGGGGCGCGTGTTCGACGGCTATCGCAACCGACTCTGGTCACGCGAACGGATGGACGGTATCGACGTGATCCGCGTGTGGACCTTCATCGCCGCGAACGAAGGATTCCTGAAGCGCATCGCCGACTATGCGAGCTTCATGCTGACCTCCGTTCCGGCGAGCCTGTTCGTTCGCAAGGTGGACGTCATCGTCGCCACGTCCCCTCAGCTGTTCACGCCCTGCGCGGCGCTGATCGCGAGCCTTCTCAAGAGGCGGCCATACGTCTTCGAGCTCCGCGACCTGTGGCCGGAATCGATCCGCGCCGTCGGCGCGATGAGGAACTCCCGCATTCTCGACGCGCTGGAGGCGCTCGAGCTCCTGCTCTATCGACGCGCCGCCCATGTCGTGAGCGTCACTCAGGCGTTCCGACGGAATCTGATCAGTCGCGGCGTGGACGACGACAAGATCAGCGTGGTGATGAACGGCGCCGACCTGACGCGCTTCCGTCCCTGTCCGCGCGACGAATCCCTCGCTCGCCGCTTCGGGTTCGAGCACAAGATTGTCGTGGGATACGTCGGAACCCACGGGATGGCTCACGCGCTCACCACAGTGTTGAACGCAGCCGAGACCCTCCGGGACGACCCGGAGACTCGCGACGTGCAGTTCTTGTTTCTCGGCGACGGCGCTCAAAAGGAGCAGCTGAAGTCCGATGCGGCTACCAAACGGCTGTCCAACGTCGTCTTCCTCGACACCGTTCCGCGCGAGGAGGTCGTTCGTTATTGGACGCTGGTCGATATTGCCGTCATTCATCTCAAGCGCACTCCATTGTTCGAGACAGTCATCCCGTCCAAGCTCTTCGAGTGCATGGCGATGGGCATTCCCGTCCTCCACGGAGTCGCGGGGGAATCGGCCGAGATCGTCCGGCGTGACCACGCCGGCCTCGTCTTCGAGCCCGAAGACGATCATGCGCTGGCGACCCACATCAAGACGTTGGTGCGAGATCCCGATCTCCGGCGCCGGCTCTCCGACAACGCTCTGGCAGCATCGCGGAGCTACGACCGGTCCTCCCTCGCACGACGAATGCTGGACATCCTCGAGCGGACGGCGCGGCAAGCCGAGCCCCCTGCGACCGATGCGCCGAGCTCGCGGTCCACCTGAGTGTCTGTCCGGAGACATATTGAATCGGATGAATCGGTTGTGATTCAA
>NZ_AKZI01000139.1 GCF_000293785.1 Rhodovulum sp. PH10 | reverse complement strand
CTGCGCACGAGATCTCGTCGAGGTCTCGCGCGATCGGCGCCCAGTCGATGAGCGCCGCCAGCGCGTCGAGTGACGACCGGCCGCGACTTGGCCCAGAACCGAATTGAAGCGTCTCCTGACCGATCCGCCGCCGTGACATCGCCCACTCCCGATCCGCTCTGCAGATCAGCGAGTCAGAAATTCGGTGCGTCGTCCAGAGCTATCCGCGCACAGGTCTCATCACACATGACGAAAAGAGCCGTCCGGTTCGAGCTTGTACAAACCGTTGTCGTCGAGGTCGATCCACTTCCGCGCATCGAGCGATCGCGGCTCGACCTGCTGCAGCTTTCCGGTGGCTCGAAAAACCCGTCGAGCATCAGCCGGCCGTCGCGCAACGGAGCGAAGAATTGCTGGTGGCGATCCACGATCGCCGACACGACGAGGCCAGCAGCCTCCTCGTTCACAGGCGTCGGGTGACGCTCCCAGAAGGACCTGGTCCCGAACGGATTTGAAGCGGTAGTTGCGGACGTTCCTCCCGGCCTGAATTGCGCTGTCAGTCTGTCGGGGTCGAGAACGACCGGCTACTTTCGGAACCCGTTGTCGATCGCCTCCGGATAGAGGCGCGAACGAAGTTGTCCGCCAGCGTCGCTGCCGGGTTGATCTCGATGGCACCAAATTCAGCAGAGAGCGCCGCGGCACGCGTCGCATGCCATGCCCGTGCGTCGATGACGATGCCGGCATTTATCCACGAGAGCGCAGTATGCTCGTAATCCTGCGGCGAGGGCCGCGGTGATCAGGTGATGCGGTTGCGGCTTTTTGCGAAGGCTGCCTTGCCGATGGTTCGGCGGCGGGCGAGCTTGGCGATCCGCTTCTGGATATCGATCACGTCGAGGGTCTTGGGATCGAACGTGCCGCCAGACCAGTGCACCAGATGGTCGTGGTCTTCGTGGTCGGGATCAGCGATGGCCTCGAGGAAGAGTTCGAAGCCCGGAAGGCCGCCGATGTCTTCGGGCGGGGCCCGATGCTGGCCCTCGATAAAGCGCGGGTATTCGACGGCCGGATCGACTTCATCGAGGCTCTCGATGGTGAGCGTGTGCCGCCAGTCGTCGCCGAAGTCGTAGGTGTAGACGAGTTCGCTCACGCCGCGCTGGACAAGGGTGGCGAGCCGGGTCGTCTTGGCCGACCAGGTCTTCTCGAAGTCCCATTCGGGATCGGGGATCGCATGACGCCTGTCGTCGGCGCGGAACTCGAACAGGTGATAGTCCTGGAGGGGCATGACCGCCTGAACGACGTCATGGAGGCCTTTGAGCGTCGTCGTCGGCGGCACCTCGACACGGCGCCAGATGGCCGGTTGCCAGTCGTCGAGCTCGATCTTCAGGCGAGCGATGCGGTCCCGGTCACTCATGAGGCGAGCGCCAGCGGCTCGTCCGCCGCCTTCCAGTTCCACGCCAGCAGCTCGTCGAGCCGGCTTTGCCGCGTGTCGGCGATGCGGGCTAGGACGTCGGCGAGCCAGGCCTGCGGATCGACGTCGTTGAGCTTGGCCGTCATGATCAGTGTCGCCATGGCCGCCGCCCGGTCGGCGCCTCGGTCGGAGCCGGCGAAGAGCCACGTCTTGCGGCCGAGGGCAAAACCTCTCAGCGCCCGTTCGGCGGCGTTGTTCGTCAGGCAGATCCGGCCGTCGTGGAGAAAGCGGGCAAAGCTCTCCCAGCGCGTCAGCAAATAGTCCATCGCCTTGGCGACCGGGGCATGACGCGACAGGCGCGCCCGCTCGACACGCATCCAGTCCTCCAGGTCGGCGAGGATCGGCGCGCTCTTTTCACGGCGAACGGCAAGGCGTTCGTCAGCGGCAAGGCCGTTGATGGCACGCTC
>NZ_AKZI01000138.1 GCF_000293785.1 Rhodovulum sp. PH10 | reverse complement strand
AAGCGGCTCCGGCGCAGCCCCGTCGGAGTTCCCAAACGGGCTCTGAGCGTGTCCCGAGGAGGGTCAGAACGCCTTGAAGGTGATGATCGTCTTGGTGTCGATGATGCCCGGAATGGTCTGCACCTTCTCGTTGACGAAATGGCCGATGTCGGTCGAACGATCGACATAGAACTTGACGAGAAGGTCGTAGTCGCCCGCCGTGGAGTAAATCTCCGAGGCGATCTCGGCATCCGCGAGCTGGTTCGCCACCTGATAGGATTTCCCCAGGTTGCACTTGATCTGAACGAAGAACGGAATCATCGCGGGGCCCCCTTGCACCGGCTGTCGTGTCCCGCGCAATCGAGCAAAACCGCGCCGGCTTGACAAGCGCGCGCCGCAACCCGGCCGGTCGTCTCCTGCGCCCGCCGCACCCTTGCGCCGTCCATGGCGAGCGTCTAGCTTCGATCGTGTTCCTTGGCATCGCCTTGGAAACCGTGTTCGATCGACGGGCGGAAGGCGCCGACCCGTGAGACCCGATCCGGAACGTGCCGGCGGAGGGAAACCCGGGATGCGCGCGTCCGCCAGCGACGCCGTGGACAGTGCGGTCGAGATCTTGCAGCGCGTGCGGGCGCAACGCCCGCGGGTCCACTGCATCACCAACACGGTCGCCCAGACCTACACCGCCAATCTGCTGCTCGCCGCCGGCGCCGTGCCGTCGATGACGCTGTCGGCCGACGAGGTCGAGGCGTTCGTCGGCGGGGCCGACGCGCTGCTCGTCAATGTCGGCACGCTCGACGCCGAGCGGCGCATCGCCATCGGCCTCGCGGTCGACGCGGCGGCCGAGCGCGAGGTGCCGTGGGTGCTCGACCCGGTGTTCGTCGACCGCTCCCCGGCGCGGGCGAAATTCGTCCACGCGCTGCTCGCGATGCGGCCGGGCGTGGTGCGCCTCAACGCGGCCGAGTTCGCGACGCTCGCCGAGATCGCGCCGGCGGACGCCGATGCCGAGGCCTTGGCGGGGTTCGCCGCCGACCTCGCCACCACCGTCGCGCTCACCGGCGAGGAGGACGTCGTCACCGACGGCCGGCGCACCGCCGGCGTCGCCAACGGCCATCCCTGGATGGCGCAAATCACCGCGATGGGCTGCGCCGGCGCCGCCCTGGTCGCGGCCTGTCGGGCGGTCGAGCCCGATCCGTTCCGGGCGACCGCGGCGGCGCTGCTCGCGCTCGGGGTCGCCGGCGAGTGGGGCGCCGAGACGTCGCGCGGCCCCGGCAGCCTGGCGATTGCGCTGCTCGACGCCCTCGCGGGGCTCGATCGGGCGGGCCTGTGCGAGCGTGCGAGGGTTTTCTGACATGCCCGTCGATCTTCGTCTCAATGCCATCGTCGATCCGGCGCGCGCCGGGGGCCGCTCGGTGGTCGATCTCGCCCGCGCGGTCGCGCAGGGCGGCGCCACGCTGGTGCAGCTGCGTGACAAGCTCGGCTCGACCCGCCGGATGATCGACCAGGCCCGCGCCATCAAGGCGGTGCTGGCGCCGCTCGGCATCCCGCTGGTGGTGAACGACCGGGTCGACGTCGCGCTCGCCGCGAACGCCGACGGCGTCCATCTCGGCCCCGACGACATGGAGGTTTCCGACGCCCGCGCGCTGCTCGGGCCCGGGCGGATCATCGGCCACTCGGTGAAGAGCGTGGCGCAGGCCGAGGCGGTGCCGGTGGAGGTGATCGACTATGTCGGGATCGGCGGCGTCTATGCGACGCTCTCCAAGGACAACCCGAACCCGCCGATGGGTCCGCAGGGCCTCGCCGCCATCGTCGCGGTGCTGAAGGCGCGCGCGCCCGGCCTGCCGGCCGAGGGGATCGCCGGGATCGACGCGACCAACGCGGCCGAGGTGATCGAGGCCGGCGCCGAGGGCATCGCGGTGATCTCCGCGCTGTCGCTCGCCGCCGATCCGGAGCGCGAGGCGAGCGCGCTGCGCGCGATCGTCGACGCCGCGCTCGATCGCCGGGCCCGCCGGTGAGCGCGCCTGTCGGCGTGGCCGAGAAGACCGCGATCGCCGTCACCATCGCCGGCTCGGATTCCTCCGGCGGTGCCGGCATCCAGGCGGACCTGAAAACCTTCTCCGCGCTCGGCGTGTACGGCGCCTCGGTGATCGCCGCGCTCACCGCGCAGAACACCCGCGGCGTCACCGGCATTCACGACGTGCCGCCGGAGTTCGTCGCCGCGCAGATCGACGCGGTCTTTTCCGACCTCGCGGTCGATGCGGTGAAGATCGGCATGCTGTCGGTGCCGGCCACCATCGAGGCGGTTGCCGCCGGGCTCGACCGGCATCGTGCGAAGAACGTCGTGCTCGACCCGGTGATGGTCTCCACCTCCGGCGCGCGTTTGCTGGTGCCGGAGGCGGTCGAGGCCTTGGTCGGGCTGTTGCTGTCGCGCGCCGATCTGCTGACGCCGAACCTTTTGGAAGCCGCCGCGCTGCTCGACGCACCGGTGGCGACGGGCGAGGCCGAGATGGTGGGGCAGGGCGAGGCGCTGCTCGCGCGCGGTGCCCGCGCGGTGCTGATCAAGGGCGGCCACGGCGAGGGCGCCGACAGCGTCGACGTGCTGGTCGCGCCGTCCGGCGTGTCGCGCCACGTCGCCCCGCGGGTCGCGACGAAAAACACCCACGGCACCGGCTGCACGCTGTCGTCGGCGATCGCCGCCGGCCTCGCCGGCGGGCTCGACCTCGTCGACGCGGTCGCCGTCGGCAAGGCGTACGTCGCCGGCGCGATCGCCGCTGCCGACGGCCTGACGATCGGCGCCGGCTTCGGCCCGGTGCATCATTTTTACCGGTGGTGGTGAGAGCGCCGCGCGCCGGGCGCGCGAGCGGGCACGGACCGGACGCTCTTTCCTCTCCTTTCGAGCCGACACGGAGACAGTCATGACGGACATCACACGCCGCCGGCTGGCGGGCGGCGCCGCGCTCGGTGGTCTCGCCGCGAGCGGACTTGCCGCAGGCGGTCTCGCCACGAGCGGCCTTGCGGTGCTGGCGACGCCGGCGGTGGCGCGGGCCGAGACGCGGCGCTGGCGGATGGTGACCTCGTGGCCGAAGCGCCTTCCGGGGCCCGGCATGTCGGCCGAGCGGGTGGCGTCGCGGATCGCCGAGATGTCCGGCGGGCGGCTCGCGATCACCGTGCATGCGGCGGGCGAGCTGGTGCCGGCCTTCGAGGTGCTCGATGCGGTCGGCGGCGGCGTCGCCGAGATGGGCCACACCGCGGCGTTCTACTGGCAGGGCAAGCAGCCGGCGGCGGCGTTCTACACCACCGTGCCGTTCGGGCTGACGCCGGCCGAGCACGTCGCCTGGGTCGAGGCGGGCGGCGGTCAGGCTCTTTGGGACGAGCTCTACGCGCCGTTCGGGGTGAAGCCCTTCATGGGGGGCAACACCGGGGTGTGCATGGGCGGCTGGTTCCGTGATCCCCTGAACAGCCTCGCCGATCTGAAAGGCAAGACCGTGCGCTCGCTCGGGCTCGGTGGCGAGGTCTATCGCCGGCTCGGTGCGGTGCCGCAGACGACGGCGCCCGCGGAAATTCTCACGAGCCTGCAGTCGGGCGTGCTCGACGGCGCCGAGTTCGTCGGCCCCGGCACCGACATCGCGCTCGGGCTCTATCGCGTCGCCTCGCTCTATTACGGGCCGGGCTTCAACAAGCCGAACGGCACCGGCGAGTGTCTGGTGTCGCTCGCCGCCTGGAACGGGCTCGACGCCGAGCTGAAGGCGATCGTTTCGCACGCCTGCGCCGTGGAAGCGACGTTCGCGCTCTCGGAGATGGAGCGGCTCAACGCCGAGGCGCTCGCCGCGCTGGTGCGGCAGCACCATGTTCGGCTGTCGGAGTTTCCCGCCGATCTGATCGGCGCCGCCCGCGCGCAGGCGACCGACGTTTTGGCCGAGGTCGCCGCGCGCAGCGACGTCGCCCGCCGGGTGCACGATTCCTATGTGGCGTTCCGCGACCGCGTGGCCGATTGGTCGCGGGTCTCGATCCGCGCGGTGCTGGAAGCCCGCGGCGCCTGATCCTCGGGCGATCGATCGGCCGGCGGTGCGGCCGCCCGACCGGCACCGCTTCTGCCGCAGGGCTGCGGCGCCGTCATCGTGCTTCCTCCACCGCCGCCGCCGCTTTACCGTTCCCGTCTCGTCGGCTCCCGCCCCCGCCACCGGAGAGCGTTCCATGCGCATCGCCGCGATCCACACGGCCAACGGCAAGGCGTTCGGCCTCGTCGAGGGCGAGACCTTTCGTCCGCTGCTGAAGGACGGCCTTTTCGTCGCCTCGCTGCCGGAGGTGATCGCGCTCGTCGCCTCCGGCGCGGTCACGACCGCGGACCCACTGGTGCTCGCCGAGCAAAAGCTCGCGGCGCCGGTCGGGCCGTTGTCGAAGAACGTGATCTGCGTCGGAAAAAATTATCACGATCACGCGCGCGAGTTCGCCCGCAGCGGCGTCGACCAGTCGGGCGACAAGCAGGAAACCCCGGACTTTCCGGTGGTGTTCACCAAATCGCCGACCTCGGTGTCGGGGCCGAACGATCCGATCCCGAGCAGCGCCGATCCGACCGCGACGGTCGACTACGAGGGCGAGCTGGGCGTGGTGATCGGCACGCGTTGCGACAGGGTGACGGCGGAGGCGGCGCTCGATCACGTGTTTGCATACACGGTGGTCGACGACGTGACGGCGCGCGCCGTGCAGACCCGTCACAAGCAGTGGTTCCTCGGCAAGAGCCTGCCCGGCTTCTGCCCGGTCGGGCCCGTGCTGGTGACGTGCGACGAGATGGGGCCGCTCGGGCCGCAGCGTCTCGTCACCACGGTGAACGGCGAGCAGCGTCAGTCGGCGCCGCTGTCCGACATGATCTTCGACGTGCCGGCGATCATCGCCGCGGTGTCGGAGTTCGTGCCGCTCGAGCCCGGCGATCTGATCGCCACCGGCACGCCGGCCGGCGTCGGTATCGGCTTCCGGCCGCAGAAATTCCTCGTGCCCGGCGACGTCGTGGCGGTGTCGATCGAAGGGATCGGCACGCTGGTCAATCCGGTGGTCTGAAGAGACACGCGCGAACCGCTCGTGCGCGCGATCACGCCGCGTCGTCTCGTCTGTTTGGTCAACCAAATCTTGCTGCCTTCACGGCGTGCCGTGCAGTGAATGCATGGCCGGATTGCGCCGCGCGCGACGCAGCGCGGGAGCCTCGTGTGCAGTGCGAAAGGATCACGACGGTCGGCGCCAAGTGCATGACTGATCGGTGCTTCCGGCACGGCCGAACGATCAGATTCACGTCCCGCCATGCAACAAAGCCTGTACAATGCCCGCATCGTCAGGAGCGAAAACGGATTGCCTCGTCGTCGCGGCGATGGCACGACTGCGAAGCCCCACCGAAGCCAATCGACAACATCAGCGCGAGAGGAGCAGCCAGATGGCGCAAGAGCCGTGGAAATCGGACGATTTCTTCGTGAGCCCCTGGAACTATGCCGACGAGGTCCGCAAGGAGCTCGCCTTCCCGAAGAACATCAAGGTTCACGACGTCACGCTGCGCGACGGTGAGCAGCAGACCGGCATCATCTTCACCAAGGACGACAAGATCCGCATCGCCGAGGCGCTCGCCGAGGCCGGCGTGCACCGCATCGAGGCCGGCATGCCGGTGGTGTCGCCGGACGACGACGGCGCCATCCGCGAGATCGTGAAGCGCAATCTCGGCCCGGAAATCTTCGCCTTCGCCCGCTGCATGAAGGACGACGTCAAGCGCGCCATCGATACCGGCGTGAAGGGCATCGTGATGGAGATCCCGTCGAGCCAGCATCTCGTCGAGCTCGCCTATCGCTGGAAGATGGAGAAGGCGATCGAGACCTCGATCGAGTCCACTCGTTATGCGCACGAGAACGGCCTCGAGGTGGTGTTCTTCCCGATCGACTTCTCGCGCGCCGAGCTGAAGTGGGCGATCGATCTGATCGAGCGCGTCGGCAAGGAAGGCCACATGGACGCGCTGGCGCTGGTCGACACCTTCGGCGTGCTGTCGCCCCATTCGGCCCGCTACTTCGTCCGCGAGGTGAAGAAGCGGATGGGTGGCATCCGGCTGGAGACGCACTTCCATCAGGACTTCGGCATGGGCGTCGCCAACACCATCATGGGTCTCGCCGAGGGCGCCTCGGTGATGCACACGACGGTGCTCGGCGTCGGCGAGCGCTCCGGCAACGCGCCGATGGAAGAGGTCGTGATGGCGCTGAAGACGCTGTACGGCGTCGACATCGGCATCGACACCACCAAGCTCTACGGCCTCGCCAACCTGGTGCAGCGGCTCGCCGACGTGAAGGTGCCGAGCAACAAGGCGATCGTCGGCTCGGGCCTCTATCAGATCGAGTCGGGCATCATCACCAGCTGGTTCAAGAACTGCGGTGAGGATCTCGCCACCGAGGTGTTCCCGATCCGCTGGGACGCGGTCGGCCAGCCGCCGGCCGAGATCGTGATGGGCAAGGGCTCGGGCATCGATTCGGTGAACCTGTGGCTGCAGGAGTGCGGCATGCAGGCCTCGCAGGACGACGCCATGAAGATCCTCATGACCGTCAAGCAGCACGCGCTGAAGACCAAGAAGATGCTCACCAAGGGCGAGTTCCGTGACCTCGCCCGCAAGGTGATCGGCACTGCCGCGGCGTGACGAACGCCCCGGGGTCGCGCGGCTCGCGGCCCCGACCTTCCAGAACGACGGGCGTCCCGCGGGGCGCCCGTTTTTTTGTCGGTCGTCGTCCGCTCGAGACGCACAGGGCGATGCGCACGCTTCTCGTGGGCACGCGACGAAGAGAGACGGCGGACGGCGCGGACGGCTCGCTCGTGCCCACCCCACGAAGAGAGTCGTAGGGTGGGCGGAGGCGCGGCACGCGCCGCGCCCACCGCGTATCCCGGAAAGGCCGCGAGGGTCGCCGTCGCCGTTCAGAACGCGCCGGGAAATGCGCCGCCGTCGATCAGGAGATTCTGGCCGGTGACGTAGCCGGCATGCACCGAGCAGAGAAACGCGCAGGCGGCACCGAGCTCGTCCGGCTCGCCGAGCCGGCGGGCGGGAACGCCGGCGATCCGCTCGGCCCGCGCCTGCTCGACCGAGATGCCGTGACGCGCCGCGGTCGCCTCGAAATTCGACTGCAGCCGGTCGGTCGCGAACGTGCCCGGCAGCAGCGCGTTGATCGTCACGTTGGCGCCGGCGACGGTGCGGGCGACCCCCGCCATGAAGGCGGTGAGCCCGGCGCGCGCGCCCGACGACAGATCGAGCCCGGCGATCGGCGCCTTCACCGAGGCCGAGGTGATGTTGACGATGCGGCCGAAGCGGCGCTCCACCATCGGGTCGATCACCTTCTGTGTCAGCTCGATCGCGACCACCATGTTGGCGATCACGCCGTCGATCATTTTGGCGCGGTCGAGGTCGCGAAAATCGCGCAGCGGCGGACCGGCATTGTTGTTGATCAGAATGTCGGGCGGAGCGGGGCAGGCGGCGAGCAGCGCCTGCTGACCCTCGTGAGAGGCGACGTCCGCCGCCACCGGGATCACCGTCGCGCCGGTGGTCGCCGCGATCGCCGCGGCGGTCGCCTCGGTGCGTGCCGCGTCGCGTCCGTTGACGATCACCGTGCAGCCGGCCTCCGCCAGCTTTTGCGCGCAAGCGCGCCCCAGGCCGCGGCTCGAGGCGCAGACGAGGGCGACGCGTCCGGCGATTCCGAGATCCATGGCATGCTCCTGATTCGGCCCTGCGGGCGTCTTCTGCGATGAGGCCGGCGCCGCGCCGGCCGCCTCAATCGTAAAGTTTCACGACGCTCGTCATGTTCTCGCCGCCGAGCGTCTCCTCGCACCCCCGGCGAAACACGTCGCGCGCGGCGCCGACCAGCGGCAGCGACGGCCCGCCGGCCGTGGTGGCGGCGGCGGCGGTGAGCGCATAATCGAGGTCCTTGCGGATCAGCTCGACCGGAAACAGCGGCGCGACTTTCTTCGCCACCATCAGGCCGGCATTGGCCTTGCCGGCCGGGCTCGCCGAGGGTGTCGCGCCGATGATCTCCACCGCATGGGCGACGTCCAGCCCGGCGCGGCCGAGAAAGCCGATCAGCTCCGCCCAGGCAGCGACCTGAATGCCGAGCAGCGCATTGACCGACAGCTTGAGGAGCGCGCCGGCGCCGATCGCGCCGGCATGATGGACGGCCGAGGACATCGCGTCGAGCACCGGCCGGGCGCGGGCGAGGGTGTCGGCCTCGCCGCCCGCCAGCACGATCAGCGCGGCGGCCTCCGCCTGCGGCCGGCTGCCGACCACCGGCGCCTCGAGAAAGGCGCGCTCGCGGGCGGCGGCTTCCTGGGCGAGCGCGATGCTCCAGTCGGGCGTCACGGTCGAGCACTCGATCGCCACGGCGTCGCGGCCGAGCGCATCGAGCGCGCCGGTGTCGTCGTCGAGCCACACCGCCCGCGACGCCTCGTCGTCGCGCACCATCGACAGCACGAACGCCGCGTTCGCGGCCGCCTCGCGCGGGGATTTCGCCGGCGTCGCGCCGGCGGCGACCAGCGGCGCGGCCGCGGCGGGCGTCCGGTTCCACACCGTCACCCGATGGCCCGCCTTCAAAAGGTTCGAGGCCATCCGCGAGCCCATCGCGCCGAGCCCCAGAAAGGCGATCGCGGTCGCATCGTCGGTGCCGGTCTCGGTCATCGGTGGTCGTCCTCGTCGCGGGTTGGGGCGGCGGCTCCGGAGGCCGCGCGGGTGGTGCGGTCGTGCGATGATTCTAGTGTGGCGAGCCGACCGGCGACAGCGCCCACGGCGCGAAGACCGGGCACGCCGCGCAACGACGAGAGGCAGATCGCGAAAGCGGGAGGGCGCCGCGGGGGGTGGCAAAGCAAAAAATCTCGGCCGGCGCGGGCCGGCCGAGACGTGTCGTCGGACGGAGGGTCAGCCGCCGCCGGGGCGGGTGGAGCCGGTGCCCGGCGTCGGCGTCATGATGTCCGGCGTTCCCATGCCGTTGATCGAGGGCGTGGAGGTGCCGGTGCCGCTCGCGGCGGGGCCACTCGGCAGCTGCACCGGGGCGGTCGCCGAGCCCGTGCCGGTGGTCGCGCTCGAGCTCGAGCTGCCGAGGCTCGCACCGCTGTTGCCGGGTGCGGCCGGGCCGGGTGCGATCGGTGTGCCGCCGGTGCTCACCGAGCCCGAGCTGCCGGCGACGCCGGGGCTCGGCGTCGCGCTCGGCGCGATCGAGGGGCTCGCCGCGCCACCCGTGCCGAGCCCGCCGGTGCCGGTCGTCCCGGTGCCGCCGAGCCCGCCGGCTCCGGCC
>NZ_AKZI01000137.1 GCF_000293785.1 Rhodovulum sp. PH10 | reverse complement strand
CCGTGGCGTCCGTGATTCACTGGGCCGACCGGATTGATTCGGAGGTCCAGGATGGGCGCGGCGGTCGAGCTTCGGCGGGATTTCGGGGCGGAGGATCTTCGCCGGTTCGCGGCACGGGCGAGGACCGGTGCGCAGGCGCGTCGCCTGCTGGCCTTGGCGGCCGTTCTCGACGGGATGAACCGGGCCGAAGCGGCGCGGATAGGCGGCATGGACCGGCAGACGCTACGTGACTGGGCACACCGCTTCAATCAGCACGGCCCCGACGGGCTCGTCGACATCAAGCCGGTGGGGCGACGCCCGCGGCTGTCGGACGAGCAGAAGCAGATCTTGAAGCAACTGGTGGAGGACGGTCCCGATCCGGAGACGGACGGGGTGGTGCGCTGGCGCTGCGTCGACCTGAAGCGTGTGGTGCGCGATCGCTTCGGCATCGACCTGTCGGAGGTGAGCCTCGGTCGTATCCTGAAGCAGCTCGGATTCTCGCGCATCAGTGCCCGGCCGCGCCATCCCATGCAGGATCCCGAGGCGATCGCGACGTTTAAAAAAACTTCCCCGCAATGGTCGCGGAGGTCGTGAGCACGCTCGCACCGGGAACGCCCGTCGAGGTGTGGTTCCAGGACGAGATGCGGATCGGCCAGAAGAACAGCCTCGTCTACCAATGGGCCAAGACGGGATCGCGGCCGCGCCAGCCCAAGGATCAACGTTACGCCAACGCCTATGTGTTCGGCGCCGTCTGCCCGAGCCGCGACACCGGCGTCGCCCTCATCATGCCGCAGGCCGACACCGAGGCCATGCAGGCGCATCTCGACGCGATCGGCGAAGCCGTC
>NZ_AKZI01000136.1 GCF_000293785.1 Rhodovulum sp. PH10 | reverse complement strand
AAGCGGCTCCGGCGCAGCCCCGTCGGAGTTCCCAAACGGGCTCTGAGGGCCGCCCTGCACCGGGCGACGACCGGAACGGCGCGGAAACGAGGGCAGGGCGGGCCTTGGCCCTTTCCGTGCCGGCGGCGCCTTGTTAGAAGGGCGCGCCATGAACGACGCCCCGAAATCCACACGCGACTACTCGCAAACCCTCTTTCTCCCGAAGACCGACTTCCCGATGCGGGCCGGGCTTCCCAAGAAGGAGCCGGAGATCCTCGCCCGCTGGCAGGCGCTCGGCCTCTACGGCCGGTTGCGCGCCGCAGGACAGGGCCGCACGCGGTTCGTCCTGCACGACGGGCCGCCCTACGCGAACGGCCACATCCATATCGGCACCGCGATGAACAAGGTGCTGAAGGACGTGGTGACCCGCTCGCAGCAGATGCTCGGCTTCGATTCGAACTACGTGCCGGGCTGGGACTGCCACGGCCTGCCGATCGAGTGGAAGATCGAGGAGGAGAACTATCGCAAGAAGGGCAAGCAGAAGCCCGACCTCTCCGACCCGGCGGCGATGATCGCCTTCCGCCAGGAGTGCCGCGCCTATGCCGGCCACTGGCTGAACGTGCAGCGGGAAGAGTTCAAGCGGCTCGGCGGGGTGGGCGACTGGGATCACCCCTACACCACCATGAGCTTCGCCGCCGAGGCGCAGATCGCCCGCGAGCTGATGAAGTTCGCCGCCAACGGCACGCTCTATCGCGGCTCCAAGCCGGTGATGTGGTCGGTGGTCGAGAAGACCGCGCTCGCCGAGGCCGAGGTCGAGTACGAGGACTACACGTCCGATACCGTGTGGGTGAGATTTCCGGTGCGCGCCGGCGCGGGCGACCTGTCGAGCGCCGCCGTCGTCATCTGGACGACCACGCCCTGGACGCTGCCCGGCAACCGCGCCATCAGCTTTTCCAGCAAGATCGCCTATTCGCTTTACAAGGTGGTCGAGGCGCCGGCCGACAACTGGACGACGGCAGGCGACCTGTTGATCCTCGCCGACAAGCTCGCCGCGGATGTGTTCGAGAAGGCTCGCGTTTCGGCCTACGAGAAGGTGCGGGAGGTGCCGGCCGGCGAGCTGTCGGCGCTGGTCTGTGACCATCCGCTGAAGGCGAAGGGCGGCTACGACTTCGCCGTGCCGATGCTCGACGGCGAGCACGTCGACGATTCCACCGGCACCGGTTTCGTCCACACCGCCCCCGGCCACGGCCGCGAGGATTTCGAGATCTGGATGGCGTCGGGTCGTGACCTCACGGCGCGCGGCATCTCCACCGCGATCCCCTACACGGTCGACGCCGACGGCACCTTCACCGCCGACGCGCCCGGCTTCACCGGCCTGCGCGTCATCACCGACAAGGGCGAGAAGGGCGAGGCCAACGAGGCGGTCATCAAGGCGCTGGTCGCCGCCGGCCGTCTGGTCGCGCGTGGAAAGCTCAAGCACCAGTATCCGCATTCGTGGCGCTCCAAGAAGCCGGTGATCTTCCGCAACACGCCGCAATGGTTCATCGCGATGGACAAGGACATCGCGGCGAACGGCACCTCGGCCCCCGGCGACACCCTTCGCACCCGCGCCCTCGAGGCGATCCGCGCCACCCGCTGGGTGCCGCCGCAAGGGCAGAACCGCATCACCGGCATGATCGAGAGCCGGCCCGACTGGGTGATCTCGCGCCAGCGCGCCTGGGGCGTGCCGATCACCGTGTTCGTGCGCGAGCTCGGCGGCGGCGAGGTCGAGATCCTGCAGGATCCGGCCGTCAACGCCCGCATCGCCGACGCCTTCGAACAGGAGGGCGCCGACGCCTGGTACCAGCCGGGTGCGCGCGAGCGCTTCCTCGCCGAGCGCGCATCGGAAGGCTGGCAAAAGGTCGACGACATCCTCGACGTGTGGTTCGATTCCGGCTCCACCCACGCCTTCGTGCTGGAGGATCCGAAGCATTTCCCGACCCTCGCCAGCATCCGCCGCAAGGGCGCGGGTGGCCCCGACACGGTGATGTATCTCGAGGGCTCCGACCAGCATCGCGGCTGGTTCCACTCGTCGCTGCTCGAATCGTGCGGCACCCGCGGCCACGCGCCCTACGACATCGTGCTGACCCACGGCTTCGTGCTCGACGAGCAGGGGCGGAAGATGTCGAAGTCGCTCGGCAACACGGTCGCGCCGCAGGACGTGATCGGCCAGTCGGGTGCCGACATCCTCCGCATGTGGACGTGCGCCTCCGACTATGCCGACGATCTGCGGATCGGCCGGGAGATCCTGAAGACCACGGTCGAGACCTACCGCAAGCTGCGAAATACGATTCGCTGGATGCTCGGCAATCTCGCCCATTTCCGTCCCGAGGACCGGGTGCGGCCGGAGCGCATGCCCTCGCTCGAGCGCTACATGCTGCACCGGCTGGTGGAGCTCGACGCGCTGGTGCGCGAGGCCTATGCGACCTTCGACTACAAGCGCATCTTCGCCGCCCTCAACCAGTTCATGACGGCGGACCTGTCCGCCTTCTATTTCGACGTCCGCAAGGACGCGCTGTACTGCGACCCGATCTCCTCGACCACCCGCAAGGCGTGCCTGACGGTGCTCGACCATCTCTTCCGCTGCACGGTGACCTGGCTCGCACCGATGCTGTGCTTCACCGCGGAGGAGGCGTGGCTCGCCCGGTACCCTTCCGAGGACGGCTCGGTGCATCTGGAAACATTTCCCGAGGTGCCGGCCTCCTGGCGCAGCGAGGCCTTGGCCGAGCAGTGGCGCAAGGTGCGGGCGGTGCGCCGGGTGGTCACCGGGGCGCTCGAGATCGAGCGGGCGGCCAAGACGATCGGCTCGTCGCTGGAGGCGGATCCGCTGATCTACATTTCGGACGACGACCTCTTCCGGGCGATCGACGACATCGACCTCGCCGAGATCTGCATCACCTCCGCCTGCGAGAAGGTCGAGGGGGAGGGGCCGAACGATGCCTTCCGGCTCGCCGAGGTGCCCGGCATCGCGGTGGTGTCGCGCCAGGCGGAGGGCCGCAAATGCGCCCGCTCCTGGAAGATCTCGCCCGAGGTCGGCTCCGACCCGGACTATCCGGAGGTGACCCCGCGCGACGCCCAGGCCCTGCGCGAGCTCGACGCGCTGGCGGTCGGATGAGCGGCGCCCGGCGACCGGACTTCGGCTCTCCCCGCCTGCGGGGAGAGGTCGGCGGGCGAAGCGAGCCGGCCGAGGGATCAGCGTGTCGTTTCATCGGCATGTCCATCCCTCTGCCCGATCCGGTGCGTTGATGCCCGCCAAAAAACCCGTTCTCTACGGCCGGCTCACTGGGGTCGGGCTGATCGCGGCGCTTCTGGCGCTGGCGCTCGACCAGGGCAGCAAGGTCTGGCTTCTGTGGGGCTTCGACCTGCCGGCCCGCCAGCCGGTGCCGGTCGGCCCGTTCCTCGACCTCGTCGTGGTGTGGAACACCGGCATCAGCTACGGCCTGTTTCCCCAGACCGGGCCGCTCGGCCAATGGGCGCTGCTCGCCGTCAAGGTGATCGCCGTGCTCCTCCTGTGGGTGTGGCTCGCCCGCGTGGAGGCCCGCCTCACCGCAGTCTCGCTCGGCCTGATCATCG
Organism: Rhodovulum sp. PH10; assembly: GCF_000293785.1. Classification (GTDB taxonomy): domain Bacteria; phylum Pseudomonadota; class Alphaproteobacteria; order Rhizobiales; family Xanthobacteraceae; genus Rhodoplanes. The sequence goes on along the minus strand of NZ_AKZI01000136.1, from coordinate 4,138 downwards.
GCGGGGCGATCGGCAACGCGATCGACCGCGCGACCTTGGGCGCGGTGTTCGATTTCGTCCTGCTGCACGCCACCATCGCCGGCGAGACGTGGCGCTGGTACGTGTTCAATCTCGCCGACGTCGCCATCGTCGCGGGTGTGATCGGCCTCGTCTACGAGACCGTGTGGCCGCCCGACGCCGTAAAAGCGCCCTGATCCCGGATATACCGGAAGGCACGATCGGCCGGCTCTTTCCACCGCTGCCGCCGCGCTCGCGCGGAGGCATGAAAGGTCGGGCGAGGGGACCAGCCATGGGGGGACCAATGCGAACGAGTTTTTCGCGTGCCGTGCTGCGCGGCACCCTGGCGGGTGCGCTGTCGACCCTGTTGATCTGCGGCGCGATCGGCCAAGCTTCAGCCGAGGACGACGACGAGCTGCCGGACGTCAAGGTGATGCGCAGCATCATGAAGGGCCTCGGCCTGAAGAAGCCGGGCGAGGAGAACCAGATCGAGTATCGCGAGCGCTCGCCGCTCGTCATCCCGCCGAGCCTCGACCTGCCGGCGCCGGAAACCACCTCGATCGTCGACAAGAATCCCGCCTGGCCGGACGATCCGGACCTCAAGGCGCGCCGCGAGGCGAAGAAGCACCAGCGCCGCTCGGTCGACTGGGAGGAGGACTCGCGGGCCTTGACGCCGCGCGAGCTCGACCGCCCGGGTGCCAGCCGCACGGTCGCCACCAACCGCACCGGCGCCGAGCAGAAGTCCGGCGAGGAGGCGGTCAACCAGATCAGCCCGTCCGCGCTCGGCTACAAAGGCGGCCTGTGGAAGCTGAAGTCCTTCATGGGATTCGAGCCCGAGGAAGAGACCGCGACCTTCGAGCACGAGCCGAAGCGCACCGATCTCACCCAGCCGCCGCCCGGCTACATGACGCCGTCCACCGAGCAGCCCTACGGGGTCGGCAAGGAGGTCGTGAAGAACAAGGCGACCAACATCTACGACCGCGCCGCAGGCGATCCGCGCTGACCGCCGGCACCCGCGCCAAAAACCCCGATCCGGCGGCCGCCGCACGCGGCCGCCGCGAACGCGCCTTCGTTTCCGAGCAGCATTCCCTTCGCGAGACCCGGAGCCGGTCCGCGACCCGGCCCGGGCGGTGCCGGGTGGGCGGTGCCGCATGCCCGGACGGGCGCATGCGCCGCCATCGCCGGCCGCCGTGAGCCGCCTACCTCCCGCGAATCCTGACCATTTTGTCATTTGAGGCGCCGGATCGTTTTGGAAACAATGCCGGCCGATCCGAACGAGAGGCCATCCGCATGATCCGATCCGTCCTGACGTCGCTCGCCGCCGCCTGTGCGCTGGCGACGCTGCCGGTCGCGTCCCCCGCGTCGGCCGCCGGCCCGCAGGTGAGCGACTTCAAGCTCGCCAACGGGCTCGAGGTGGTGGTGATCCCCGACCGCCGCACTCCGGTCGTCACCCACATGATCTATTACAAGGTCGGCTCGGCCGACGAGCAGCCGGGCAAGTCGGGCATCGCCCACTTCCTCGAGCATCTGATGTTCAAGGGCACCGAGAAGAACCCGAGCGGGCGCTTCTCGAAGATGCTGGCGACCATCGGCGGCGAGGAGAACGCCTTCACCACCGCCGACTACACCGGCTACTTCCAGCGCGTGCCGCGCGAATATCTCGGCGACGTGATGGCCTTCGAGGCCGACCGCATGACCGGTCTCGTGCTCACCGACGCCAATGTGCTGCCCGAGCGCGACGTCGTGCTCGAAGAGTACAACATGCGGGTCGCCAACAGCCCCGACGCGCGGCTCGGCGAGCAGGTCGCCGCCGCGCTCTATCTCAACCACCCCTACGGACGCCCGGTGATCGGCTGGAAGGGCGAGGTCGAGAAGATGACCCGCGACGAGGCGCTCGCCTTCTACAAGCGCTTCTACGGGCCGGCCAACGCGGTGGTGGTGATCGCCGGCGACGTCGATGCCGCCACGGTGAAGCCGCTCGCGGAAAAGACCTACGGCGCGGTGCCGGCGCGCACCGACATCAATGTCCGCCACCGTCCGCAGGAGCCCGAGCCGGTCGCGGTGCGCCACCTGACGCTCGACGACCCGCAGGTCGCCCAGCCGATGCTCAGTCGCTACTATCTCGTGCCGTCCTACACGACCGCCAAGGGCGGCGAGGCCGAGGCGCTGGAGGTGTTGGCGCAAATCCTCGGCAACGGCCCGAACAGCCGGCTCTATCGCCGCCTCGTGGTGGACAAGCGGCTCGCCACCACCGCGGCCGCCTGGTACCAGGGCTCGGCGGTCGACGCGACCAAGTTCGGCGTCTTCGCCCGGCCGAAGCCCGGCGTGTCGCTCGAGGACCTCGAGCACGAGGCCGATTCGGTGATCGCCGAGACGGCGGCGAACGGCGTCACCGCCGACGAGCTCGAGCGGGCGAAGACCCGGATGATCGCCGACGCCGTCTATGCCCAGGACAACCAGTCGAGCATGGCGCGCTGGTTCGGCACCTCGCTGTCGACCGGCGGGACGGTGGCCGACGTGCTCGCCTGGCCGGACCGCATCCGCGCTGTCACCGCCGCGCAGGTGCAGGAGGCGGCAAAGACCTGGCTCGACGCCCACCGCTCGGCGACCGGCTACCTGGTGCCGACCAAGCAATCTCCCGCGACCTCGACGTCCGCCACCCCGGAGAAGCGCTCGTGACCGCCTTCGCTCTCGTTTCCGTCCTGGCGTCGCGCGTTTTTGCGCGCGCGACCGGCGGCGCCGTTCGTCGTCTTCCCCGCGCCACGGGTGTCGGCCTCGCCGCGCTGGTGCTGGTCGCGCTGGTGCTGCCGGCGGTGCCGGCGTCGGCCACCACCATCGAGCGGGTGAAGAGCCCGAAGGGCATCGAGGCGTGGCTGGTGCACGAGCCGGCGATCCCGCTGGTGGCGATGCAGTTCGCCTTCCGCGGCGGCTCGTCGCAGGACCCGGCCGCCCTGCCGGGGCTCGCCACCATGACCGTCTCGCTGCTCGACGAGGGCGCCGGCGACCTGCCGGCCAGCGCCTTCCAGAAGAAGCTCGAGGAGAAGGCGATCGAGTTCTCGGTGCAGGCGCGCCGCGACACCGTGGTCGGCTCGCTGCGCACGCTGTCGGAGAACCGCGACGAGGCGGTGCGGCTCGTCAAGCTCGCGCTCACCGCGCCGCGCTTCGACACCGAGGCGGTCGAGCGCATCCGCGCCGACATCCTCGCGGCGCTCTCCCGCGAGGACAAGACCGCCCACGTGCTCGCCGCCCGCGCGTGGTGGGCGGCGGCCTATCCGAACCACCCCTACGGCCATCCGAAGCGCGGCACGCCCGACGCGGTGAAGACGATTTCCGCCGACGACCTGCGCGGCTACGTGAAGCGGGTGCTCGCCCGCGACACGCTGAAGATCGGCATCGTCGGCGACATCGACGCGGAAGCCGCCGGCAAGATGATCGACGAGGTGTTCGGCTCGCTGCCGGAGAAGGCCGACCTCCTGCCGGTGCCCGACGTGCCGCCGAACAATCTCGGCGAGCGGGTGACGGCCGAGATCGACGTGCCGCAATCGACCGTCGTGCTCGGCGGGCCGGGCATCGCCCGCGCCGACCCGGACTTCATCCCGGGCTATCTCGTCAACCACATCCTCGGCGGCGGCTCGTTCTCGTCCAGGCTGTACGAGCAGGTGCGCGAGAAGCGGGGGCTGGCCTACTCGGTCTATTCGCAGCTCGCTCCGCTGAAGAACACCGCGGTGTTTCTGGTCTCGACCGCGACCCGTGCCGACCGGGTGGACGAGTCCCTGAAGGTGATCCGCGAGCAGATCGCCGCGATGGCCGAGACGGGGCCGACCCCGGAGGAGCTCGACCAGGCGAAGTCGTTCCTGAAGGGCTCGTACGCCCTGAGCTTCGATTCCTCGGTGAAGATCGCCGCCCAGCTGGTGCAGATCCAGCTCGACGATCTCGGGATCGACTACATCGACCGCCGCAAGGACTTGATCGACGCGGTGACGATCGACGACGCCAAGCGGGTCGCCAAGCGCTTCCTGTCGGGCGACATGCTGGTGGCGGTCGCCGGCCGCACCGAGGTCGCCGGCGCATCGCCCGACGCTGCGGAGCCCGCCGCCGCGCCGCCGCGGCCGACCGGCACGCCGCCCGCCGGCACCCCGCC
>NZ_AKZI01000135.1 GCF_000293785.1 Rhodovulum sp. PH10 | reverse complement strand
AAGTCCTGACGGGTCTGCACCGTCGACAGGTTGGAGCCGAACTTCGAGGACTGGGTGCGCAGGGTGGTCAGGGCATCGTTGATCGCCGTGACGGTCGCGTCGATCTTCGTGTTGTCCTGGAAGCTGTTGCCGTTCTGCTTGTTGAGGCCGAGATTGCCCGCATTGTAGGTGACGCCCGAGATGGTGAGCGACGAGCTGCTGTTCTCGTTGAACGCCACCTTGAGGTCGTCGCCGTTCAGCAGATTGATGCCGTTGTAGGAGGCATCCTTCGCCAGCGAGTCGATCTGCTCGAGGACGTCGTTGTAATCCTTCTGCAGGCTGGCGCGGGTGGCGTTGTCGTCACCCTCGTGCTTCACGCCCGTCTTGGTCTGGGCGCTGGTGCCGAGCTTGGCCAGGGTGTTGGTCGCGCCGCCGATCGACAGCGTGGTCTGGCTGGTGCCCTGGGCGACCTGGATCGAGAAGGCGTCGCCGTTCACCGAGGTGGTGACGCCGGAGATGTTCGAGAGCGCCTGGGCGAACTCGGCACGGGTCGAGACCTGGCCGGTGCCCTTGCCGAAGGTGATG
>NZ_AKZI01000134.1 GCF_000293785.1 Rhodovulum sp. PH10 | reverse complement strand
CCCCCTCCGGGCCGATCTTCATGTCGCCGAAATGAAACCACACGTCGTGTCGGCCGGGCGCGAGCGCGATCGCCACCGCCACCACGTTGTCGTGCGCGACCGACTCCTTCACGAAGCCGATCACCTGATCCGAATCGACCTGCACGAAGCCGAAATTGGCGGTCTGCTGCAGCGCCGGATTGTCACGTCGGATCGCATTCAGCCGGCCGATATAGGCCTTGATGTTGCCCGGCGCGTTCCAGTCGCGCGGCTTTATCTCGTACTTCTCGGAGTCGAGATACTCTTCCTTGCCCGGCGCCACCGGCACGTGCTCCAGAAGCTCGAAGCCGTTGTAGACGCCGTAATTGCCGGACAGCATCGCGGCCAGCGCCACCCGCGTCTTGAACATCCACGGCTCGCCGCCCTGCAGATGGAGGGGCAGAATGTCGGGTGTGTTGACGAAGAAGTTCGGGCGGAAATAATCACGTTCCGGATAGCGCGTCAGCTCCGCCATGTAGGCCGACATCTCGTCCTTGCCGGTGCGCCACGTGAAATAGGTGTAGGACTGGCTGAACCCGAGCTTTGCCAGCGCCTTCATCACCTTCGGGCGGGTAAAAGCCTCGGCGAGGAAGATGGTGTCTGGCCAGCGCAGCTGCACCTCGCGGATCATCCACTCCCAGAACGGAAACGGTTTCGTGTGCGGATTGTCCACGCGAAAGATCCGCACGCCCTGCTCGGCCCAGAACAGCACGACGTCGCGCAGCGCCTGCCACAGCGCGACGCGGTCGGCGCAATAGAAATCGGGGTTGACGATGTCCTCGTATTTCTTCGGCGGGTTCTCCGCATAGCGCATCGAGCCGTCGGGCCGCCACTTGAACCAGTCGGGATGCTCCTTCAGCCACGGATGATCGGGCGAGCACTGGATGGCGAAATCGAGCGCGATCTCCATCCCGTGCGCGCGCGCCGCCGTCACCAGCTTCTTGAAGTCGGCGAGCGTGCCGAGCTGCGGATGCACCGTGTCGTGGCCACCCGCTTCCGCGCCGATCGCATAAGGCGAGCCCGGATCGTTCGGCCCGGCCTTCAGAGAATTGTTCTTGCCCTTGCGGTTCTTCTTGCCGATCGGGTGGATCGGCGGAAAGTACAGAACGTCGAAGCCGAGCCCGGCGATCTCCGGCAGCCGCGCGATCACGTCGTCGAAGGTGCCGTGGCGCTTCGGGTCGTCGGTCTGGCTGCGCGGAAAAATCTCGTACCACGCGCCGGTGCGCGCGCGGGCCCGCTCGATCATCAGCGGAAACGCTTGGCTCCAGGTGAGGTCGGGCCGCGGCTCGGCCGCCGCCATCAGGCCCA
>NZ_AKZI01000133.1 GCF_000293785.1 Rhodovulum sp. PH10 | reverse complement strand
ACATCACCGAGGTCGACCGCGGCGCCACCGAGACCGGCTCCGCCTCCTCGCAGGTGCTGTCCTCCGCACAGGCGCTGTCGGGCGAGAGCAATCGTCTGAAGCTCGAGGTCGGCCGCTTCCTGCAGACGATCAGGGCCGCCTGACTCTCTCCAGACCGGGACCGACGCCCGCCGGCGCCGTCAACCCAGTCCTCCTGCCCGGGCGCAGAAACGCCCGGGCTTTTTTTTTGTTCGCATGATACCGGCCGCGACCATGTTCGACATCGTCCGGACGAGCACTCCGCAAAACCCCGCAGAACGAGATCATCGGTTCTCGCCGTCGGTACAATTCCGAGATACGCAAACAAACCTATACCATTATGCGGTCGCTCGATGGTCCCCAAAAGAATGTTTTAATCGATTCAATTCACATCTTTGAATGCCGATCGGCGATACCGGGCTCGTCCACGGTTTCGTCGCAAGCACCCGAATTGCCGGAGCGCGGCGCCTTCCGATGCGCTCCCATCCACTGGCCCCACCGCGGCGGCAGGTTTCCGCGCGTGCGCTTCGATCGACGTCCTGCCGGAGAACATCCATGTCGTTCCTGACGAGCATCCGTATCCTGCCGAAAATCCTCGCGGTGGTCGTTCTGCTGGCGGCGATCGCCGGCTTCGGCGCCTGGTTCGCGGGCAGCAAGATGTCCGAGATCGAGAAGGCCTATTCGAGCTTCATCGCCGGCGACGCGCGCTCGCGGGTCGAGACGGCTCAGATCAACCGCGCCCTCTTCCAGTACGAGATGTCGCTCTACCGGATCATCGCCGAGACCAGCGACGAGGAGATGCAGAAGGCGGCGCCGAAGATCGAGGCCGCGATCGCCGTGGCGTTCGAGAAGACTGCCGCGGCCAAGGGGCGGCAGCCGGAATTCCGCGCCCGCTTCGAGGAGGTCGAGCGGAACCTGGCGGCCATCCGCGACGCCGGCAAGCCGATCGTCAAGCTGGCGCTCGCCAACCAGAACGACGAGGCGACCAACCTGCTGCGCACGACGGTCGATCCGGTGGTCATGAAGACGACCGAGGTGGTGACGACGCTCGGCAGCACGATCGACGATCAGCTCGCCACCGGCTCCCAAAAGCTCACGGCGGCGAGCGGCTCGGCGATCACCGCCACCTACACCATCATCGGCTGCGGCGTGGCGCTGGCGCTGGTCATCGGCTTCGTGATCGCCCAGTTCGGCATCGCCAAGCCGATCATGATGCTGACCAGCGGCATGCGGCAGCTCGCCGACGGCAATTTCGACGTCGTGCTGGCCGGCCTCGGCCGCAAGGACGAGGTGGGCGAGATCGCCGGCGCGGTCGAGGCGTTCAAGGCGAAGGCGGTGGAGAAAGCCGCGGCCGAGGCGCGTGCGCAGACCGAAGCGCAGCGCATCGCCGCCGACGCCCGCAAGCGCGAGATGCACAAGCTCGCCAGCGATTTCGAGACGGCGGTCGGCGAGATCGTCGAGACGGTGTCGTCCGCCGCGACCGAGCTCGAAGCCTCCGCCGGCACCCTCACCCGCACCGCCGAGGTGACGCAGCGGCTCTCCAACACCGTCGCGGCCGCCTCCGAGCTCGCCTCCACCAACGTCCAGAGCGTCGCCTCCGCCACCAACGAGATGACCTCCTCGGTGCAGGAGATCAGCCGCCAGGTGCAGGAGTCGAGCCGCATCGCCGGCGAGGCCGTCAGGCAGGCGGAGAAGACCGACGGCCGCATCACCGAGCTGTCGCAGGCCGCCGCCCGCATCGGCGACGTCGTGCAGCTGATCACGGCGATCGCCGAGCAGACCAACTTGTTGGCCCTGAATGCGACGATCGAGGCGGCCCGTGCCGGAGAAGCCGGCAAGGGATTCGCGGTGGTCGCCCAGGAGGTGAAGGCCTTGGCCGCGCAGACCGGCAAGGCGACCGGAGAGATCTCCGCCCAGATCGCCGGCATGCAGACGGCGACCCAGGAGTCGGTCGGCGCGATCA
>NZ_AKZI01000132.1 GCF_000293785.1 Rhodovulum sp. PH10 | reverse complement strand
TCATCCTTCGAGACGGCCGCTTCGCGGCCCCTCAGGATGAGGTCATAGTCTTCCGCCGGTGGTATGAGACGAGACTTTGCCATCGGGTCCTCGCGGGTCGTTCGCGACAGATGTTCTTCTCGAGCCTAAGCCAACGGCGTGCCGGCGGCGAGGTTCGCCACCTCGTCGCGGAGGCGTGCGACCACGCCGTCCCAGTCACCGAGCTTCGGCTGGCGGAAGAGCCTTGCGGTCGGGTACCAGGGGGTGTCGTCGCGATCGAGCAGCCAGCGCCAGTCGGGCGACCAGGGCAGCAGGATCCACGTCGGCTTGCCGAGCGCCCCGGCCAGGTGGGCGACCGAGGTGTCGACCGAGATCACCAGATCCAGCAAGGATATGGCGGCGGCGGTTTCAGCGAAGTCCGAAAAGGCTTCGCCGCGTCGCAAAATGCCCGGCCGCGCCTGCAAAAAGGCTTCGTCGCCCGGCCGCAACACCTTCTGAAGGCTCACGAACGAGACGCCGGGCAGATCGATGAGGGGGGCGAGGGTCGCGAGCGGGACCGAGCGGTTGTGGTCGTTGCCGTGCTCCGGGTTGCCGGCCCAGACGAGCCCGATCCGTGGGGTCGGCAGCCCGCCGAGCCGCGCCGTCTCGGCGGCGCGTTGCGCCTCGGGCACCGTCAGATACGGCACATGTGCCGGGATCGTCTCCAGCGTGGTGCCCATCGCGTGCGGCAGGCTCGGATAGGTGGTGTGGAGGTCGAAGCCGGGTGGCGGCTTGGTCCCCCAGCCGTAAATCTCGGCAGCCCCCGGCAGCGCGTCCTCGACCAGCGGCAACAGAGGCGGCGGCACCGCGGCTATCACCTTTGCCCCTTTTTCCGCGAGCACCGGAACGTAGCGCAAAAACTGCACGACGTCGCCGAGCCCCTGCTCGGGATGCAGCAGCAGCGTTTTTCCCGCGACCGGCTCCTCGCCGCGCCAGGGCGGGGCAGGGAAGCGCGCCTTCACCGCGGAAAATTCCGGTTTTTCGCAGCGCCACTCGTAGGCGGCGAAACCTTCCCTCAGCCGGCCGAGCCGCAGCAGGGTGAGCGCTTGGTTGAAATGCACGTCGACCCGGCCGGGATCGAGCGCCAGGGCCCGGTCGTAGGCGGCCATCGCGTCGTCGTGCCGGCGCAGCTCGCGCAGCGCGTTCCCGCGCACATAGAGCACGTCCGGGTCGCCCGGCTGCAGCGCCAGCGCCCGCTCGAGCGATTGCAGCGCCTCTTCGTGGCGGCCGAGCTCTGTCAGCGCGTTGCCGCGATTGTAATGGGCTTTTCCGTGCCGCGGGTCGGCGACGAGGGCGGCGTCGTAGGCGGCGACCGCCTCCTCGAAGCGCTTCAGCCCGTGCAGCGCGAGGCCGAGATTGGAGAGAGCTTCGGGCGAGTCCGGCCGCTGCTCGGCGGCGGTGGCGAACAAAAGCACCGCCTCGGCGTGCTGGTCGCGGCCGTAGCAGATCAGCCCGAGCTGATGGAGCGCGTGAAAGTCGTGCGGGTCGGCCCGCAGCACCGCGACGAACAGCTGTTCCGCCTCGGCGATCTTCCCGGCGTTCTGGAGCGCGACCGCGCGAAGAACCTCCGGCCGCGGCGGCGGACGTTTTTCGCGCCCGTTCGCCGTGCCCGGCGAGGGATGCCTCTTCGACCGCGATGTCGCCATCCAAAACCTCGATCCCGCGCGACGGTTCCCGGCCGAAAGTGTGCCGGGCCGGGGTGATTCGCGCGAGCCGCGGCAGGATACCCTCAAAGCCGGGGTTTCGTCGCGCTCGGGAGGATGCTTCGGTTTACGAGGTCGCGGATCGTCGCCTCACACCGTCAGCGTGCCGGCGCGGGCGGCGTCGTAGCGGCGGGCGACCGCGTCCCAGTTCACCACCGCCCACCACGCCTTCAGATAGTCCGCCCGGCGGTTCTCGTAGGTGAGATAGTAGGCGTGCTCCCACAGGTCGTTGCCGAGCAGCGGGCGCTTGCCGTCCATCAGCGGCGAATCCTGGTTCGGCCGGGTCTCGATCGACAGCCCGCCGTCGGGCGCGACCAGCACGAACACCCAGCCGGAGCCGAACTGCCCGGCGCCTTCCGCCTCCACCGCCGCCTTCATCTTGTCGAGCGAGCCGAAGCTCTTGGCGATCGCCTCGGCGAGCGCGCCGGTCGGCGCCTGCGAACCTTCGCCGGGCGGCCCCATGATCTCCCAGAGCATCGAGTGGTTGGCGTGGCCGCCGCCATTGTCGCGCACCGCCTTGCGGATCGCGGCGGGCAGCGTGTCGAGCGACTCGAGCAGCGTGTGCAGCGGCTTCGCCGCGAGGCTCCGGTGGTTTTTCAGCGCGGCATCGAGCTTGTCGACATAGGCGCGGTGGTGCTTGCCGTGGTGCAGCTCCATCGTCCGCGTGTCGATCACCGGCGCGAGCGCGCTGGTCGCATAGGGCAGGGGCGGCAGCGTGAACGCGCCGCGCGCGGAACCGCCGGCCGTGCCGGTGCCCGGCTCGAGCCCGAGGGCGGACGCGACGAGGGAGGTGTAGCGCTCGAACAAAGTCGGGCGCGCCGTGGTGCTTGCGGGCATGATGTCTCCGTGAGGTCGGATGTTCTTTTCACCGGTGCGCGTCGCCGGCAACCCCCCGCGGCGGCCCGGTGCGACGGCATCATGGTGACGATGCCGGGACGACGCCGGTCGGCGCAAATGGTTCCGGCGGCAGCCTGCGGGAGCACGCCGAAACACCGCACGTCGCCGCACTCGCGCGGTCCCCCGGCCCGGAGGCCGGAGGGAGGAGGCGAGGCTCGGACGGGCGAGCCGCGGGCGCCGGAAAGCCGGCGTCAGTGCGCCGGATACTTGGTCGGGTCGGCCATCCGGTCGGTCAGCGTGGCGAGGTCGGCGGTGGAGACGTCGTCGTCGTAGACGCCGGCCGCCACCTGGATGCCGCTCGCGAAGGCGATGTCGGCGCCGAGCGCGTAGGAGATCTTTCGCGAGACGCTGCCGGCGCCCGGCTTGGTCCACAGATACTCGACCCAGCCGCCGCCCTTCTGCCGGCCGGTGTCGCACAGGTCTACGAAGATGTGCTTGCCGTTGTTGTCGACGATCTGCTTCACCGGCCGCCCGACCAAATCCGGCCGCAGCGGATGGGCGACCATCCGGTCGAGCCGGCAGTCGTAGACGAACACGTAGGAGTCCTTCCACACCCACGGTCCGTCCTTGCTGTTGAACGCCGCATAGCCCGACGCGCCCTTCTCGCCGAGGAACCGCGACGCGGCCCACACTTTTGCGACGACCTCCTGGGGTGTCGCGCTCTCGGACGTCGCGCTCTCGGTGGTCGTCGCCCCGGTGGTCGTCGCCCCGGTGGCCGCAGTCTCGCCGGCGGCGCCGGGGGACACGCCGCCCGCCGCGAGCGCGGCGACCAGCACGATGGCCGTCAGAGTGGCACGCATGTCTTCCTCCGATCGTTTTTCGCTTGGTTCTGCTTGCTCGATGGCCGTTTGGGCCGGTCAGGCCTTGGCCGCCGCCACCTTGAGCGGCGTCGGCGCCGGGGCGCTCGGGCCGCGCAGCCATGGCCGGCCGACCGGCAGAACGTCGCGGCCGAAGACGTCGGCGAAGATCAGGTGCGCCATCACGTACCAAGCCATCGCCGCGCAGGCCATCAGCTCGTAGCCGGCCACGACGGTCAGCTCCGGATAGCCGAAATGCGCGAGGTCGAGCAGCACGAAGCCGGCGAGCAGCAGCGTGAAGGTGAGGGCGAGGGCGCTCGAGATGCGCAGCGACCCGACCCACAGGATGGCGGTGAACAGCGTCCAGGCGATCAGGAACCAGCCGATATCGGTGCGGCTCGACACGTAAAGGTTGTAGTGATTGCCGACCAGCAGGAGCGCGAGCGCGATCCAGAAGCAGCCATAGGCGGTGAAGGCGCAGTAGCCGAAATTGTTGCCGGTCTTCATTTCCTGCAGGCCGGCGATCATCTGGGCGAGCCCGCCGAAAATCAGGCCGAGCCAGATCACCGGGCCGAGGCCCATCCAGCCGACATTGTGGAACTGCAGCACCATGGTGGTCAGGCCGAAGCCGGCCAGCCCGACGACGGCCGGGTTTCCGATTTTTTGTTCTGCCATTTCGAAGTGTCCCTGGGCGGTTGCGTTGTAGACGACGGTAAACTACAGCGCGACGGCGGACGATGCTACCGCGGGGATCTTCCGGAGGCCGTCGGCGACGCAGGCGTGCAGGGCTCCCCGCCCGGGGCTTTCGGGGCCGGCGGGCGGATTGCGCGGGGCGCAGGAGGGGGCAGGGGGCCGGCGAGCCGGGGCAGGGCAGGCGAGCCGGTCAGGTGCGCAGGGTCGCTTTCAGCCGGAGCGGCTTCAGCAACAGGTCGAAGGCGTGGCGGATGTCGGTGACGACGACGTCGGCCGCGCGGAGCGCCGCGCCCGCCGCGCCTTCGCCTTCGATCACCGCGATGCCGAGCGCCGCCCGCGCGAGCATTGCCGCGTCGTTCGCGCCGTTGCCGATCGCGACCACCGTATCGGCCCCGAGCTTTTCCACGAACGCCGCCTTGGCCTCGGCCTGGCCGCCCGGCGGGATCAGCGCCAGCGCCACCCCGAGCGGCGCGAGCTGGGCGCCCGCGCTGCCGAAGGTGTCGGCGGTGAGGACGTGGACCGCGAGCACCTGCCGAAGCTCTTCCACCGCCGGCGCCACGCCCGGCAGGAGCGCGCCGTCGCAGGCGATCGTGCCGTTGTAATCGAGCACGAGATTTTGGAGCGCGAGCGGGTTTCGGCCCGGGATGTCGATGGTGAGCATGCAATGATCGCCTGAAAATCGATTGCTCGTCATACGCGGGCGCGAGCCGCGTGGCCATCGTCGCGTTGGCACCGTCGTAGCGTCGTAGCCGTCGTAGCCCGGATCGAGCGAAGCGAGATCCGGGACAGGATGCGGACCGCCCGGGGCCCGGGTTTCGCTGCGCTCCACCCGGCTCCGCTCGCTACGCTTGCTAACGCGCGCCGACGGACGATGCTACCGCGGTGATTCACGGAAGGGGGGAGGCCGGGACGTCGTGCATGGCGCGTGCTGCAGGTCGGCGCCCTACAGGAAGATCAGGACGACCGAGCCGGCGTAGAGCAGGAGAACGAGCGCACTCTCGAAGCCGATATTGCCCGGCCCGGATTTCTGGCGGCGGATCATGCCGAGCAGCAGCACGGCCGTCATCAGCATGGCGATCAGGCCGGTGGTCCGGTCCTGCTCGGTCATCGCCGCGTAGATCGAGCCGTCGTAGAACAGATCGGCCGCGCTCAGGAACATCACCTCGAACGCGTTGCCGCCGATCACGTCGCCGACCGCGAGGCTCACCGCGCCGAGCCGCACCGCGGCGATCGCCGTGACCAGCTCCGGCAGCGAGTTGGCGATCGCGGAGAAGATCGTGCCCACTGCGGTTTCCGACAGCGCCGTCGCGCCGACGATCCCGATGCTCGCCCGGCCGATCGCGTACCCCGCGACGGCCGTGATCCCCGCAAAGAGCAGAAAGCGAAGCCAGAGGGAGCGATCCGTCACCGCGCCGTCGCCCTCGTCGGGCTCGGAGATCGCCTCGCGGGTCTCCTCGGTTTCGACCGGCTTCCACATCGGAGCGGTCTGGATGCGGGACAGGAGCTTCAGACCGAAGCCGTAGGCGAGCGGGATCAGGAGCGAGACCGGATGAACTCCGAAGACCGTGACCGGAGGCTCGGCGGCGGCGATCAGGGGCATCGCGAGGAGCGCGACGAGGAGCACGCCCTGGGCGAGCCCGGTCGCGCTCGCGGCGGCATGCTCGAGGTTGGCGCGGCGGTAGAAGAGATCGGCGATCGCGATGAAGGCGGTCTGGGCCGTCAGCCCGCCGAGCGCGTTGCCGATGGCGAGCCCGGCCGCGCCCTGGGCGGCGGTGGTGACCGACGTGATGGCCCCCGGAAGCGACGTCGCCGCGCCCACGAACAGCGCGCCGGCGACGACCTCTCCCATGCCGGTGCGATCGGCGAGCGCGTCGGCGATCCCGGACAGCTTGCTCCCGGCGAGCGCGATCGCCGCCGCACTGGCGACGAACACGCCGACGACCGCCCAGAGCGGGAGGTCAGCGATCGCCGGCATGGCGGGGCGCACCCGAGCGCGACGTGTCGGGGCCGGGTCCGGTGTCGAGCATGCGGGCTCCAGGGCGTGCCGGTCGTGGCGATCTCGCGTCGGTTTCAGTCCAACGCCGTGTCGGAGGCCTCGTTCCGGGTCGGCGGTGCGTGAAGTCGTAGCCCGGATCGAGCGAAGCGAGATCCGGGCAGGATGCCGATCGCCCGGAACCCGGGTTTCGCTGCGCTCTACCCGGGCTACACTTGCTTGCGCGGGAATGAGCGGAGGGTGGGGCGTGTTTCCGGACGAAGAGGGCGCCCGGGCTATCGCGATCAGCTCGCCTTCAAAAGGCTCGCGACCGAGACGTCCTCGTCGATGTCGGGCCAATGAATGCCTTGGCCGCGGCCGATCAGGCGCCAGTTGCCGCGCGCCTCGGCGCTCGCCTCGATCAACCGCGGGAACCACACCAGCGGTGCGGCGATCTCGCGGCCGTCCGCCAGCACGACCACGAGGCGGTCGTCGGTGACGGTGACCTCGACGGCGGTCGGATCACGCGCGATGGCCGAAATGGGCATTCCATGCCTCCAGGAACACCAAGCGATGCTCGATCACGAGAAGCCGTATCCGCTTCAGCTCGTGGGACCGGAACCCGTGAGCGTCTGCGAGCTCGACCGGATCGAGCCAGAACTTGGCGACGTTGTCACCACTTTCGACGTGGATATGGGGCGGCTCACCGCCTTCGAGGCTGTAGAAGAAGAACCTGTACCCGGCTTCCCGCAAAACGGTCGGCACGTTCGGCTCCTTGTTTCTCCTTCACCGTCCAGCGCGTAGGTCGTAGGGTGGAATAGCGCAGTCGCCGTCGCCCGGATCGAGCGAAGCGAGATCCGGGACAGCATGCGGACCGCCCGGGACCCGGGTTTCGCTGTGCTCCACTCGGGCTACCTTCCACCCGGGCTACGCTTGCTACGATGTCCCCGCGGGGCGCAGCCCGCTAAACGTCCAGCATCTCGTCGCTCGCGAACTCGGCGCGCTCCTGGATGAAGGCGAAGCGGGTTTCGGCCTTGGTGCCCATCAGCCGCTCGACCGTCTTTGCGGTGTCGGCGCGCTCCTCGGTGACGAGCTTCACCCGCAGGAGCGTGCGGGTCTTGGGGCTCATGGTGGTCTCTTTGAGCTGACCCGGGAGCATCTCGCCGAGACCTTTGAAGCGGCCGATCTCGACGTTCGCATTGGCGCGGAATTCCTTCCGCATGATCTCGTCCTTGTGGGCGTCGTCGCGGGCATAAAAGGTCTTGCCGCCGTGCGAGAGGCGGTAGAGCGGCGGCACCGCGAGATAGAGGTGACCGTTCTCGATCAGCGGCCGCATCTGGCGGTAGAAGAAGGTGATCAGGAGCGAGGCGATGTGCGCGCCGTCGACGTCGGCGTCGGTCATCACGATCACCTTCTCGTAGCGCAGGTCGTCGTCACGATAGCGCTCGCCGGTGCCGCAGCCGAGCGCCTGCATCAGGTCGGAGAGCTGCTGGTTCTGGGCGAGCTTGTCCTTGCCGGCGCTCGCCACGTTGAGGATTTTTCCACGCAACGGGAGCACGGCCTGGGACGCGCGATCACGCGCCTGCTTGGCCGAGCCGCCGGCCGAATCGCCCTCGACGATGAAGATCTCCGAGCCCTGCGCGGCCGACAGCGTGCAGTCGGCGAGCTTGCCCGGCAGCCGCAGCTTCTTCACCGCCGACTTGCGGGCGACCTCCTTCTCCTGGCGGCGACGCAAGCGCTCCTCGGCGCGCTCGATCACCCAGTCCAAAAGCTTGTTGGCCTGTGTCGGGTTGCCGGCGAGCCAGTGGTCGAACTGGTCCTTCACCGCGCTCTCGACGATGCGGTGCGCCTCGCCGGTGGCGAGCCGGTCCTTCGTCTGGCCCTGGAATTCCGGCTCGCGCACGAACACCGACAGCATGGCGCCGGCGCCGGTCATCAGATCGTCGGAGCCGACCGGCTGGGCGCGCTTGCCCTGGCCGATGCGCTCGGCATGGTCCTTCAGCCCGCGTAGGAGCGCCGCGCGCAAACCCGCCTCGTGGGTGCCGCCCTCGGGGGTCGGGATGGTGTTGCAGTAGGAGCCGAGGAAGCCGTCGCCGTCCGCCGTCCAGGCGACCGCCCATTCGACCGCGCCGTTCTGGCCCGGCCGGCCGGACTGGCCGGTGAACATGTCGGGATGCACCAGCGTCTGGCCCTCGAGCGCGCCGGCGAGATAGTCCTTGAGGCCGCCCGGAAAGTGGAAGGTCTCTTCCGCCGGCACGCCGTCGAGCCCGGCGACGAGGCTCGGGTCGCACTTCCAGCGCAGCTCGACGCCCCCGAACAGATAGGCCTTCGCCCGCGTCATCGTGAACAGGCGCTTGGGGCTGAACTTCGCCTTGCCGAAGATCTGGGCGTCCGGCTTGAAGCGCACCCGCGTGCCGCGGCGGTTGTTGATCTTTCCGGGCTTTTCGAGGCCCGAGGTGGGCTTTCCTCGCGAAAAGGTCTGGCGGTAGAGCTGGCCCTGGCGGGCGACCTCGACCTCGAGGGTTTCCGACAGCGCGTTGACCACCGAGATGCCGACGCCGTGCAGGCCGCCCGAGGTCTCGTAGACTTTCGAATCGAACTTGCCGCCCGCGTGCAGCATGCACATGATGACTTCGAGCGCGGATTTTTTGGGGAATTTCGGGTGCGGGTCGACCGGGATGCCGCGGCCGTTGTCGGTCACCGTCAGCCAGCCGTCCGGCTCCATCGACACCTCGATGAAGGTGGCGAATCCGGCCAAAGCTTCGTCCATGCAGTTGTCGATCACCTCGGCGAAGAGGTGGTGCAGCGCGCGCTCGTCGGTGCCGCCGATATACATGCCGGGTCGGCGGCGCACCGGCTCGAGCCCTTCGAGAACCTCGATGTCCTGCGCCGTGTAGGTGCCTTCGGCCGCGTTGCGGCGCGCCGCCAGTGCGGCCTCGCCCTGTGCGCGGGCCGCGGCCCGGCCGGAAGGGGCGGCGCCCTGCGGGGCGGCGCCGGTGCCGGCGGCAAAAAGGTCGTCGGGAGACTCTTTCTTGCTCTTGGATGCGCTCTTGGCCATCGGCTGTGTCGGACCTCTCGAATCGGTGCCGGCACTATGCCACGCCGCCGGGCGAAGATGTGGCATCCCGGGCGGGTGCTGCCGGGACGATGAAGTGAATATTAATTCGGTTGCGTGCCTTGCTACCGCAGAAACGGCGGATCGCGCCAGTCCCACAGCCGGGCGGGCGCGGCGTCGACGTTCTCGGGCAAGACGTTCCAGCTCCACCCCGCGTAGCGGGTCGCGCCGTCGAGGTGGACGGCCACGCTCGCGAGCATCAGCACGCCGAAGCACGCAGCTGCGGCTCGTCGGCTCCGGCGCGGCAGCGTCGCGAGGCCGGCCAGCGCGAACGCCACGAAATATACCAGAAACGGGAGAATGTCGGACATCAACCGCGGTCCGTACGAATGGCCGGCCCACCAGTGAGGGAAGTGCGAGACCGCGATCCAGTGGAGCACCACGATCAGCCCGTAGGCGAGGGCGAGGCCGCGGTCCTGCCGCGCCCGCACCGCGCGAACGAAGCCAGGGATCGCGAACAGGAGCACTGGCGAGAACACCAGGAGCCCGCGGGCCGGGCTGACCAGGTTTCCGGCCAAAGCCTCCGCGAAGGTGCTCTGGCCGTCGAGCCGTCCCGGAAGGAAGTAGTCGGGAATCGGGCTGCCGCAGGTGGCGATGTTGAAGGCGAACCACACGGCTGCGACGGCGAGGCCGCCGAGCACGGTGCCGATCAGGGCGCGCCGATTGTAGATCAGTAACCAGCAACCGAGCACGGCGATCGGGATCGCGGCGGTCGGCCGGATGATGAAGGCGGCCGCGAGCGGCAGCCCGACGAAGCCCGCGAGCTTCGGGTTCTGCTTCGACCGCTCGAGCAGCAGCATCGTCACGGTCAGCATCAGCATCAGCGGGCCGTGCTGCCACAGCGCGCGTGTCGCCATCGACCACATGGAGGTGCCGAAGGCGAGCACCGCCGCCGACGTGACGGCGATCGGCACCGAGCCGAAACGCGCTTGCACCAGCATGAAGAAGAAGGCGACCGCCAGGGCGCCGTAGAAGGAGGCGACGACCTTCTCGAACGTCGCCGGAACGCTGGTGGCCAGCCGCTCCTCGAACGACGGCGCGACCAACGAGGCGATCGCCACCATCGGCGTCGCGAGCACCGAAACGCCGATCGGAAAGATCGTTCGTGGCTCGCCCCGGCAGGTCGTGATGGCATAGAAATCGTTGGTCGCGAGCACCGGCCGATACGCACCGAGAGAGCCGCCTTCTCCGTGCAGCAGGCTCGCCGCCGTATGGATCGACCAGCGTGAATCGTACGGAGTCTTGACCGGGCTCACCGCGAACACCACGAAGGCGACGGCGAACACGACGAAGGGCAGCACAAACCCACCCCGCGGCACGGAGCGATCCGGCCGGCCGGTGGCGATCGATGGCATCACAGAACTCGTCGGCAAAACGCGTCGAAACGAACTCTCCGGAATCAACGATGCGACCCGCGGGAGCCGAAGCACGCAACGACCTGTACCACCCCGTCCCTCGTGCGTCGACCGGTTCGGTGTTACCGAAGAAACCGGCGACCGGTCGGGTCGCCCACTGCCAAGTCCTCTCGCGCGTCACGCTGCCGCGTCGGCCGGGCCGGCGCGGTGTCTTTCGGCCGTCACACGGCCTCCCCATGTGAGACCCGCCATGTTCGAGCAATACGCCCATGCCGTGATCGAGTTCGTCCGCGTCAACCAGGTCTGGGCGGCGCCGATCGTCGGGGCGCTGGCCTTTGCGGAATCGCTCGCCTTCCTGTCGCTCTTGGTGCCGGCCTGGGCGGCGCTGGTCGGCATCGGCGCGCTGATCGGGCTCGGCAGCCTCGAGTTCTGGCCGGTGTGGGTGGCCGGCGCGGTGGGGGCGGCGCTCGGCGACTGGCTGTCCTACTGGTTCGGCGTCACCTTCAAGGACAAGGTGGCGCACATCTGGCCGCTGTCGAGGCACCCGGACATGCTGCCCAAGGGCGAGGCGTTCGTGCGGCGCTGGGGCGTGCTGGCGATCGTGATCGGGCGGTTCTTCGGGCCGCTGCGCGCCTCGGTGCCGCTCGCGGCCGGCATTTTCGTGATGCCGTGGTGGCAGTTCCAGATCGCCAATTTCGGCTCGGCGTTCCTGTGGGCGGCGGTTCTGCTGGTGCCGGGGGCGATGGGGCTGAAATGGTTCAACGGAGGGTAGCGTATCCGAAAGTGCGCAACATATGACGTGTGGCGTGCGCGTGAACGAAATCCCAGAACCGGAGGAGAAGCCGATGACCGATCTCACCCGCAGGACCATGCTGGCCGGCAGTGCCGCGGGTGCGGCGGCCGGGGCGGCCGGGGCCGCGCTGCCGGCGCATGCCGAGGCGGCGAAGCCGAGCACCCAGGCGCCGGGCTTCTACCGCTACACGGTCGGCGACGCGGTGGTCACCGTGGTCACCGACGGCGCCCGAAAAATGCCGCTGCCGGAGGGCTTCGTCACCAATGCCGACATGGACGCGGTGAACGACGCGCTGGAAGCCGCCTACATGCCGCCGGACGAGCTGACGCTGGTGTTCAATCCGATGGTGGTCAATCTCGGCTCGCGCGTCGCGGTGATCGACACCGGCAACGGGGCGGGCGCCTTTGCCCAGTCCAAGGGGGCGGTCGGCCAGTTCCACACCAATCTGGCGGTCACCGGCCTCACCGCCGAGCAGGTCGACGCGGTGGTGATCTCGCATTTCCACGGCGACCACATCAACGGCCTGGTCGGCGCCGACGGCAAGCCGGCCTTTCCGAATGCCGAGGTGCTGGTCCCCGAGCCCGAATGGGCCTTTTGGATGGACGACGGCAATGCGGCGCAGGCCAAGGGCACGCCGCTGCAAGGCACGTTCGACAACGCCAAGCGGGTGTTCGATGCGCTCGGCAGGCCGCCGACCCGGTTCGCGATGGACAAGGAGGTTCTGCCCGGCCTCACCGCGATGCCGACCTTCGGCCACACGCCGGGCCACACCTCGTTCGTGCTCGCCTCGGGAAGCGACCAGCTGCTGATCCAGGGGGACGTGTCGAACCACCCGGCGCTGTTCATCCGCCATCCCGGCTGGCGGGTGCGCTTCGACATGGACGGCGCGATGGCCGAAAAAGCCCGGCGGCGCCTCTACGACATGGCGGCGGCCGACCGGCTGAAGCTGCACGGGTTCCACATCCCGTTCCCCTCGACCGGGCACGTCGAGAAGGACGGCGACGGCTATCGCTTCGTGCCGATCTACTGGAATCCGCTGCTGTAGCGCGCCCCCGCGGTGGCCCCGTGCGGCGACCCGTGCGGCGCCGGGCCGGCGGAAACCGCCGACCCGGAATGCCGCCGACGCGTCTTTCCGTCGTGACGGTCCGGTATTAGATGTGCGCCTCATTCGACGCACGGAAGGACGGAGTCATGACGGACAAGGCGAATATCGGCATTCTCGGGGCCTCGGGCTATACCGGCTCCGAGCTCCTGCGCCTGCTGCTCTGTCATCCGCGCGTCGACATCGCGCTTCTGACCGCCGACCGCCGCGCCGGCCAGGCGGTGCGCGACGTGTTTCCGCAGTTCTCGCCCTATGCGCTGCCGCGGCTCGTCTCGATCGACGACGTCGACTGGCCGAGCGCCGGGCTCGACCTCGTGTTCTGCGCGCTCCCGCACGGCACCACGCAGACGGTGATCGAGACGCTCCTCGCGGCGGCGCCGCGAACCAAGGTGGTCGACCTTTCGGCCGATTTCCGGCTGTTCGACGAGGCGGCCTACGAATACTGGTACGGCCACGCCCACCGCGCGCCCGACCTGCAGCGCGAGGCGGTGTACGGGCTGGTCGAGGTTTATCGGGAGAAGATCAAGGGGGCGCGGCTGGTCGCCAATCCGGGCTGCTACACCACCTGCGGCCAGCTCCCGCTGCTGCCGCTGATCCGGGCCAAGGCGATCGACCTCGACGCCATCGTGATCGACGCGAAGTCGGGCATGACCGGCGCCGGCCGCTCGGCCAAGGAGGCGATGCTGTTCTCCGAGGTGTCGGAGGGCTTTCACGCCTACGGCGTCGGCCATCACCGGCACATGGCGGAGCTCGATCAGGAGTTCTCCAAGGCCGCCGGCCGCAAGGTGGTGCCGACCTTCACGCCGCATCTCGTGCCGATGAACCGCGGCATCCTCTCGACGATCTATGTGCGCGGCACCGAGGGGCGCGGGGCGGAGGAGCTTTATGCGATCCTCACCGACGCCTATGCCGACGAGCCGTTCGTCCATGTGCTGCCGTTCGGCGAGATGCCGCAGACCCGCCACGTGCGCGGCTCCAACCTCACCTTCATCGGGGTCGCCCGCGACCGCGTGCCGGGACGGGCGATCGTCGGCGCGGCGCTCGACAATCTGGTCAAGGGCGCGTCCGGCCAGGCGGTGCAGAACATGAATCTGATGCTCGGCTTTCCGGAAGACACCGGGCTGCGCCAGGTCGCGCTGTTTCCCTGACATTCGGGAAGCCGCCGTCGGGGTGCCGGCGAAGGCCGGACGACAGTCTGAAGCCTGACGGAAGACGGTCGGCAGAGAAACGAAAAAAGGGCTCGTCCGCCGGCCGGCGGGCGAGCCTTCGTCGTCCTGGGCGATCATCGGATGTCCGACGTCGGTTGTCCGACGTCGACGCCCGGCGTCAGCCGCCCGATTTGGGCGTCGCGGTGCCCGAGCCCACGTTCGGCGTGCCCGAGCCCACGTTCGGCGTTCCTGAGCCGATCTGCGGGGTGCCGGACCCGACTTGGGGCGTGCCCGAGCCGGTCTGCGGCGGTGCCGGCGCTTTCGGCGGCTTCTCGTGGTCGAGCTCGCCCGATCCCATCGGATTGTCCATGCGGAGGTCTCCTCGAGACAGGTGCACGGTCCGGACCGATACGATCCACCGGGATGGTGAAACCGTTCGGTAACGACGATTCGTGCATGCGACCGGCGGCCGGGTTCGACGAAAGACGAAGAATTCTCGTCGCGTGCCGCCCCGGCACCGTCCGGCACGGACTCTCGCCCGAAAAAGGGGGTCGTTCTCGCCTTTCCTGGTGAGAGCTAGCCGCTTCGGCTCGTAAAGCGGTGAAGGTATCATGCGGTCCATTTAAGGGACAATTAAATCATCTACGTCACATTCTTCTCGCATTCCGGAAATCGCATGAAACCTGGTCCGCGACCGGACGGCGCCGTTGTCTCTGTTCGATGCTTTCCCGGAGGGACCATGCCCGCAATGCTTCGGCTGACGATCGGAACCCGGATCTACATTCTGATCGGTCTCGGCTTTCTCGGCCTCGTCGGAATCGCCTTGCTCGGTTCTCATCAGCTCGCATCCGGGCTTCGCGACCAGAAGCGGATCGAGCTCTCCCACGTCACCGAGGTGGTGCTCACGCTCGTGCAGGAGGAGGCGGCGGCCGCCGATCGCGGCACGATCACGCTCGACGAGGCCAAGCGTCGCGCCGAGGCGCGGGTGCGCGGCCTGCGCTACGGCAACGGCGACTACTTCTTCATCACCGACATGTCGAACCGGATGCTGATGCATCCGATGCAGCCGGAGCTGGTCGGCAAGGATTTGTCGGGCCTCACCGATCCGAACGGCGTGAAGATCGTCGCCGAGCTGGTCGATCTCGCCCGCAAGAACGGCAGCGGCTTTCTCGAATACATCTGGCCGAAGCCCGGCGTCGCGCAGCCGATGCCGAAGATGTCCTATGCCGGTGCGTTCGCCCCGTGGGGCTGGGTGGTCACCACCGGCGTCTATATCGACGACCTCGATGCGCAGACATGGAGCGCCACCACCTTCTCGCTGATCGCCGCGGCGATCGTGCTGCTGATCACGGTGGTGGTGTCTGTGATCATGGCGCGCGGCATCACCAAGCCGCTGCACCGGATGACCGAAGCGATGAAGGCGCTGGCCGGCGGCCGGCTCGACGTCGAGGTGCCGGGGGTCGGGCGCCACGACGAGGTCGGCGAGATGGCCGACGCGGTCGAGGTGTTCAAGACCAACGCGGTCGCCCGCGCCCGGCTCGAGGCCGAGCAGAAGGAGACCGAGGCGCGCGCCGCCGCGCAGCGCCGCGACGACATGCACAAGCTCGCGCACGACTTCGAGGCGGCGGTCGGCGGCATCGTCGGCACCGTGTCGTCGGCCGCGACCGAGCTGGAGGCGACCGCCGGCACGCTCACCCGCACCGCCGACCTCACCCGCCAGATGGCCGGCACGGTGACCACCGCCTCCGACGAGGCCTCGACCAACGTGCAGGCGGTGGCGGCGGCGACCGACGAGATGACCTCCTCGATCGGCGAGATCGGCCGGCAGGTGCAGGCGTCGAGCCGGATCGCCGACGAGGCGGTGCGGCAGGCCGAGAAGACCGACGCGCGCGTCACCGCGCTGTCGCAGGCGGCCTCGCGGATCGGCGACGTCGTGCAGCTGATCACCGCCATCGCCGAGCAGACCAACTTGTTGGCCTTGAATGCGACGATCGAGGCGGCCCGCGCCGGCGAGGCCGGCAAGGGGTTCGCGGTGGTGGCGCAGGAGGTGAAGGCGCTGGCCGCCCAGACCGGCAAGGCGACCGGCGAGATCTCCGCCCAGATCGCCGGCATGCAGTCGGCCACCCAGGAATCGGTCGCAGCGATCAAGGAGATCGGCGAGACGATCGGCAAGATCGCCGAGATCGCCGCCGCCATCGCCGCCGCGGTGGAGGAGCAGGGCGCCGCGACGTCGGAGATTTCGCGCAACATCCAGCAGGCCGCCACCGGCACCACCCAGGTCGCCGCGCACATCGGCGAGGTGAGCCGCGGTGCCGAGGAGACCGGGGCCGCCTCCGGTGAGGTGCTGAACGCCGCCGGCCAGCTCGCCGGCGAGAGCAACCGCCTCCGGCTCGAGGTCGAGAAGTTCTTGGACAACGTGCGGGCCGCCTGAGCTTTTTCTCTCGGCCCGCGTCCGGCTTCCTCGTCCGGCTCCCGCGCCGCGCCCGGTTCCCGCGCCGCGCTGGCGTCCGGCTCCCGCGCCGCCGCCGCGGCGTCACCTCTCCGCGGTCACTTCTCCGCGGTCGCGGTCTCGTCGAGCACCGGGCGCACCCGGTCGCCCTCGCGGAGAAACGTGCCGGCGCGGCGCACCACCAGGTCGCCCTCGTCGAGGCCCTGGCGGATCTCGACGTTTCCGCGCGAGAGGAGGCCGATCGGCACCGGCCGCGTCTCCACCCGATTGTCGCGCACCACCTGGACCACCGGCCCGAGCGGGCCGAACAGCACTGCCGACAAGGGCACGCTGGTGCCGCAGCTCCTGCCGGTCTGCACGGTGGCGCGGCCGAAGGTGCCGATGTCGATGCGGCGGTCGACCTCGAGGGCGATGCGCGCCTTGCCGGTCTGGGTCTTCGGGTCGATCTCCGGCGCGACGGTGCGCACCCGGCCCTTCACCACGTCCTGGCCGATCACGTCGACCTCGGCCGGCTGGCCGACCGCGATCCTGCTCATCCGGGTGGAGGGGATCGCCACCTCGAGGTCGAAGGCGCCGCCGACGATCAGCACGAACATCGGCGGCCCGGCGACCGACACCAGCGCGCCGACCCGGGTCATCACCCGCCCGACCGTGCCGGCGACGGGGGCCTGGACGACGAAGCTCGCGGCGGGCGCGTTCATCCCCTCGACCTTGGCGAGCCTGGCCAGCACCTGCCCCGCGGCCACCGTGTCGCCCGGCTCGACCAGGATTTGCGACACCCGCACGCCCTCGATGTCGGGTCGCACCTGCGACTGCTCGCGCGCCACCACGGTGCCGGCGAGCCGGACCGTGTCGGCGAAGCACTGGCGCTCGGCCTTCACCACCGACACCGCCATGCCGTTGTAGGTCGGGTCCGCCGCCGCCGGATTGTTCGCCACGCCCACGAGCGGCAGGGCCAGGGCGAGGGCGGCAACGGTGGCGGAGCGGGTCCGTTTCGCCGGACGGCCGGGGGCTCGGGCAGGAGCACGCGGCACGGGGTCGAAAAGGGACGCGGGATGACATCGCATGATCGCCTCGCAGGGTTCGGACGCGGGAGACGAAAGGTCGTGCCCCGACATCCTGCACGCGTTCGATGATCGTTCAAGAGCGGGCTACGAACCGTCGCCGAGCCCGACCCGCCGGCGTATGTCGGCAGGGGTGGCGCCGGCCTCGCGCAGCGCACGGAGCGCGGTGGCGCCGGTCGATTTCGACAGCTTCTTGCCGTCCGCGTCCGAGATCAGCCGGTGGTGACGATAATTCGGCGCGGGCAGGCCGAGCAGCGCTTGCAGCAGCCGGTGCACGCTGGTCGCGTGGAAGAGGTCGCGGCCGCGCACCACCTCGGTGACGCCTTGGGCGGCGTCGTCGACCACCACCGCGAGGTGGTAGCTGGTCGGAACGTCCTTGCGGGCGAGCACCACGTCGCCCCATGCCGCCGGATTTGCCGGAACCTCGCTGACGGTGTCGTCCTCCGCCTCGCCGCGCTCGCGCCAGGACAGGGTTTTTCCGGTCTCGCCGAGCCGGGCGAGGGCGGCCGCCATGTCGAGCCGCAGCGCATAGGGGGCGCCCGAGGCGATGCGGGCTTCCCGCTCGGCGCGCGACAGGCTCTTGGCGTCGCCCGGATAGAGCGGCGTGCCGTCCGGATCGCGCGGCCAATCTCCTTCAGTGTCGCGGGCGAAAACCAGTCTGGCGATCTCGGCGCGGCTCTCGAAGCTCGGATAGACGAGCCCCATCGCGTCGAGCTTTTGCAGCGCTTGCCGGTAGTCGGAGAAATGCTCGGACTGGCGCCGCACCGGCGTCTCCCAGGCGGTGCCGAGCCAACCGAGGTCGGAAAAGATCGCCGCCTCCAGCTCGGGCCGGCAGCGCGTGCGGTCGATGTCCTCGATCCGCAGCAGCAGCCGGCCGCAGGATCTCTCCGCGAGGTCGGCGTTGAGGAGCGCCGACAGCGCGTGGCCGAGATGCAGAAGCCCGTTCGGGCTCGGCGCGAAGCGAAAAACCCCGGCCACGGCGCGCCGCCTCAGGCGTGGACGTCCCGGCTCGCCCGCGCCACCCCGCCGATGCCGGGCGCGAGCACGATCAGCACCACGCCGCCGAGCAGCACCGGCACGAAGGCCGCGAGCGGCTCGCCGGACAAATCCCAGGCGAGGCCGGACAGGATCGGCGTGATCACCGCGCAGGAATAGCTGATGGTGAACATGCCGGCGGCGAGCCGATGCACGTCCTCGGGTTTCGCGAGCAGCGGCGGCAGCGCGAAGATCAGGATCAGCACGCCGGCATCGACGAAGCCGTTGAGGAGGGCGCAGGCGATCACCACGCTCGGCGGGCCGAACATGATGCCGAGAATGGCGACCACCGCGCCGACGCCGCAGGCGACGTAGGGCCACACCTTGCGCACCAGCCGGCCGGCGAACACGAGGAGGAGCAGCGAGGCCGGCAGCTGGCCGACATTGAGCGCGGTCAGCGTGATGCTGATCAGATCGTCGCGCCCGGTGCGGGCCAGGATGTCGGGCACGAAGGCGTTGATGGTGAAGTACATCGCGTTGACGGTGCCGAACATGATGCCGATCCGCCAAAGAAGGCCGCTGTTCCAGTCCGGCCACCATTTGCGGTTGCTGGCGAAGCCGCTGGCGCCCGCCGCCGCCCGCCGGCCCGGCGCGAACAGCAGGATCACGACCGCGAACACCACGCACGGCGCCGCCCAGGCGAGGAACGGGCCGCGCCAGCCGCCGTCGGTCAGCGGCACGATCAGCGGCAGCGTCAGCGCGACCGGCAACACCTCGCCGATCAGAAGCCCGTTGGCATAGACCGCGGTGCCGAAGCCGATTTTCTGCGGCATCCAGGCGCGCACCAGCGGCGGCAGCGCCGGCTGCATCACCGCGACGCCGAAGCCGGTCACGACGGTCGCCGCATAGAGGAACCAGATGTCGGGGGCGATGCCGCGAAAGGCCGAGCCCGCCGCGGTCGCGAGCAGCCCGACGAGCAGCGTCGTCAGCGCGCCGAAGCGGGCGATCAAAAGCGAGCCGGGAATCGCCGCGAGCGCGAACAGCACCGCCGGGATGCCGGTGAGCACGCCGATCTCGGTGGCCGACAGCGAGAGGTCGTCGCGGATCAGCGGGATCACCGGCGGCACCGCCAGAATGGTCAGCCGCAGGCCGATGCCGGCGAGCCACAGCAGCACGCCGGCCTGGAGGAGCCGGGCGGTGCCGGACGGTTCGCTCTCGGAAGGGGACGCCTTCATGGCGCGGGTCTCGCTCTCGCTGTCGGTGTTGTCGTTTTCGGTGCGGGGGATGCGGGCCGGGCGGCGCACCGCCGCGCCCTGCGGTCGTGCCGGCGAGCACCCGAAAGCCCGGCCGGGACCTCCTGTGTTCCGCGTTTGCCGCCGTTTGACAAGAGCCTCGACAAGAGCGCCGCGATGCCCTTCCATAGGTGCGCCGGCAAAAAACAAAACCGAACGGCGAGGAAACGCGAAGGAGGACGGAATGGACAGGCTCGGAGTGTTCGCGGCCGCGGCAGCGGTCGCGCTCGTGCTCGGGGGCGCGCCGCGCGCGGCGCAGGCCGAGACGGTGACGCTGCGTGCGTCGCACCAATTTCCCGGCGGCAAGGGCGACGCGCGGGACGAAATGGTGCAGCTGATCGCCCGCGAGGTGAAGGCCGCCGATGTCGGGCTCGACATGCAGGTCTATCCCGGCGCCTCGCTGTTCAAGCCGCACGACCAGTGGAACGCGATGGTGCGCGGCCAGCTCGACATCAGCTCGCTGCCGCTCGACTATGCGAGCGGCAAGGTGCGCGCCTTCGGCGCCACGCTGATGCCGGGCCTGGTGCGCAACCACGCGCGGGCGGAACGGCTCGACGCCTCGCCCTTCATGGATTCGATCCGCAAGAAGATCGAGGACGCCGGCGTGATCGTGCTGGCCGACGCCTGGCTCGCCGGCGCGTTCGGCGGCAAGAACGGCTGCATCCGCAAGCCGGAGGACGTCGCCGGCCTGAAGTTCCGCTCGGCCGGCAAGACGTTCGCGGCGATGTGGCAGAAGGCCGGTGCCTCGATCGTGACGATCCCGAGCAGCGAGACCTACAACGCGCTGCAGACCGGCGTCGCCGACGCCACCGACACCTCGACCTCGAGCTTCGTCTCGTTCCGTCTCTACGAGCAGCTCAAATGCATCACCGCGCCGGGCGACAACGCACTGTGGTTCATGTACGAGCCGGTGCTGATGTCGAAGCGCAACTTCGACAAGCTGAACGAGGCGCAGCAGAAGGCGGTGAAGGCCGCCGGCAAGAAGGCCGAGGCCTATTTCCGCAAGGCGAGCTCGGAGTTCGACGACAAGATGGTCGACGCCTTCAAGGAGAACGGCGTCGAGGTCGTGACGCTGACGCCGGAGGAGTACGACGCTTGGCTGAAGGTCGCCAAGGAGAGCTCCTACGAGCAGTTCGCCGACGAGGTGCCGGACGGCAAGCAGCTGATCGAGCAGGCGCTGGCGGTGAAGTAGGCCGCCGGGCCTGCGGCGCGCTTGCCCTGCGGGGCGGGCTCGTGCGGGATGTCGCTCTCCCTGATCCGCTCCGGCAGGAGCGGGGAGGGGCCGCACGAGCCGGGCCTCCACCGCATCTGCAAGGGGCGGTGCCTGCGAGGCTCCGCGTCTGCAAGGGGCGCATCTGCGAAGGATGGCGTCTGCAACTGTTGGCGTCGGCTCGCCTCCGAGCCGGGGCTTTTTTCCCTCGTCGCGATCACCGGACGCCGCAGCCGCTCCGTCTCCCGTCGCGGGGAGGCGGCGGACCCGGACCGCGGCGGCCGTGACACGGAAGACGACGACGCATGACACCCCGCCTCGACCGAGGACGCCCCCTCGATGTGTTCCTGTCCGCGGTGCGGGCGCTCTCGCTGGCGAGCGGGATCGCCGCCGCGGCGCTGATCGTCGCCGCCGTGGTGGTCGTGTGTCAGATGGTGTTCGTCCGCTACGTGCTCGGCGAGACGACCATCTGGCAGACCGATTTCGTCACCTTCGGCCTGGTCGGCGCGACCTTCGTCGGCGCGCCCTACGTGCTGATGACCAAGGGCCACGTCGCGGTCGATCTGGTGCCGCTGATGATCGCGGGGAGAGCGCGGTTCTGGCTGGCGCTGGTGGCGACGGTGCTGTCGCTCGCCTTCACCGCGACCGTCACCGTGCTGGCCTACGACCTGTGGCACGAGGCGTGGGCGGGCGGCTGGGAATCGGAATCGATGTGGCGGGTGCGCCTGTGGATTCCCTATGCGGCGATGCCGATCGGCCTCGGCCTGCTGACGCTGCAATACGTCGCCGATCTCGTCGCGCTCGTCACCGGGCGGGACGAGCCGTTCGGCATCGATCCGGCCCAGGGAGGCGGAATTTGAGCATCGCCATGCAAGGCCTGATCGTCCTGGTCGCCACCGTCGCCGTGCTGCTCACCGGCGCGCCGGTCGCCTTCGCGCTCGGCGTGGTCGGCATCGGCGGGCTGATCGCGTTCCAGGGGATCGACTCGCTCCTGGTCGTCGCCGAGACGATCTATTCGGGGCTGCACGACTTCACGCTGGTGTCGATTCCGATGTTCATCATGATGGGGGCGGCGATCGGCTCCTCGCCCGCCGGCCGCGACCTCTACGAGGCGCTCGACCGCTGGCTCTATCGGGTGCCGGGCGGGCTCGTGGTCTCCAATCTCGGCGCCTGCGCGCTGTTCGCCGCGCTCACCGGCTCCTCGCCCGCCACCTGCGCGGCGATCGGCAAGATGGGCATTCCGGAGATGCGCAAGCGCGGCTATCCGGACGAGGTCGCGACCGGCTCGATCTGCGCCGGCGGCACGCTCGGCATTCTCATCCCGCCGTCGATCACGCTGATCCTCTACGGCATCGCCACCGAGACCTCGATCGGCCGGCTGTTTCTTGCCGGCGTCCTGCCGGGGCTGATGCTGACCACGCTCTTCATGGCCTGGACGATCTTCTACGTCTGGCGCTGGGCGCCGCGCCGGCGCGAGTTCTCGCGGCGCTACGTGATGCGCGACAAGCTGGCGGCGCTGCCGAAGGTGCTGCCCTTCATGGCGATCGTCGGCGGCGTGATGTACGTGCTGTACGGCGGGGTGGCGACGCCCTCGGAGGCCGCCGGTGTCGGCGCCGCCATGTGCGTCGTGCTGGCGCTCGTCATCTACCGCATGTGGCGGCCGGCCGACTGGTGGCGCATTTTGCGCGACACCACCCGCGAGTCGGTGATGATCCTGATGATCATCGGCACCTCGGTGCTGTTCGGCTACATGCTGAGCTCGCTCTACATCACCCAGTCGCTCGCCCAGTCGATCGCCGCGCTCGAGGTCAATCGCTGGGTGCTGATGGGGCTGATCAACGTCTTCCTGGTGGTCGCCGGCTGTTTCATCCCGCCCGCCGGCATCATCTTGATGACCAGCCCGATCCTGCTGCCGATCATCAAGGACGCCGGGTTCGACCCGGTGTGGTTCGGGGTGATCGTCACCCTCAACATGGAGATCGGCTTGATCACGCCGCCGGTCGGGCTCAATTTGTTCGTCGTGAACGCGATCGCGCCGGACGTGCCGACCCGCACCATCCTTCTCGGTGCGCTGCCGTATGTGGCGTGCATGGTGGTCGGGCTGGTGATCTTGTGCATCGTCCCGGAGATCGCCACGTGGTTACCGGATACTCTGATGGGACCAGGACGATGAACACCTCCTTCTTCGGCGAGCTGCTGACCACCATCAGCGAGCGCGGGCGCTCGCTTCTGGAGCGCCGGCGGGAGCCGCCGAGCCAGACCCGCTCCGAGACCCTGGTGGACCTCTGCGACAGCCTGCTGTCGGGCCGCGGCGAGGCCTCCGGCACCGCCCTCGCACGCGAAATTCTCCAGCGTTACGAGGAGCTCAAGACCGGCCCGCGGATCGCCTTCTTCGAGGCGCTGCTGGAGCGCTTCGGCCCCGACCGGGCCCGCCTCGAGGCAGCGATCGCCGCCTGGGCGGTGGCGCAGACCGACGCCACCTCGCACGAGTTGCACCTCGCCGCCGAGCCACGCCGCCAGGAGCTCTTTCGCCGCCTCAACCTCGCGCCGCACGGCACCGCGTCGCTCGTCAAGATGCGCGAGCACCTGCTCGCGGCGATGGCACGCCGGCCCGATCTCGACCCGATCGACGCCGACTTCCGGCACCTGTTCGCCTCGTGGTTCAACCGCGGTTTTCTCGTGCTGCGGCGGATCGACTGGTCGACCCCGGCGGCGGTGCTGGAGAAGATCATCCGCTACGAGGCGGTGCACCAGATCCGCGACTGGAGCGACCTGCACGCCCGGGTCGATCCGCCGGACCGGCGCTGCTACGCCTTCTTCCATCCGGCGTTGGTCGACGAGCCGCTGATCTTCGTCGAGGTGGCGCTGACCCGCGAAATTCCCGGCGCGATCGGGCCGATCCTCGCCGCCGAGCGCGAGCCGATCGACCCGGAGCGGGCGACCACCGCGGTGTTCTACTCGATCTCCAACTGCCAGCGCGGGCTCGCCAGCATCTCGTTCGGCAGCTTCCTGATCAAGCAGGTGGTGTCGGAGATCACCCGCGACTTTCCGCGCCTCACCACCTTCGTCACGCTGTCGCCGGCGCCGAATTTCGGTGCGTGGCTGAAGCGCGAGCGGGCGAACCCGGAGTCGCAGAGCTTCTCGGAGGCCGACCGGGTGGCGCTCGCCCGGCTCGACGAGGACGGCTGGTGGGAGAGCAAGCCCACGCTCGACGAGCTGCGCGAGCCGATGATGCGGGCCGGCGCGACCTTCTACATGAACGCCCGCGACCGCAAGGGCCGGCCGGCCGATTCGGTCGCCCGCTTCCATCTCGGCAACGGCGCCAGGCTCGAGCGGGTGAACTGGCCGGCCGACCTCTCCGAGCGCGGCCGCGCCCAGTCGTTCGGGCTGATGGTCAACTATCTCTACGACCTCGGCGACATCGAGCAGAACCACGAGGCCTATGCCGAGACGCGGGTGGTGATCGCCGCGAACCCGGTGCGCAAGCTCGCCCGCCCGAGCAAGGCGCTGGTCGCCACCGGAAAGGCGGACAAGGGCAAGGACAAGGACGGCGCCGCACCGGGCAAGGGCAAGGACAAGGGCAGGGCGGAGACGCCGGCGCTGGCGGCGCCCGCGTCGAAGGCGATCGCCGCGCCGGCACCGGTGGTCGGGGACGGCGCGGATGCGGCCGCCGGCGGGGCCGAGGCGGGCAAGGCGGATCTCGGCAAGACCGGAGGCGTCGGGGGCGAGCCTGCGACGCGCGATGCCGGCACGGCCGCGCCTGCGAAAGCCGACGCTGCGAAAGCCGATGCTGCGAAAGCCGAGATCGGCAAATCCGTGTCGGGCAGGGCGGCGGCGGAGACCCAGACGGCCCGGTGAGGCCGTCGGTGGGACACTACGACCTCATCCCGAGGGGCCGCGAAGCGGCCGTCATCGAAGGATGAGGTCCATACCGCGCCAGCCTCCGTGCCCTCGTCCTTCGAGACGCACTCCTGCGGAGTGCTCCTCTGGAC
The DNA here is from genome assembly GCF_000293785.1 of Rhodovulum sp. PH10. Taxonomy (GTDB): domain Bacteria; phylum Pseudomonadota; class Alphaproteobacteria; order Rhizobiales; family Xanthobacteraceae; genus Rhodoplanes. The sequence continues at coordinate 24,657 of NZ_AKZI01000132.1, read as the reverse complement.
GAGGTCGAACTCTCTGCCCGTTCGTGCGCCACGGCATGCACACATCACCTCTATTGCATGCGTCCGTCATGCGCGGGCTCGACCCGCGCATCCATCAAAAATAAAAAACAATTTTAAATTCAATACGATGGATCGCCGGGTCGAAGCCCGGCGATGACGGCGGAGTTCTTGGCGAGTTCCACCTTTCTCATCGCAATCCCACGCTTTTTTGCCCTTGTGTGCATGCCGTAGCGTTCGTGCGAGGTCGGCGTCAGTCGTCGTCGCCCGGCGCACCCGCGGCGACCAGCGCGAGCAAGCGGCGGGCGGCGAAGCGGTCGGTCGGATCGAGGTCCTTCACCTTCTCCAGCGCCTCGATCCCTTCCGCCGTGCGGCCGAGCCGCAGATTGCCGTAGCCGAAGGCGACCAGCGCCTGCAGATAAAGGCTCGGCGTCTCCTCGACCGCGGAGAACTCCGCGTCCGCGGGCCGGACCTCCCGCCAGTCGGTCGCGACATTGAGCCGCCGCGCCATCGCGACGACGAGCGCCGCCGCATGCGGCAAGGCTTCGGCGAACCGGTGGTCGAAGAAATAGAACCGGTAGGCGGCGAGCCGCGCCTCGACGTTTTCCGGGGCGAGCGCGAGCGCCTCCATCACCGCGGCCTCGGTGGCGGCGGGATCGGAGCGGGCTCCGGGCGCTGCGGCCAGCAGCGAGGCGACCGCGGCCGCCTCGTCGTCGAGGCCGGCACGGGCCGGGCGGCCGCCCCGTTCGTGCGACGATCTCGGATATTTGCCGGGTGTGTGCACGAATCCTCGCTCGGTACCCCTCGCTCGGTCGGGACGGCAGCATCATAAAACCTCGCGCGTCCGAGGTGAAAGCCTCCCGCGTGGCCGTGGTCCGACGCCGGACCGCTCTCCGACATGTGTTGCGCGGGAAAAGAACCCCGTGCGAGGCTTGCAGGATGGATCGCCGGGCGGCGTCCCGCCATGATGCCGGACGCGGCGCCGCCGCGCCCGTCGTTCATTCCGCCGTCCGTCGTGTCGTGCAAGAAACCTCGGAACTCGCAAATGTCCGGAAACCTGTTCTCTCTCGTCCGTGCCCGCATTCCCTCTCCCGGCAAGACGCTGATCGAGACCCCCGCCGGCGAGCGGATCACCTATGGCGACATGCTGGCGCGCACCGCCCGGCTCGCCAATGCGCTGGTGCGGCTCGGCGTGGTGCCGGGCGACCGGGTGGCGGTGCAGGTCGAGAAGTCGCCCGACAATCTGATGCTGTTTCTCGCGGTGGCGCGCGCCGGCGCGGTCTATCTGCCGCTCAACACCGCCTACACGGTGCCCGAGCTGGATTATTTCATCGGCGATGCCGAGCCGCGGCTGGTGGTGTGCGATCCGGCAAAGCGCGAAAACCTCGCCCCCGTCGCGGCGGCGCACGGCGCAACACTCGAGACGCTCGACGCCAAAGGCGGGGGCTCGCTGATGGCGCTCGCCGCGCAGGCGACCACGAGCTTCACCGACGTCGTCCGCGAGCCGACCGACCTCGCCGCCATTCTCTACACCTCGGGCACCACCGGCCGCTCCAAGGGGGCGATGCTGACGCATCGCAATCTCGTCTCCAATGCCGACACGCTGGTGAAGTACTGGCGCTTCACCAAGGACGACGTGCTGCTGCACGCGCTGCCGATCTATCACACGCACGGCCTGTTCACCGCGGCGCTGGTGCTGATGCTGGCCGGCGGCTCGATGTTGTGGATGCAGAAGTTCGACGCCGATCAGGTGGTCGCGGCGCTGCCGCGCGTCACCACCATGATGGGCGTGCCGACCTTTTACGTGCGCCTGCTGACGCATCCGAAGTTCGACAAGAAACTCACGGCGCACATGCGGCTGTTCACCTCCGGCTCGGCGCCGCTCTTGGCCGAGACCCACGAGGCGTTTCGGGAGCGCACCGGCCACGCCATCCTCGAGCGCTACGGCATGACCGAGACCGGCATGAACACCTCGAACCCCTATGACGGCGACCGTGTCCCGGGCACGGTGGGGTTCCCGCTGCCGGAGATCGAGGTGCGGGTCGCCGATGCCGAGACCGGCCAGCCGGTGCCGCAGGGCGAGATCGGCGTGCTCGAGGTGAAGGGCCCGAACGTGTTTGCCGGCTATTGGCGGATGCCGGAGAAGACCGCGGCGGAATTCCGCCCCGACGGCTTCTTCATCACCGGCGACGTCGGAAAAATCGATCTCGCCGGCTATGTCCACATCGTCGGGCGGGCGAAGGATCTCATCATCACCGGCGGCTTCAACGTCTATCCCAAGGAGGTCGAGAGCGAGATCGACGTCCTTCCGGGCGTGGTGGAATCGGCGGTGATCGGCTGCCCGCACGCCGATTTCGGCGAGGGCGTCACCGCGGTGGTGGTGAAGGCGCCGGATGCCACGGTGACCGAATCCGAGATCCTGTCGGCGCTCGACGGGCGGCTGGCGAAATTCAAGCTGCCGAAGCGGGTGCTGTTCGTCGACGAGCTGCCGCGCAACACCATGGGCAAGGTGCAGAAGAACGTCCTTCGCGAGCAGAACAAGGACCTCTACGCCTCCTGAGACGGTTGTTCGACGCGGTTGCCGGTCCGGCGGACCGTCACCTCTATTACATGCGTCCGTCATGCGCGGGCTCGACCCGCGCATCCATCAAAAATCAGAAAACAGTTTTTAATTCAATGTGATGGATCGCCGGGTCGAAGCCCGGCGATGACGGCGGAGTTCTTGGCGAATTCCACCTTTCTCACCGCAATCCCGCGCTTTTTTGCTCTTGTGTGCATGCCGTAGCGCGAAAGCGGGGACCCAGAGTTCTACGGAAAGGATCCTGGATTCCCGCTTGCGCGGGAACGAGCGGAGTGTGGGGCGGTGCCGGTCGAAACACTTCGGCGTTCTGCGTGTCGCCTCTCCCGCGAGCGGCCCGTAGCCGGGGAGAGGGAGCAGCCTGTGCTCGGGGCGCCCGCTCCCGCAAAAGTTCCCGAAGGTGAACCAATCGCCGGCGACGGACGTTGAGGCGGTGATCTCCGGGCGCGTTCCGCGCCGTCTCGACAGGGTTGCCCACACGATGATCGATCGACGAACCTCTTCACGGCGTGACGCACGCGGCTCGGGCAGCGGGCTGTTGCGCGGCCTCGCGGTGGCGCCGGCGGTGGCCGCGCTCGGCTGGATCGGCGCGAGCGCGCTGTTCATCCCGCACAAGCTGCGCCTGCCGCCCGCCCTGCCGGGCGACCAGCGCGACATGGACGGCATCGCCGGCCGGCTGTCCTACTACACGGCCGGCCCGGCCGCCGGCGACGCCGCGGCGAAGCGCGCCGGCGAGACGCTGCCGCCGCTCCTGCTGATCCACAGCATCAACGCCGCGGCCTCCGCCTACGAGGTGAAGCCGATCTACGAGCGGGCGATGCGCGAGCGCACCGTCTACGCGCTCGAGCTGCCGGGCTTCGGCTTTTCCGAGCGCAGCCCGCGCGACTACACGCCGCGGCTGATGACCGACGCCATCCACACGATGATCGACGAGATCCGCCGCATCCACGGCGACGGGCCGATCGACGCGCTGGCGCTGTCGCTGTCGTCGGAGTTCCTCGCCCGCGCCGCGGTCGAGGCGCCCGGCGAGTTCCGCAGCATCGCCCTCGTCAGCCCCACCGGGCTCGATTCGCGCGGGCCGTATTACGGAGCGCCGGAGAGCAACCGCGGCATGCCGGTGCTGTACGGGGCGTTCTCCTTCCCGGTGTGGGGACGGGCGGTGTTCGATCTCCTCAACACCCGCGTCTCGGCCCGCTACTATCTCGAGAAGACCTGGGGGTCGAAGGCCATCGACGAGGGCTTGTGGGACTATTGTTACCTCACCTCGCACCAGCCGGGAGCCGAGCACGCGCCGTTTTACTTCGTCGGCGGCTATCTGTTCAGCAAGGACATCACCCGCGTCTACGAGCAGCTTCGCGTGCCGGTGCTGATGACGCACGGCGTGCGCGGCGACTTCACCGACTTCTCCTATGCGCGCATCCTGAAGTCGCGGCCGAACTGGACCATGAAGGTGTATCCGACCGGCGCCTTCCCGCAGTTCGAGGTGGCGGACGAGTTCTTCCGCACGCATCGCGAGTTCTGGAGTGGCCTCGCGGAATCACACGCGGCGATCTCGGACGCGGGCGAGGCGCGCGAGACCGGCGAGACCGGCGAGGCCCGCGCGCCGGCGGGCGAGGCCGGGCGGACCGGCGAGCGGGGCGGCGACGGTGCGGCGAAAAGCCCCGGCGAGGCCGGCGCCACCGCCTGATCGGCGGTCTGCGCCCGCATCCTTCGGGCGTCTTTCGGCCGGAGGCGGTCGCCGACCGCCTCTGCCGCCTCGGCCTCGCGCTGCAGGGCCGAGGCCTACTTGCGGTCACGATCCGGCGAGCGAGACCATTTTTGATCGTGATCAAATATCATCGTGGTTTTCGTGCGATCCCGGGACTATAAATTCACGAACGCGAGCGAGCGAAGCCGACCACGGTCCGCGTGGCGGCAGCAATGATGCCCCCTCGGCTTTCCCCCCGTGCAGCCTGCTCGTCGTGGATTGGAGGAGCGCCTTCTCGTCGCGAAATGGACCGGTTCGCATGGAGAATGTGCTTCGTACCGCAGTGAGTTGGGGCGCTGGCGCGAAGGGGAACGGCACCCCGCCGCACGGCGCTCGTTCCAGTTTCGATCAGGAGAGACCGATGCTCGCCGATCACACGACGCTTTCACAATTCTTGATCGAGGAGCGCCGCCGGTTTCCGGAGGCGACCGGTGATTTCAGCGCGCTGATCATCGACGTCGGTCTCGCCTGCAAGGCGATCGCCCGGCGGGTCTCGAACGGCGCGCTCGGCGGGGCGCTCGGCGCCGCCGGCAGCATCAACGTGCAGGGCGAGCAGCAGCAGAAGCTCGACGTCATCGCCAACGAGCTGTTCGTCAAGGCGAACGAGTGGGGCGGCCAGCTCGCCGGCATGGCGTCCGAGGAGATGGACGTGCCGTGGGCGATCCCGGCGCGCTATCCCCGCGGAAAATATCTCCTGCTGTTCGATCCGCTCGACGGCTCCTCCAATATCGACGTCAACGCGCCGGTCGGCAGCATCTTCTCGATTCTGCGCGCGCCCAATCCGGGCGTCGAGCCGCGGCCGGAGGATTTCCTCCAGCCGGGCGTCAAGCAGGTATGCGCCGGCTACGCGATCTACGGACCCTCGACCATGCTGGTCATCACGGTCGGAACCGGGGTTCACGGCTTCACGCTCGATCCGGTGCTCGGCGAGTTCGTGCTGACGCACCCGCGCATCAAGATGCCGCCGACCACCCAGGAATTCGCCATCAACGCCTCCAACGCGCGGTTCTGGGAGCCGGCGGTGAAGCGCTATGTCGACGAGTGCCTGCAGGGCAAGCCGGGTCCGCGTGGCAAGGACTTCAACATGCGGTGGATCGCCTCGCTGGTCGCCGACTGTCACCGAATCCTGATTCGCGGCGGCGTGTTCATGTATCCGCGCGACACCCGCGACCCCGGCAAGCCGGGCAAGCTGCGGCTGATGTACGAGGCGAACCCGATTGCCATGATCGCCGAGCAGGCGGGCGGCATCGCCACCACCGGCCAGGACCGCATCATGGAGGTGAAGCCGACAAAACTGCACCAGCGCATCGCGCTGATCTTCGGATCGCGCGAGGAGGTGGAGCGGATCGAGGCCTATCACCGCGATTCGTCGGGCCGCAGCTACCAGACGGCGAAGCTCGAAGAGACCACCGAGCTGTTTCAGGCGGCGAAGTAGCGCAGTACGGCGGCGCGGCACACGAGCCATCGGCTCCGCCGCGCAAGTGCATTGGCTCCGCTCGTCCCCGCGAAAGCGGGGACCCGGGAGTCCATGCCCAGGAGCGTTTCCCCGCGGCGCCCGTCATATCACCCGGCTCACCCGGCCTTGCGCCGGGTCTGGCCGGAGCGGGACGACGCGCGGCCGCGCGACGATTTCGCCCGTGAGCCCGACGCGCTGCGGGATGCCGGCGCCTTGCTCCGCCCGCCGGAGCCGGCCTCCCGGGATCCCGATCCCGAAGAGCCCGATCCGCCGTCGTCCTGCGCGGCGATGCTGCGCTTGAGCGCATCCATCAAGCTCACCACCTTGGCCGGCTGCTCGCTCTTTTGCGGGGTGATCGTCTCGCCGCCCGCCTTCCGCTCGATCAGCTCGCGCAGCGCCGTCTCGTAGCGGTCCTCGAGCTCGTCGGGTGAGAAGTCGCCCTTCATCGTCTCGATGATGTGGCCGGCCAGCGCGATCATCTCCTTCGGCGTCTTCTCCTCGGGGATGTCGTCGAAATAGTCGCGCTCGTCGCGCACCTCGTAGGGGTAGCGCAGCAGCGTGCCGAGCAAACCCTTGCCGCGCGGCTCGAGCGCGATGACGTGCTCGCGGGTGGACAAGACCACGCGGCCGAGCGCCACCATGTCGTGCTGCCGGATCGCCTCGCGGATCACCGCAAAGGCCTGCTGGCCCACCGCACCGTCCGGCACGATGTAATAGGGCCGCACATTGTAGAGGTCGTCGATCTCGCTGCGCGGCACGAAGCGGGTGATGTCGATGGTGCGCGAGCTGTCCAGCGCGATCGAGGACAAATCCTCGTCGGTGATCTCGACGAACCCGTCGTCGGTCTCGTAGCCGCGCACGATGTCGCCGGGCTCGACCGGGTCGCCGGTCTCGGCATCGACCTTCTGCATGCGGATGCGGTGGCCGGTCTCGCGATCGATCAGGTGGAAACGCACCTTTTGGCTGTCGGAGGTTGCGGGATAGAGCGCCACCGGGCACGAGACCAGCGACAGGCGGAGATGACCTTTCCAGTTCGCACGCGGGGCCATGGCGGGGTACTCCGTGAACAACGCCGACTCAACGCGGGCCCGAAACCGCCGTTCCGACTCGCGAGCGGGCATTTGCCGGGTGGTAATGCGCTGCCGGTGCGGTCGGCCTCGCTGCGCGAACGTTCGGCACGAACCCCGTCGCAACGCGCGCCCGGCCATGCCATATGACGCCCATGCAGAAGCCGACCGACATCCCGGACCCGACCGTTTCGGCGGACGAGACCGCGCCCGCTCCCGAGACCGAGGACGGGATCGAAGAGGGGACCGAGGACGAGACCGAGGATGTGGCCGCCGGCCTGCCCGAGTTGTCCGACGTCGATCTCGACGCGCCGGTGGCGCCGGGCAGCCTGGGGGCGGGGCGGGCGGTGATCCTGCGGCATGCCCGGCTCGCGCCGACCGCGCCCGGCGTCTACCGCATGTTCGGCGCCGATGGCGAGGTTCTGTATGTCGGCAAGGCCAAGGACATCCGCCGGCGGGTGACGTCTTATGCCCGGCCGAACGGCCTCTCGACCCGCATCGCCCGGATGGTGGCGGCGACCGTCTCGCTCGAGTTCGTCACCACCGCGACCGAGACCGAGGCGCTGCTGCTCGAGGCGAACCTCATCAAGCGTTTGCGGCCGCGCTTCAACGTGCTGCTGCGCGACGACAAGTCGTTTCCCTACATCCTGATCAGCGACGACGGCCTGCCGGCCCAGATCGTCAAGCACCGCGGCGCGCGCAACCGGGCCGGCGCCTATTTCGGGCCGTTCGCGGCGGTGAGCGCCGTCGGCCGCACCATCACCGCGCTGCAGCGCGCTTTCCTGCTGCGCTCGTGCGCGGACTCCGTCTACGAGAGCCGCACCCGGCCGTGCCTGCTGCACCAGATCAAGCGGTGCGCGGCGCCCTGCACCGGCGAAATCTCCGAGGCCGACTATGCCGGGCTGGTCGCCGAGGCGAAGGCCTTCTTGTCCGGCAAGAGCCGGGCGGTGAAGGAGGAGCTCGCGCGCGAAATGGACGCCGCCGCCGAAACGCTCGACTTCGAGCGCGCCGCCGTGCTGCGCGACCGGCTCGCGGCGCTCGCGATGGTGCAGTCGCACCAGGGCATCAATCCGCGCGGCGTCGAGGAGGCCGACGTCTTCGCGCTCCACCAGGAGGGCGGCTTCGTCTGCGTCGAGGTCTTCTTCTTCCGCGCCGGGCAGAACTGGGGCAACCGCGCCTATTATCCGAAGGCCGACCGCACGCTCGCGCCGGAGGCGGTGCTCGCCGCCTTCCTCGCCCAGTTCTACGACGACAAGCCGTGCCCGCGGCTCCTCCTGCTGTCGCACGACATCGAGGAGTGCCGCCTGCTCGCCGACGCGCTGTCGCTCAAGAGCGGGCACAAGGTCGAGGTCGCGGTGCCGCGGCGCGGCGAGAAGAAGGAGCTGGTCGACCACGCGCTCGCCAACGCGCGCGAAGCCTTGGGCCGCAAGCTCGCCGAGACGGCGTCGCAGCAGCGGCTTCTGGAGGCGCTCGCCGCGGCGTTCGGGCTGCCGCGCCCGCCGCGCCGGGTGGAGATCTACGACAACAGCCACATCCAGGGCTCGAACCCGGTCGGGGTGATGGTGGTCGCCGGGCCGGACGGGTTCCGCAAGAGCCAGTACCGAAAATTCAACATCCGCTCGACCGACATCGCCCCGGGCGACGACTTCGGCATGATGCGCGAGGTGTTTCAGCGCCGCTTCAAGCGCTTGCTGGAGGAGGGGGGATCTTTTTCGGGGGCCGACTCGGCCTCGGCCACGGGAGAGGCGCCGGCTCTCCCTCTCCCCGCTGGCGGGGAGAGGGTCGGGCCGAGGGGTGGCGGCGCTTCGGTGTCGGAGGAGACGCCCCCTCACCCGGATTCGATGCCTGCGGCATCGAATCCGACCTCTCCCCGCAAGCGGGGAGAGGTGGAAGAGACGAGGGGAGAGGCCCCTCCGGACGACGAGAGACGGGAAGACGGAACCGACGTTTCCACGACCGACCAAAACAGTGCAGACGAGTCTGCCGAATCGCCGTGGCCGGATCTGGTGCTGATCGACGGCGGGCCGGGGCAGCTGGCGGCGGTGCAGGAGATGCTGCGCGAGATGGGCGTTGCGGGGGTGCCGCTGGTCGGCATCGCCAAGGGGCCCGACCGCGACGCCGGGCGGGAGACATTCTACGTGCCGGGCCGCGAGCCGTTCCGGCTGCCGCTGCGAGACCCGGTGCTCTATTTCGTGCAGCGGCTGCGCGACGAGGCGCACCGGTTCGCGGTGGGGTCGCATCGGGCGCGGCGCAAGCGCGACATCCGTGAGGCGGGTCTGCAGGAAATCCCGGGCGTCGGGCCGGCGCGCAAGCGCGCGCTGCTGCGGCATTTCGGCACCCTCAAGGCGATCGAGCGTGCCTCGCTCGCCGATCTCGCCCATGTGCCGGGCGTCAGCGACGAGACGGCGCGGCGGATCTACGACTATTTTCACGATCAGCCCCGCTGAATGCGTCTCGTGCGCGGCGGAGACTGTTAGAGAGCCCTCGTAACGGTTATCTTGGCGTCCATGGAGATCGTGAGTTCCCGCCCGCTGCCGGCCCGGCCCTATTCGCTGCCCAATCTGCTCACCTATGGGCGGATCGTCGCGGTGCCGCTGGTGGTCGGCTGCATGTACGGGCAGATCGTCCTCGAAGGGGGGATTTGGCTGCGCTGGGTGGCGGTGGCGCTGTTCATTGCCGCCGGCATCACCGATTTCCTCGACGGCTGGCTCGCCCGCAGCTGGGGCCAGCAGTCGAGCTTCGGGCGCATGCTCGACCCGATTGCCGACAAGCTCTTGGTGTCCTCCTGCCTGTTGATGCTGGCGGCGGACGGCACCATCGTCGGCTGGTCGCTGTGGGCGGCGATCGTCATCCTGTGCCGCGAGATCCTGGTCTCCGGCCTGCGTGAGTACTTGGCCGAGCTTCAAGTCAGCGTGCCGGTGACCCGGCTCGCCAAGTGGAAGACCTCGGTGCAGCTGGTCGCGATCGGCTTCCTGCTCGCCGGCTTTGCCGGGGACGAGCTGGTGATGACGCGCTCCTATCTCGGCTTCCCGCTGGTGACCGACACCGGGCTGGTGCTCTTGTGGGTGTCGGCGCTGCTGACGCTCTATACCGGCTACGACTATTTCCGCGCCGGAATTCTGCATCTGACCGAGGAGTGAGAGCCGGAATGGCCGTGAAGGTGCTGTATTTCGCCTGGGTGCGCGAGCGGGTCGGCAAGACCGAGGAGACGGTCGAGCCGCCGGAGGGGGTGACCACCGTCGGCGCGCTGATGGACTGGCTCGCCGGCCGCGACGAGGCCTATGCCCACGCCTTCGAGAGCCGCAAGACCATCCGCGCGGCGATCGACCGCACCCATGTGAAGCCCGACACCGCGATCGCCGGTGCGCGCGAGATCGCCTTCTTCCCGCCGATGACGGGGGGGTGACGTCTCGGTGCAATCGACCGCGGTTCGATTCGCCGGGATCGAGGAGCAAGGAATACTCCGCTCGTTCCCGCGGAAGCGGGAACCCAGGCTCTTGGCTTTACTGGGTCGCCGCTTGCGCGGGGACGAGCGGCCAGAGGAGACGAATTTCCTCTCATGATCCACCTCCCATGACCCACTCCCATGACCCATTTGCCATGACCCATTCGCCATGACCGTCCGCATCCAGCGCGAGCCGTTCGACACCGCGGCCGAGGTCGCGGCCCTCACGCGCGGGCGCACCGACATCGGCGCCGTCGTCACCTTCACCGGCCTGTGCCGTGGCGCCGACGACGGCCGCGCGGTCGCCGCGATGACGCTCGAGCATTATCCCGGCATGGCCGAGGCCGAGATCGGCCGCTGGGTCGCCGAGGCCGAGGCGCGCTGGCCGCTGATGGGTGTCACGGTGATTCATCGCTACGGCCGGTTGGAGCCGGGCGACCTCATCGTGCTGGTGGTGACCACCTCCTCGCACCGCGCCGCCGCCTTCGAGGCGGCCGAGTTCCTGATGGATTTTCTGAAGACCGAGGCGCCCTTCTGGAAGAAGGAGGAGGGCTTGGACGGCACCTCCGCCGGCTGGGTCGAGGCCAAGGATCACGACGACACCGCTGCCGCCCGCTGGAAGGCTCCTGCCAGCGCGCCGAAGGTTTAGAGCCTCCCCGGTCCGGTTCCAGACGGCCGCGACCTGGGCCGCTGGACGGCCGGTGGAAAAAAATACGTCCGTCCACGTCCCCTTCATCCTGTTTCGATGCGGCGCAGCATCGGCTTGACGCACGTCAAGGTGGCGGCGGCGAATTCTGGCGCCATGGCCTGCGGGGCAGCCTCCGGGGGACCGCGGCATGGCGGAACAGAAGCAGCAGCAAAAGCTCGCCGGGCTCTTGGTCAGCGCGCTCGGCGTCGTCTACGGCGACATCGGCACCAGCCCGCTCTATGCGCTGCGCGAAACATTTGCCGGACACCACCCGATCGCGGTGACCGCCGACAGCGTGTTCGGCGTGCTCTCGCTGGTCTTTTGGACGGTGATGCTGCTGGTCACCGTCAAGTACGTCACCATCATCATGCGGGCGGACAATCACGGCGAGGGCGGCAGCCTGGCGCTGCTCGCGCTGGTGACCGACCTCACCCGCGGTTACCGCGTCTCGGTGCCGCTGACGCTGCTCGGCATCTTCGCCGCCGCGCTGTTTTACGGCGACAGCATGATCACCCCGGCGATCTCGGTGCTCTCGGCCGTCGAAGGCCTCGAGGTGATCACCCCCGAGCTCGGGCCCTACATCGTGCCGGTGACGGCCGTCGTGCTGAGCGCCTTGTTTCTCGTCCAGCGCAAGGGCACCGGGATGGTCGGCCTCGTGTTCGGCCCGGTGATGCTGGTGTGGTTCGCGACGCTCGCGGTCTCCGGGCTCAACGCCATCGTCGCGACGCCGGACGTGCTGGCCGCGCTCGATCCGCGCTGGGCGGTCGCCTTCATCGCCGGCGATCCGCTGCTCGCCTTCTTCGCGCTCGGCGCGGTGGTGCTCGCCGTCACCGGCGGCGAGGCGCTCTATACCGACATGGGCCATTTCGGCCGCCTGCCGATCCGCCTCACCTGGTTCTGCTTCGTGTTGCCGGCGCTGATGCTGAACTATTTCGGCCAAGGCGCGCTCTTGCTGCAGAACCCCACGGCGGTGGAAAATCCCTTCTACCGGCTGTTTCCGGCCTGGCTGGTGCCGGGCATGGTGGTGCTGGCGACGCTCGCGACCGTGATCGCCTCGCAGGCGGTGATCTCCGGCGCCTTCTCGGTCGCCCGTCAGGCGGTGCAGCTCGGCCTGCTGCCGCGCATGGTGATCGTCCACACCTCGGGCGACGAGGCGGGGCAGATCTACGTGCCCTTCACCAACTGGACGCTGTTTCTCTCGGTGATCGCGCTGGTGGTCGGCTTCCAGTCGTCGAGCAATCTCGCCGCGGCCTATGGCATCGCCGTCACCGGCACCATGATGATCGACACCATTCTGGTCGCCTTCGTGATGGTGCTCGCCTGGCATTGGCCGCGCGCGCTGGTTATCGCGCTGGTCGGCGTGCTGCTGGTGGTCGACTTCGCCTTCTTCTCCGCCAACTTCCTGAAAATCACCCATGGCGGCTGGTTCTCGCTGTTCATCGCCTTCCTGTCGTTCACCGTGCTGACCACCTGGAAGCGCGGGCGCGAGCTGGTGCGCAAGCAGCTCAATCGCCAGTCGGTGCCGCTCGACTCGGTGCTGCGCTCGCTCGGCCCCGACATTTCGCGGGCGCGCGGCACCGCGGTGTTTCTCACCGCCTCGCCCGACGGCGTGCCGCCCGCGCTGCTGCACAACGTCAAGCACAACCAGACCGTCCACGAGCGCGTGCTGCTGGCCACCATCAAGACCGCCGACACGCCCTATGTCGCCCCGGCCGAACGGCTGGCGCTCGCCGATCTCGGCAGCGGCTTCTATCGGCTGACGGTGCGCTACGGCTTCATGGAGACGCCCGACGTGCCGGCCGCGCTCGCCGCCTGCAAGGCGTTCGGCCTCGACATCGATCTGATGAGGACGTCGTTCTTCCTGTCGCGCGAGACGATCGTGCCGAGCCTCTATCCCGGCATGCAGCTGTGGCGCGAGCGGCTGTTCGCCTTCATGGCGCTCAACGCGACGCGCGCGACGGTGTTCTTCAAGATCCCGACCGAGCGGGTGGTGGAGCTCGGCACCCAGCTGGAGATTTGAGGCGCTGCTCTCGTGTGATCACGTCTCTCGTGTGATCACGTCGGCGACGGATCACGGAGGAAAATGCCCCTCACCCCGACCCTCTCTCCGCGTGCGGGGAGAGGGAGACCCGGCGCCGTGCCGCGTCTCTCGTCACCTCGCCCCGCATGCGAGGAGAGGTGAAGGGCAGTTGCACCGATCTCTTCTTTTCACCTCGCCCCGCTTGCGGGGCGAGGTCGGAGGCCGAGCGGGGCGAGGCCTCCGGGTGAGGGGAAGCTTCGGTGGGCGATGGTGGGCCCGGCGAGACCGTAGGGTGCGCACGGCGAAGCGTGCGCACCGGTGACGGACGATCGTGTGCCGACAATGGTGGGCACGGCGAGCTTTTGCTCGCCTCTGTCCACCCTACGGGCTACGGGCCTATAGGGCCGAGGCCCTCATCGCGCCACCGGGCGCACCTCGCGCACCGCGCCGCGCGAGGCGGAGGTGGCGAACGCGGCATAGGCCTGCAGCGCCTTCGAGACCTTGCGGTTGCGGTTTTCCGGCTGCCACGCCTTGTCGCCTTTGGCGATCATCGCGTCGCGGCGGCGCGAAAGTTCCTCGTCGGAGATCGCGAGGCGGATGCTGCGGCTCGGGATGTCGATCTCGATCGTGTCGCCGTTCTCCACCAGCCCGATCGCGCCGCCCTCGGCCGCCTCCGGCGAGACGTGGCCGATCGACAGCCCCGAGGAGCCGCCGGAGAACCGCCCGTCGGTGACCAGCGCGCACACCTTGCCGAGCCCCTTCGACTTGAGGTAGCTGGTCGGGTACAGCATCTCCTGCATGCCGGGGCCGCCGCGCGGGCCTTCGTAGCGGATCACCACCACGTCGCCCGGCAAAACCTTGCCGCCGAGAATGCCCTCCACCGCCGCGTCCTGGCTCTCGTACACTTTTGCCGGGCCGGAGAATGTCAGGATCGAGGCGTCGACGCCCGCGGTCTTCACGATGCAGCCGTCGGTGGCGATGTTGCCCGCCAGCACCGCGAGCCCGCCGTCCTTCATGAAGGCGTGGTCGGAGTCGCGGATCACGCCCTTCTGGCGATCGAGGTCGAGCGCCTCCCATCGGCGGTCCTGGCTGAACGCGGTCTGGCTCGGCACGCCGCCCGGCCCGGCGCGAAACAGCGTCTGCACCGCCTCGCTGTTGGTGCGGGCGACGTCCCAGCGGTCGAGCGCCTCGGCGAGCGTTTTCGTGTGCACCGTCGAGACGCTGCCGTCGATCAGGCCGGCCCGGTCGAGCTGGCCGAGGATCGCCATGATGCCGCCGGCACGATGCACGTCCTCGACATGGACGTCCGGCACCGAGGGGGCGACCTTGCACAGCACCGGCACTTTTCGCGACAAAGCGTCGATGTGCTCCATGGTGAAGTCGAGCTCGGCTTCCTGCGCGGCGGCGAGCAGATGCAGCACCGTGTTGGTCGAGCCGCCCATCGCGATGTCGAGCGTCATCGCGTTCGAGAACGACGCGAAATTCGCGACCGCGCGCGGCAGCACCGAGGCGTCGTCCTGCTCGTAATAGCGGTGGCACAGATCGACGATCAGATGGCCGGCTTCGACGAACAGCCGCTTGCGGTCGGCGTGGGTGGCGACCAGCGTGCCGTTGCCGGGCAGCGACAGGCCGAGCGCCTCGGTGAGGCAGTTCATCGAGTTCGCCGTGAACATGCCGGAGCACGAGCCGCAGGTCGGGCAGGCCGAGCGCTCCATCGCCGTCACGTCGGCATCGGTCTCGCGGTCGTCGGCGGCCATCACCATGGCGTCGATCAGGTCGACCGACCGGGTCTTGCCGCGGAGCTTCACCTTGCCGGCCTCCATCGGCCCGCCGGACACGAACACCGCCGGGATGTTCAGCCGCAGCGCCGCCATCAGCATGCCGGGGGTGATCTTGTCGCAGTTGGAGATGCACACCATGGCGTCGGCGCAGTGCGCGTTGACCATGTACTCCACCGAGTCGGCGATGATCTCGCGGGACGGCAGCGAGTAGAGCATGCCGTCGTGGCCCATCGCGATGCCGTCGTCGACCGCGATGGTATTGAACTCCTTCGCCACGCCGCCCGCCTTGACGATCTCGGCGGCGACCAGCTGGCCGAGATCCTTCAGGTGGACGTGGCCCGGCACGAACTGCGTGAACGAGTTCACCACCGCGATGATCGGCTTGCCGAAGTCGCCGTCCTTCATGCCGGTGGCGCGCCACAGCCCGCGGGCCCCTGCCATGTTGCGACCGTGAGTCGTCGTGCGAGAGCGATACTGCGGCATGGGAGAACCTCGGAGAACCTGGCGTGGCGACAGTCGCCCGGCGTGCCCCGGTCGGTGCGGGTTCCGACCGGCAAGCAGCGCGTTTCGGGCCGATTGGACGCGTTCTACCGCGAAGCCTTCGCCGAGGCCACCCGCCTCGTGCAGATGTGACGGCGGCCCGCCGCACGGGCCGCCGTCGCGCTCGCGCCGGCCGGGTCGGCGGTGCCGGGTCGGGGTGCCGGGTCAGCGGGTGCCGGAGGTCGAGCCGGCGGCCGGCGTGCCGGAGGTCGCCGCGTTCGAGCCGGTGCCGCCGGGGCCTTTGCCGGAGGCGGGCGGGCCGATGCGTCCGCCGGTGGCCGCGCCGGTGGTGCCAGGATCGGTGGTGCCGGGGCCGCTCTGGCTCGCTGCGCTCGCCGGTGCCCGCGCGCCGGGGTTCTGATCGCCTCCGGTGCCGGCGCGTCCCGGGCCGGCACGGGAGGCGTCGGTCGAGCCCTCGTCGGTGGTGCCGCTCGAGGTCGCCGACATGCCGCCGGCATTGTCGGCCCGCACCGGGGAGTGGCCGGCGACGGCGAGCAGGAGGGCCGCGGCGATCGTCACGGGAAGCGTATTCGACATGTCGTGCTCCGTTTTCGGGATGCCGGCCCGGCCGGCGTGCTCCACCCTCCGGGGTGGACCTCCAGGGCGCAACGGCCGCGCCTGCGGCCCGTTCCGCGCCGCGACGGCCGTCGGGTGGTTGCGTCGGGCACGATCCGGTGACATCTCAGCGCTGGCGCCAGCGCTGCCGGCCCCGGCCGAACCGGCCGCCCCCGAAGGAGCCTCGATGCCCGCCTCCCCGGTTGCCTCCCCGCCTGCCGATCCGGCGCCCGCCGATCTCCCGTTCTGGAAGCGCAAGGCCCTCGCCGAGATGACCGCGGGGGAGTGGGAGAGCCTGTGCGACGGCTGCGGGCGCTGCTGCCTCAACAAGCTCGAGGACGAGGATACCGGCGAGATCTACTACACCGACGTCGGCTGCCGCCTGCTCGACGGCGACAGCTGCCGCTGCCGCGACTATCCGAACCGGCAGGCGCAGGTGGACAATTGCGACCGCCTGACCCCCGCCAACGTGCCGCGCCTGAAATGGCTGCCGAAGACCTGCGGCTATCGCCTGATCGCCGAGGGGCGCGACCTCTATTGGTGGCATCCGCTGGTGTCGGGCGACCCCGAGACGGTGCACGCCGCCGGTGTCTCGGTGCGCGGGCGGGTCGGGTTGTCGGAGGACGACATGGGCGCCGACGAGCTCGAGGACCGGATCGTCACCTGGCCGACCCGCATCCCGGCGCGGGCGCGACGCTCGGCGCGGCCCTGATCGCCGCGGCCCTGATCGCCGCGGACCATCCGGGTCAGCGCGGGCCGTTCGGCGTCACCTCGATCGGCAGGCGGGGCAGCGTCTTGACGAATTTTCGCGGCTCCATCGGCCGGGCGCAGACGAAGCCCTGCAGCAGATCGAAGCCGAGCTCGCGGGTGGCATAAAAATCCTCGGCGGACTCGATGCCCTCGGCGACCGTCGGCACGCCGTGGCGGGCGGCGAGCTCGACGATGCCGCTGCACACCGCGCGCTTCTCGGGATCGACCGCGCAGCCGCTCGCCACCGCGGCGTCGACCTTGATCTCGACGAACGGAAAGTCGGGCAGGGCGGCGAACTCGCGCCATTCCGGCCCGAGATCGTCGATCGACAGGCCGATATTGGCGAAGCGCAGCTGCCGGGCGACCGCCCGCGCGCCGTCCAGGTCGCGCACCATCTCGCTCGCGTTCACCTCGATCAGCAGGCCGCCGAACTGCGGATGGGCCGGCACCCGGCTCCACAGGAAGCGCACGAAGTCGGGCTCGCGCAGGATCGCGAGCGGCACGTTGACGGCGAGCGCGAGCGGGGTGTCCTGCCGGGCGAAGGTCAGCCAGTCGGCCATCGCCCGCTCGACCACGAACTCCGACAGCGCCCGCATCGGCGGATCGGCGCCGTTCGGCAAGAAGCTCGCCGGCTCGACGATGCCCCAATGCGGATGGCGCAGCCGGCACAAGGCCTCGGCGCCCTGCGGCAGCATCGATTTGAGGTCGACCTTGGCCTGATACCACAGCTCGAGCCAGCCGCTGGCGAGCGCCTCGTCGAGATCGACCGGCGCCTGCAGCGGCGCCCGTGGCGGGCAGATGTGGGCGACCCGCGCGGCCAGCTCGTCGACCCGGAACGGCGCCGTCAGCGGCGGCAGCATCGACAGCTTCAGCTCCTCGCCGAGCGAGAACGCCGCCGCCAGCGGCAGCGCGTGACGGCCGCCGATCAGCAGCACCGCGGCCTCGCTGTGGGCGCTCGCGAGCACGCGCAGCACCTCGGCGGCGGGCCGGGCCTCGCCGGCGAGCGGCAGCACCACGAGATCGAACGGCACCGCGGCGTTCTCGGTGGCGACGTCGTGGGCGTCGGCGCAGGCGTGCACGACGAACCCCAGCTCGGCGAGCGTCTCGCAGAGAAACGCGCGGGCATGCGGCTCGGCGGTCGCGATGCCGGCGTGCGGCGTCATGCGTCGGCGGCCGAAGCGGCGACGCATGGGTGTGACGAAGTGCTGATCTGACATCTCTCGGTCATCTGGGTCTCGTCGGGGGTGGCCGCGACACGCCGGCGGAGGACAACGTGCCATCTGCGGCGCAGAGCGTGCGACCGGGGTGTCATGTTAGTGACGCTCCTTGCCCAAATGCCGATTTGACAAGAAGCAACTGAACGTTTCGGTTTCACTGGTTTTTCGTCGAATACGATGCGTATTCGCGAAGTCGCGGCGGCGGGCTATACTCACGGAACCGTGTGCATGCGCCGAACGGCTGCGGAAACTCCCGCAGCACAGTGGCTTGCGCCGGCTCCGCGGCGGCGGCGGCGGGTGACGCGCGAACGGCTAGTCTCGCCGGCCGGGTGATCTGGCGACCACACGTGTTGCGGGAATTCGAGGCCGGCGCAGGGTCGGTCGGTGGTCGAGAAAAATTTCGCGATTTCTGTGGATCGCGCCGCGACCGCCTGCCGATCGTGCCCGGCGCCGCGGCTTCGCCGGCGCCAACCGCCGATCGGCGACGAGGCCGATTCGCGGCGGGGTACCGCGGGGAGGGTGCGCTCACCAGAAAAAAATCCTCGAAACGGATTTTGATCCTTGACAGCGTGACGCTCCTCGGGTAAGGTTTCGGCACGCTCCGAAATTGCGTCGAGACGGCGGGCCGCCGCAGCGGCCCGAACCGCTCTTCTCCCTGGGCCCCGGCAAACCTCCGGCAAGGAACGTCGTCGTCGCCGCGGCGTTGACCCGCGACACTCGGCCACCGCCGGCTTTTGCGCGCGCGTCACCCCGCTTCGCGGTGGCCGCCGCGAGGGCGACGGGACGTGCGAGAAAACTCCGACAACAAAAACTCCGACCGGCTGGTAAATCATGGACCGATCGACCGACGAGCCCGTGATCGTGAAGAGCACTCCGGAGGCCCGCCAGGGCACCACCGGGCACAATGTGCGCTACGTGCTCTATTTCGGCGTCGGCCTCGGCGCCATCGCGATGGCGCTGGTCTATCTCTGGATGTTCGGCTGATCGTTTCGAGCGGCCGGCGGTGCCTCCGCCGGCCGGTGAGACGTCACGACGACCGACCACGACCCGGCGGGTGAAACACGCCCGGCGGGTCTTTTTTTGCCGTTCGGCACACCGCTCCCGCGTTCGCGCATCAATCGGACATCGTCATGCTGCAGCGACTCTCCCGCCTGTGGGCGCGCGAGCAGAAGGCCTCGCGCGCCGCCCGCATGATCCGTATCGAGGGGGCGGGGTTCGCACGCTGGACCACGCGCGACTACACCGCGCTCGCCCGCGAGGGCTTTTCCCGCAACGCCGTGGTGCACCGTGCGGTGAAGCTGGTGGCCGAGAACGTCGCCGCGCTGCCGCTCCTCGTCTACGAGGACGGCACGCCGCACGACCGCCATCCGCTGACCGATCTCATCGCCCGGCCGAACCCGCGTCAGGACGGCGCGGCGTTTCTCGAAGCCGTCACCGCGCATCTGATCATTTCCGGCAACGCCTATGTCGAGGCGGTGCTGCTCGACGGCGCGGTGCGCGAGCTGTTCGCGCTCCGGCCCGATCGCATGCGGGTGGTGCCGGGGCCGGACGGCTGGGCGCGGGCCTACGACTACACGGTGTGCGGCCGCACGGTGCGGTTCGAGCAGACGGGCGAGGTGCCGCCGATCCTGCATCTCGCGCAGTTCAACCCGCTCGACGATCATTACGGGCTCGGCGCGCTCGAGGCCGCCGCCGTCGCGGTCGACATCCACAATGCCGCGGCACGCTGGAACAAGGCCTTGCTCGACAACGCCGCGCGCCCCTCCGGCGCGCTGGTCTATGCGGGGCCGGACGGCGCGGTGCTCGCCGAGGATCAGTACGAACGGCTCAAGCGTGAACTCGAGACGAGCTATCAGGGCGCGGTGAATGCCGGCCGTCCGCTGCTTCTCGAGGGCGGGCTCGACTGGAAGGCGATGTCGCTGTCGCCGAAGGACATGGATTTCCTGGAAGCGAAGAACAGCGCCGCGCGCGAAATCGCGCTCGCCTTCGGCGTGCCGCCGATGCTGCTCGGCATTCCGGGCGACAACACGTATGCGAATTATCACGAGGCGAACCGCGCGCTGTGGCGCCACACGGTGCTGCCGCTGGCGAGCCGCATCGCGGCCGCGCTCGCGCAATGGCTCGCCCCGAGCTTTTCCACCTCGCTGCGGCTCGAGATCGACACCGATCGCGTGGACGCGCTCGCCGACGACCGCGCCGCGCTGTGGGAGCGGGTGGCCGGCGCCTCGTTCCTCACCACCGACGAGAAGCGGGCGATGGTCGGCTTCGGCCCGGCGGATCACTTCGCCGAGGGGCAGACCGGTGCCGCCTCGTATGACGAGCGGCCCGACGACCGCGGCGACGAATGATCGATCCGCTGAAATCCGTCATCGAGCGGGGCGACCTCGCCCATCTCGCCCTCTTCCTGTGGGCGTCGTCGTCGAGCGCGCTTCTGGTGGTCGCGCTGCGCGAGCTCGCCGCCGCCAACCGCCGCTTCGACGAGTTCGTCCAGGCGCTTTCGCGCTTCAACGACCGGCATCGGAACCGGAGGCTCCACTGATGGACACGCTGCACGCCGTGCTGCGCAGCCTGCGCAGCGACACCCGCTCGCGCCCGGATCACACCGAGGTGTTTCGCGACTTCATCGACCGGCTCGACCGGGCCGACCGGCTCGAGCGGCGCCACGTGATCACGATCGCCAAGCGCACCAGGCCGCGCCGCCGCCGCGACAAGTGATGCCGCGGCAACGGGCTCCGTTCTCATCCCGAGGGGCCGCGAAGCGGCCGTCTCGAAGGATGGGGTCCGGACCGTGCCGTCCGGCCGTCTTCCTACTCACGACATCACGTCGCGGACCGAAAAGCCATGCTCGCTCCCTCGTTGCGCCCGCTCGCCACCATCGAGCACGACGGCACCGTCGAAGGCTACGCCTCGCTGTTCTGCGAGATCGACCAGGCCCGCGACATGGTGATGCCCGGCGCCTTCGCGCAGACGCTGCGGACCCGCGGCCTGCGCCGCATCCCGATGCTGTTCCAGCACGATCCGTCCGAGCCGATCGGCGTGTGGCTCGACCTCCAGGAGGATTTTCGCGGGCTGCGCGCCCGTGGCCGCCTGATCCCCGAGGTGTTGCGCGCCCGCGAGGTGTTGGCACTCGTCCGCGAGGGCGCGATCGACGGTCTGTCGATCGGTTTTCGGACCGTCAAAGGTCGCGTCGACCCGCGCACGCGGGTGCGAAAACTCGAGGCGATCGATCTTTGGGAGATCTCGATCGTCACCTTCCCGCTGCTCGCCGGCGCCCGTGTGCGGGCCGCCGGAAAATCACGTCCCCCGACGGCCGTGCGAGAACGGCGGCGCTCGCAGTCGAACCACCCCTGATCCCTCTTTCGTCATCCCGAGGAGCAACCATGGACATCGATTTCATCGACCGCGTCCCGGCTTCGCCCGAGACCAAGGCCGGTCCCGACGTCGGCGGCAAGATCGACGCGCTGATGCGCAGCTTCGAGGAGTACAAGGCGGTGAACGACGCCCGCCTCGAGGGCTTGATGCAGCGCGGCGGCGGCGATCCGCTGGTCGACGAGCGGCTCGCCCGGATCGACGCGGCTCTCGACGGCCAGCGCCGGCGGGTCGACGAGATCGCGCTGAAGGGCCTGCGCCCCTCGCTCGGCCGCGGCGAGGAGATCGACCCCGCCGCGCGCGAGCACAAGGCGGCGTTCGACGTCTATCTCCGCCGCGGCGACGCCGGCGCCCTGCACGCCGCCGAGACCAAGGCGCTGTCGGTCGATCCGGTGAGCGGCGGCCCGTCCGGCGACGGCGGCTATCTGGTGCCGCCCGAGGTCGAGCGCGAGATCGGCCGCCGGCTCGCCGACGTGTCGCCGATCCGGGCGATCGCCGGCAACCGGGTGGTCAGCGGCAGCGTCTACAAGAAGCCGTTCATGACCTCGGGTCCGGCGGTCGGTTGGGTCGGCGAGGCCGACGCCCGCCCGCAGACCGACACCCCGGCGCTGACCGAGCTGAGCTTCCCCACCATGGAGCTCTACGCCATGCCTGCGGCGACCTCGACGCTGCTCGACGACGCGATGATCGACGTCGACCAGTGGCTCGCCTCCGAGGTCGACCAGGTGTTTGCCGAGCAGGAAGGCACCGCCTTCGTCACGGGCGACGGCGTCGCCTGCCCGAAGGGCTTTCTCACCTACGCCACGGTCGCCAACTCCGCCTGGGAATGGGGCAAGCTCGGCCACGTCACCGCCGGCGGCGCGACCTTTCCGGCCGAGCACGCGGCCGACGTGCTGATCGATCTCGTCTATGCGCTGCGGGCCGGCTATCGCCACAACGCGACCTTCGTGATGAACCGCAAGACCGAGAGCGTGATCCGCAAGTTCAAGGATGCGACCACCGGACAGTATCTGTGGAGCCCCGGCCTGCAGGCCGGCGCGCCGGCGACGCTGCTCGGCTTCCCGGTGGTCTCCGACGACAACATGCCGGACATCGGCGCGAACGCGCTCGCGGTCGCCTTCGGCGATTTTCGTCGCGGCTATCTGGTGGTCGACCGGGCGGGCGTGCGGGTCTTGCGCGATCCCTACACGGCGAAGCCCTATGTGCTGTTCTACACCACCAAGCGGGTCGGCGGCGGCGTGCAGGACTTCGACGCGATCAAGCTGCTGAAGTTTTCCGCGAGCTGAGGCCGCGCGCGACGGCCTTGCGCAACGGCAAAAAAATCCCAGCGGAGCCGCCGGGATTTTTTCAGAGTCGCACGATCCGGATTTCTCGATCCGGATTTCTCGATCCGGCTCGCACGATCGGGCGAGCCGCCCGACCGTGCGTGTCGTCTCGCCGCTGCGAGGCGCTTGCGGCGAGCCGGTGCAGGCCAGCCGCTTGCGCGTCAGATGCGGGTGTAGGTCACCGTGCAGGTGTACGCCGCCAGGAAGCGCGAGCACGCGAGGCCCGTCTTGAACCGCACCGCCTGCTTGTCGCTGTCGGCCATCGGCGGCATCGACAGCGGCGAGGCCTGACCGGTGGTGGTCGGCTGGCCGTCGGTGGCGCCGAGCGGGGTGCCGATCATGCCGCCCTGGTTCGAGCCGGACTGGCCGTTCTGCGCCTGCTGGTTCTGCGGCTGCCCCTGCTGATTCTGCGCCTGCTGGTTCTGAGCCTGCTGGTTCTGGGCCTGCTGGGCCCGCTGCGCGGCCATGTACTCCTCCGGCGGCGGCGCGGTGGGAGCCGGGCCGGTCGCCGACTGCCGCGCCAGCTCGGCGGTGCCGGTGTGCAGGCCGAGGCGGCGCTCGCCGGGCGTCGAGCGGGCGGCGGTGGCGGCGAGGCCGGGCGGCACTGCCGTCACGATCGGCGCCAGCGCGGTGCGCCGTCCGTCGGGCGTCATCACCACCGGCTGGGAGTCACCCGGCGCGGCGGTCGCGGCGCCGGTGCCTTCCGTCACCGGGGCGTTCGATTGCGCGCTCTGCTGCGAGCCGCCCTGCTGGGACGTGTTCTGCCGCGAAGTGGTCTGCTGCGAAGTGTTCGGCTGCGAGCCGCTCTGCTGGGAGCCGCTCTGCTGCGAGGCGTTCGGCTGCGAGGCGTTCTGCTGCGGCGCCGCCGCGGTGTCGCCGGCACCACCGGCACCGCCGGCGCCGGTGGTGGCGTCCGACGTGCTCGCGCCCTGCGGCACGGTGGTGCCGCCGGCATCGGCCACCCGGGTCGATTGCGGCGCCGGACCGCGGTCGTCGGCCAGGAACGGCCACAGCAGCGTCAGGACGATGGCGCCGGCCACCACCCCGGTGAGCACGGCCAGGGGTCGCATCTGCATGTCGATCTCCTCGGATTGTCGGCTGCGGGTCGCACTCGGCGCGCGCGGACGGCGCGCAGGCGGAGCGCTTCCGGGACAACGGGGTTTTCGGAGTGTGGTTCCGATCGCCACCACCGGCACGGGAGCGCGCACCGGAGCGCGGCGGGCTCGCGCGGGCGCACGAAAACCGCAAGCGACCGCCGCTTTGCCCCTTGACCCGGCCGGTGTCTCTCGCTACCGCCAGATGTGGGAATTGCTGCACTGCTCATTTTTGGTTTTGGCGGTCGGCCGAACGAACCTCGTCGCTGCCTCGAGCTGGCCGGACGCCCTCATTGGAGAGACGTCATGCGCGCTCTGTTGATCGTCTTCGTCGCCGTTCTGGCCGGTCTCGCCTATTACGGAAAATTCCCGACCGCCTCCAAGCAGGCCGCCCTGGCCGGCAAGACCCCCGCGACCGCCACCGCCGCGGCGGCGCCGGCCGAGCCGTCGGTGGTGCCGCCGGCCGCGCCCGTCACCGTCTACGAGACCAGCCGCAAATGCGCGCCGGCCGGCGTGGTCGGCACCAACTGCACCGAGGTCGTCACGGTGAAGACCGTCCGCTGAGGGTTCGCTCGGCCGCCGGACGTTCCGACGCACGGGTTCGGGCGACACGACGGACGATAGACGGACGAACAAAAGCTCGCGCGCGAGACCGGCGAGGCCTCGCGAGCGAGCTCATGACTGTCGTTGCGACATCCGCGTTGCGACGTCGCAGTCCTTGCGACATCGCAGTCCTTGCGACATCGCATTCCTTGCGACATCGCGTTCGTCGCGACATCCCGGCGCCGCAACAAAATACGGGCCGACAAAATACGGGCGCACAAAATGCGTGCGACCATATCGACGCGCGGGCTCCGGAGGAGCATCCGGAAGCCGCACCGGCCAGGCCGACGACGGATCGTCGATCGCTTTCGCCGATCCCGGTCCGGCGGCGCCG
Source organism: Rhodovulum sp. PH10 (assembly GCF_000293785.1). Lineage (GTDB taxonomy): Bacteria > Pseudomonadota > Alphaproteobacteria > Rhizobiales > Xanthobacteraceae > Rhodoplanes. The sequence goes on along the minus strand of NZ_AKZI01000132.1, from coordinate 91 downwards.
AGTCCTGCGTCCGCGCCGCAGCGTGTGGGCTGGACGCCGGTCGTGAGAGCCCGTTTGGAAACTCGGACGCGGGCTGCGTTGCGGCGCGAAC
>NZ_AKZI01000131.1 GCF_000293785.1 Rhodovulum sp. PH10 | reverse complement strand
CCGCCCTCACGACCATCCGCAGAAGGTGGGGCCAAAACGACGCTTACGGTTTTTCTTCACGTAATCAAGCATTTGTTGTCGATCTCACTTCGTCATCGTGCCGACAGAAATACAAACTGTTGCACGCGAAATTGGACGCCATGTTGAGCGGGTGTGACCCGGTTGGCGACCTATAACGTGGGAACCGGTCCGGTCATTTCCTTTCAACCTTCCGGACTGACACCTACGCTTCGTCCGGTGCTTTCTCGGGGAGCGGTCCTGGTCTTCGCCGACTTCTCCCCTTCACAGTGTCGGAACAGAATATAACCGACGTGGCTGCAACCTAGGTGTAACGGCGGAAGTCCGATGAGACCGCAGTCCCGAACTCAACGTGTTTAAGAATTCGTCCGACCTCCCGCGCAGCTTTGATCGGTGCCGGGAGCTTCTGATCGAACTGTGTCGTATTCCAGTTTACCTTCGTTAGCGCAAGCACGTCTCTTGCCAGCGTCAGGAGCTTGCTGTCCGAATTCTCGTGGGGCACAAGCAGCAGAGGTCGCGGTACGCGCAAGCCCGGGAATGTTCCGTAAAACGGTACGCTGCCGCGCGTATACAGCAGGCCCTTGCCGCCCAAATCGACGAATGTGCCGCGTAGAACGGGATAATTACCGTCACGGAAGATTGCGATTGGGGAACTCTCCTGCACCCACACAAGGTCGGACATCTCGATGCCGGACTTACCAAGAGCGGCGTCGATGCCCTCCACCTCTTCAGGACGGAAGCGCGAGGTCTTCAAGACCACCAGCCGCGCAGGAACATGACGGTGATGCGCTTTGTACACCGCGATAGATTGCACGACGAGTTCTTCCGCATCTTTGGCAGTCAGATATGGATGACGCCCCCGTGTCTCTGTCTGCGCACGCGCTCCGCGCAGAATGAGCCCACGACCTCGCTCATCAAACATCTGGGCGGTGCTGGTCCAGAGTTGTTGACCGTCGAGGTCACGATAAAATCCGATGCCCAGAAAACTTGTACGGTATTCCGCTTGATCTGGTAGCAAGCGCCATGGCACTTTGCCTGCTTTATAGAAGAGGGCGTTGAGAAGATTCCACGCCCGCGTCGCCTTTACCTGCGTTTGGCGGTTGCTGTCGCGTTTGACCTTCCGGGGAATTTTGGCCGCGTCGTCCCACGTATCCGGCCAGACGATCTGGGTTGGGACCGGAAGGTGAAGCGTCTTCGCCTTGAGCAGGTCACGGAAATTGAGCGTGTCGCCGCCGTCATCCTGGTCGTCGCTGTCCTCCACTTCACTCTTTGCATTGACGAGCTTTTCTATGAGTGGAATGGGCAACGCCAGAACAACTACATCGGGTCTCACGCTGCCTTCGAGCAGAGCCGAAAGCTGCGACGTGACCAATTCGACCGCATGTTGGATCGCTTCGTCGTGACGGCCTATGCTGGTGATTTCATTGACCTGCCGCCGGGAAATTGTAGCTGTAGCCCCCTCGGGCACTTCGAATTTGCAGCGGAACGGGTTCTGATTGCCAAGCCCCGGAAAATCCGGGTTGAGATTTATAAGCTGCTTGTTTCCGCTTTCGATGCCGCGTGCGGTTTCGCCGAGGAATTCCGTGAACCCCGCAACCGTGTCATCCGTGCCGATGATGCCGACGCGGATAACTTCGCCCGAACGCGGCTGCAACGGCCCATGCTCGCGCAAACCCTGACGGGGATCACAATGCTGTCCGCCGTCGCCAAATTCGAGCATCGGCTCGTCAAAGATATGCGCCTTGAAAGTCATTCGACGTCCCCTTCCTCAAAGAGGTCCTGCGCTTCCATCTCCTAGGCTCGCGGATCGGTCCGGTTCCATGAGGACTCTGGTACTGCTTGAGACAACTGGATTACCGGGAGGCGTTGGAATTGCAGCAATGGCGCAGGTTTGTCTGCATCGAACAGGTTAATCTCGTGTTTGCCGCTCTCGACTAACAAATGCTGCCACATCATCACCTGACCGCGTACTGCGGCATTGCGCTCCAGACGCTTCTTGCCAGCTAAAAGCGCTTCTGGATAACGATGCGGCTGAAAACCGTCCGTGGTGAAATAGAAATCTGGGTCGACAACGACGAACCATTCATCAGCAAGGCGTTCAAACCGCAGCCGTGCCGCATGGTGCCTAACGTAGCCGCGGCCCTCTTTCTTCTTGCTCGCGTAGGCGCTCACGACCTTGGCAGAGGTCTCTTTCACATTAGACATGTAGCGGTAGCCGCGCGACTTTCCGATACCGACCACCTTGAAGTAGAACAACCTGTCTTTGCGTAGAAAGGAAATCTGCGCCGTTGTCTGTCGCTCGACCGTGCGTCGCAACAAATCCATCGTGTCGTTGATGTCATCCAGTTCATCGTTGAATGCGAAGAGCTTGGCATCAACGGCCTCGACCTGATCGAGATCGACAATCGAGCGGGTGCCGTAATCCCTGGGGTCGAAGAAAGAGACGAAACGCCGCTTGCGAATGACCCAGTCGAACCGGACGTTGCGGTGCTTTACCAGTTCGGGCACGGCGTCGCGGCCGCTGCCAAACGGCGACGTTGAAATGAAGAGTTCTTCCGGTAACTTGACCCGCAGCAGGTTGATGATGGCGTCCTCGCCCTGGTTGAGCGGCGGCAGGAAAACGCCAGGCATGCGACGATCGATGGTGAGTGCGCCAACGCGATCAGCGCAGCCCGGATCGAACACGTCTACCTTTTTATCGAACTTCAGGCGGCGTTCCTCGCCCTTAACGCAGTCGCTAACGTCCTTCCAATACGCTGATTGGTCGGACTTCCGCCAAAGAACAATGATGACGGGGATGTTGGAAGTACGCCAGTATTTTAGATCGTCCGGCTTGAGAAGGTATTCGAAGTTGTAGTCGTTCTCGCGACTATATTGACCGCTGTCGGTGGATTTGACCTGGACACCGAGCAACTTGCCGAGTGGCGCACCGCTCTTTGGATCGCGCAGTTCGACGATGCCGTCCGTCCCCGCTTCGAGGCGTCCACGCTGTTCGTAAAGAAAACCGATTTCGAGAACGATCTTTTTGATCGCTGTCTCGCCCAACTCGCCCAGAATTTGGCTATCGGTGATTCTCTTCGACATGCCTTATCTTACGACATGTCGAACCCACTCGAAACAGCATTGTTCTTGTTTCGTTTTCATGCGCAATGTTCGAAATATAAGTGCTATTTCAATCAATTGAACCAGCATTTGGGTGGATACGGGCACTGGTCTTCCCCGAGCCGCACAGCGCCCGCCGCTCTTTTTTCTGCGCGGGGCCGCGTATATCCTCCCCACTCGAATGCGGACGCCGAGCGGGTTGGATGATCCTACCACGTCACACCCGCATTAGCCGACAGGAACCCACCGGCATGACGTGTAGGGCCACTCTTGGTGTGACACGGGGGCCGCAGAGCCACCGCCAACCTCCTTCAGTGCACGAAAAACAGGAGCCACCGCAAGACTCTGGCGCTGACCCGCAGCGGGCCCTAAAATACGGAAAAACGTACTGATTCAGGGCGCGAGCATGCGGGCTGTCGTAATTCACGAGGGCATTATTGAGCGGGATCATCGCGGGCGGGTCGTTGCGCGGCGGCGGGGTTATGCACGATGAACGCCGTTGAAATCGAAGAGGCCATTTCGGCCCTCGCCGAGCAGCCTTTCGACCCGGCCGAGTTTCCGTTCGCTTTCCTGCAAGCATTTGGGAACAAGGAGACGACGCTCAGACGCCTTCGAAAAGGCGAGACGAATAAATCCGATCTGAGCGGGGTCCTTCAGACGAACAACATCCATATCGCGGTTGCCGCGCCTGGCGAGGTCACCAAGACGCTCGGTGCGCTGAAGGCCAGCCCGGCGACGGCCCGGGCCAAGGCAAAATTCATCTTGGCGACCGATGGCGACGCCTTCGAAGCCGAGGACTTGGCTAGCGGCGAGACCGTTGCCTGCGGCTATGCCGACTTTCCCGACCATTTCGGCTTCTTTTTGCCCCTCGCTGGCATCACGACCGTCAAGCAGGTCCGCGAGAGCTCGTTCGACATACGGGCCACCAGCCGCCTGAACCGGCTGTATGTCGAGCTGTTGAAGGACAATCCCGAGTGGGGCACGGAAGAGCGCCGCCCCGACATGAACCATTTCATGGCGCGGCTGATCTTCTGCTTTTTCGCCGAGGATACCGACATCTTCAACGGCTCCGGGCTGTTCACCGCCACCGTCGAGCAGATGAGCGCGCGGGATTCCTCGAACACCCACGAGGTCATCGGCGCGCTGTTCCAGGCCATGAACACGAAGACGGCCGATCGGGCACGTGCAGGCACGCCACGGTGGGCGGACGTATTTCCCTACGTGAATGGCGGTCTGTTCTCAGGGCGAATGGACGTGCCGCGCTTCAGCCGCATCGCGCGGTCCTACCTCCTCCATATCGGCGGCCTCGACTGGAGGAAGATCAACCCCGATATCTTCGGCTCGATGATCCAGGCCGTGGCGGAGGACGACGAGCGTGGCGCGCTCGGCATGCACTACACCAGCGTGCCGAACATACTGAAGGTGCTCAACCCGCTCTTCCTCGACGATTTGCGCGAAAAGTTGGCCGAGGCCGGGGACAATCCGCGCAAGCTCCTCAACCTCCGCAACCGCATGGCGCGGATCAGGGTGTTCGACCCGGCCTGCGGCTCCGGCAATTTCCTCGTCATCGCCTACAAGGAAATGCGGGCGATCGAGGCCGAGATCAACCAGCGTCGGCGCGAAACCGGGCGCAAGACGGATATACCGCTCACGAACTTTCGCGGCATCGAGCTGCGCAACTTCCCGGCCGAGATCGCGCGGCTCGCGCTCATCATCGCCGAGTTCCAGTGCGACGTGCTGTATCGCGGTCAGAAAGAAGCGCTGGCCGAGTTTTTACCGCTTGATGCGCAGAACTGGATCACCTGCGGCAACGCCTTGCGTCTGGACTGGCTGAGCATCTGCCCACCCACAGGGACCGGCGTCAAACACCACGCCGATGACTTGTTCTCCAGCCCTCTCGATCAAGCACAAATCGACTTCGAAAACGAAGGCGGCGAGACGTACATCTGCGGCAACCCTCCTTATCTTGGAAGCAAGTGGCAGACGGCGGAACACAAATCCGATCTCGGAGCCATTTTTGCGGGACGCACGAAAAGCTGGAAGTCTCTCGATTATGTAGCGGGCTGGTTTATGAAAGCAGCCGACTACGGGCTGCACACCAGTGCCGTCGCGGCGTTCGTGTCCACAAATTCTGTCTGCCAGGGCCAACAGGTTCCAATCTTATGGCCCCTGATTTTCTCGACAGGTCACCAGATCAGCTTTGCTCATACCAGTTTTAAATGGGCGAACCTAGCGAGTCACAACGCTGGCGTCACCGTGGTTATAATTGGCCTTTCTAACCGCCCCGGAAAGGCACGACGGCTATTCACAATAGCCGACACCGGAGACCTCGCCATCAAAGATACTGACAATATTAATGCCTATCTTGTTCCGGCACCTAATGTAGAGGTCCAGTCGCGCAGCAGACCGTGGTCGGATGCCGCCGTAATGCAATTTGGCAACCATCCTTATTATGGGGGGACCACTGATCTTTTCGACCGGCGAAGCTCGTCAGATTTGTTCGGATTTGCCTGCGGCTGCTCGATTTATCCGCCCGCTATACGGATCGAAGGAGTTCATTTCCGCATCGCCTCGCGCCTGCCTCTGGATCGAGAGAGACGACGCGGAGGAGGCTATGAAAATATCTGTTATTGCGTCGAAAGTCGCTGCCGCAGCCGCGGCGAGGCGCGCGGCCCATCAAGACAAAGCTGCGCAGAAGCTCGCCGAAACGCCTTACCGCTTCAGGGATCAAGTCACTGCCAGTGACCATGTTTTCGTAGTTCCCCGGGTCAGCTCCGAAAATCGGCCCTGTTTGCCGGTTGGATTGTTGAGGCCTGATGCGATTATTCAAGGTAAGCGTCGTTTTGGCCCCACCTTCTGCGGATGGTCGTGAGGGCGGA
>NZ_AKZI01000130.1 GCF_000293785.1 Rhodovulum sp. PH10 | reverse complement strand
ATATCGGCATCGCTTTTCTCCTGGCCTCCGGCAGTTCGCGCCGCAACGCAGCCCGCGTCCGAGTTTCCAAACGGGCTCTCAGGTCGGCGGCGTCGGCGGCCGCGTGGCGTCGAGCCGGCGCTGCGCGGCGAGCCGTCGCTCCCGCCAGATCACGAACAGGCCGGACAGCACCACCACCATGGCGCCGGCATAGGCGTGCACGGTCGGCATCTCGCGGAAGGCGAAATAGCCGATCACGAAGGCGAACAGGAGCGTCAGATAGTCGAACGGCGCCAGCACCGAGGCCGGCGCCCAGCGGAAGCTCTCGGTGAGCAGCAGGTGCGACAGCCCGCCGAGCACGCCGACGCCGATCAGCGCCGCGAGCTGCGCCAGCGTCGGCGTCACCCACACGAACGGCAGCACCACCGACGACACCACGGTGCACACCAGCGAGAAGTAGAAGACGATCGACGAGGTGGTTTCCGTGTCGGTGAGCCGGCGGGTCTGGATCACCGCCGAGGCGGTGGTGATCGCCGCGCCGACCGCGCACAGCGCGCCGACCGCCGAATCGGCGCCGCCCTCGGCGATCAGCCGGCCGATGTCGAGATAGGGCCACAGCATCACCACGACGCCGAGAAAGCCGATCCCGACCGCCGACCAGCGATAGGCCCGCACCCGCTCGCCGAGCAGGAGGGCGGCGAGCGCCACCGTGATCAGCGGCGCGGCGAAGCTGATGGCGGTCGCGTCGACCAGCGGCAGCCGGGCGAGTGCCGCGAAATTGAGAAACATGCCGGCGACGCTGATGGTGCCGCGCAGGAGGTGGCCGAGCGGCCGCCGGGTGGTGACCGCGGCGCGCAGCTCGCCGCGGGCGGAATAGATCAAAACCACCGGAATGATCGCAAAGACGCTGCGGAAGAACACCACCTGGCCGAGCGGCACCCCCTCCTCGCCGACGAACCGCACCAGCGCGGACATGAAGGCGAACAAGAGCACCGATGCGATCTTGACCAGAATGGCGACGTTGACGGACATTTCGGGGTACGGGAAGACGGGGGGTACGGGGGAGCGGCCGAACGGTCGGGGGGAGAGAATTGGTCGGGGCAGCAGGATTCGAACCTGCGACCTGGAGTACCCAAAACTCCCGCGCTACCAGACTGCGCTATGCCCCGACGGCCGAAAAGTGGGATTTTGCGTAGCCTTCGCGCGGGAGGCGGTCAAGGGCCGGCACGGCGGCGGCGCGTACGGAGGTTCGGCACGGCGGCCGAGCCGCACGGCGCGGATGCATGGCCGAGCGCCGTAACCGGGACCGATCAGCGGCGGCGGGCCGGCTTCTTCGGTCCGTCCTCGAACAGAATACGATAGGTCGAGGGCTCTTAGTATTTCAGGCAGGTCGCCGTGAACTCCTTCACGTCGACCTCGAGCACGCGCGCCCAGTCGGCATAACGCTCGGGCGGCACCCGTCCGCGCCCGGCCTCGAGCTGCGAGATGAACGTGTAGTATTCGAGACCGAGGGCGTCGGCGAACAAGCGCTGCGACAGCCCCGCCTGCTCGCGCAGGCTCCTGAGCCACACGCCGGCTTCGCGCCTCAGTTCGGCGGCTTGATCTCGAGCGGTCGTCGGAGGCACGGGAGTTGGATCCGCTTACACGTACTATTTGCAGATAAGTTCACGGACGCACGGCCGTCAACTGTATTATCGTTTATCCGCAGGACGATCCATCGGATACCGAATAATGCGCAACCCTTTATAGACGGCGCGCAGGATCTTGCAGCCCCTGAGGAGTAGCGTTGATACGCTATATTGCTCGTTTCGTGAGCGTTTGCCACCGATGCGCCCGCATGGGCTTCATGTAAATCTGCCGCTTCATGTAAATCTGCATGGGCTTCATGTAGAAATATCGCGCCTGGCATAAATACACGGCATTAGTTCCTCCGGTATGAAATTCAGTATTCCTTCAAGTATCGGAGCGACTTGGGTCGAGTTTTGCGCACATCGTGCGGGTGGCGAACGGCGGTCACCACCGCCTCGCCGCGACCACTCGCCGGCACCATTCTGGGCGACCACGCGACGCCGAACATCCACCGAGCCGTTGCGGCGAGCATTTGCCGGATCGGGCAAAATCGCTGACGCATCTCTGACGGGCGGCGTCAGACCGGCATCAGGGGCTGCGGCGCATCATCCACGCCATGGTCGCTGCCGCTTCGCCCGAAGCTCTCGCGAGCGACGCGGCGGCACCGGCCTGCTCCGCAGCGGAGCGACGACGAGGACAAGGGAGATCACCATGCGCACACTCATCGTTTCCACCGCCGTGGCGAGCGCCGTCCTGATGGGCGGTCTTCTGGCAGCGGCGCCCGCGAGCGCCCAGCGCTATGGCGGCGGCCCGGTCCGCTATGCCTGCTCGGACGACATCGCGACCTATTGCGCCGGCGTTCCGCACGGCAACATGCAGGCGCGCGAGTGCCTCGAGGTGAACCGCAAGAAGCTGTCACCGGAGTGCCGGCGGGCGCTCGACAACACCGGCGGCGGGCGCGGCATGGGCCGCAACCGGCAGGGCTGGTGAGGCCGGCCGGCCGGCCGAGGCCGGCGGACCGAGGCGACGCGCACGCCGTGTCGCCCCGTCGAGCGGCTCGGACGGTGTCGTGACGCCGACACCGGCGCCCGCGCCACGGGCGACAGTTGCTCGACGGCATCAGTTGCACGGCGGGTGACAGTGGCTCGATCGGTGAAGGGCGGGACGATCGCAGGCGGATCGGCGGTGGCCAGATGGCGCGCCCAAGGGGAATCGAACCCCTGTTTTCGCCGTGAAAGGGCGACGTCCTGGACCGCTAGACGATGGGCGCAGCGCGGGCTCCCGCGACGGCGGCGAGATATAGAGGCGTTTCCGCCGCCCGGCAAGCGAGCCCTGTGGGCATCGCACGGGATAAGACGGAGCGGTCCGGAACGGCATCGAGACGGCTTTCCCCCACGCGGCCGCTCGCGGCCGCGCACGGGTGCCCGGTGCCCATGCGTGGGGGCCCACGGGCGAGCGCCCTGCCCCGAAGAAAAAGGCCCGCGCACCCTTGCGCGAGCCCGAGCCGGCGTCGGCGACGCCCGTGGTCCCGGCGGCCCTGCGTGACGGCGCCGCACGGGACCGGCCGACCGCCGGAAACAGCCGAAAGACGAAAAAGGTCCGCGGCCTCACCAGTGGCCGGTGTTGGGCATCGAGGCCCACGGCTCCTGCCGCGGCAGCGGATCGCCCTTCTGCAGAAGCTCGATCGACTGGCAGTCGGGCGAGCGCACGAACGCCATCTGCCCGTCGCGCGGCGGCCGGTTGATGGTGATGCCCGCCTTCATCAGCGCCTCGCAGGTCGCATAGATGTCGTCGACCTCGAAGGCGAGGTGGCCGAAATGGCGCGCCTCGCCGTAATCCTCGTCGCCGTCCCAGTTGTAGGTGAGCTCGACGAGCGGCCCCGGCCGGCCGTGCGCGAGGCTTTTCTCGATCACGTCGTGGTCGCCCGGCGCGGCGAGGAAGATCAGCGTGTAGCGGCCTTTCTCGTCGTCGCGCCGCATCGTCTCTTGCAGACCGAGCTTGCCGCAGTAGAAATCGAGCGCGGCCTCGAGGTTGCGGACGCGCAGCATCGTGTGCAGATATCGCATGGGTTCCTCGTGAACAGTCGGCGGCCCTCGCCGCCCCGCGGCCGGCCGTCCGAAGGTGCATATAGGATGATCTCTTCCGACATCGAGACGGGACGTCGCCGGCTCGCCGAGCTGATCGCCGACGCCTCCGTGGTGGTGCCCTTCACGGGCGCCGGCATTTCCACCGAGTGCGGCATCCCCGACTTTCGCTCGCCGGGCGGGCTGTGGACGCAGAACGCGCCGATCCCGTTCGACGAGTTCGTGGCGAGCCGCGACATGCGCGACGAGGCGTGGCGCCGCCGCTTCGCGATGGAGAGCGAATTCTCCGCCGCAAAGCCCGGCCGCGGTCACCTCGCGCTCGCCGCGCTCTATCGCAGCGGCAAGTCGCCCGCGGTGATCACGCAGAACATCGACAATCTCCACCAGGCCTCGGGCTTCGCCGCCGACGACGTGGTCGAGCTGCACGGCAACACCACCTATGCGCTGTGTCTCGCCTGCAAGCGCCGCTTCGAGCTCGGCTGGGTGAAGACGCGATTCACCGAAGGCGGCCACGCGCCCGACTGCCCCGACTGCGGCGGCTACATCAAGACCGCCACCGTCTCGTTCGGCCAGGCGATGCCGGAAGACGAGATGCGCCGCGCCGAGGAGCTGACGCTCGCCTGCGACCTGTTCATCGCGATCGGCTCGTCGCTGGTGGTGTGGCCGGCGGCCGGCTTCCCGCTGCTCGCGAAACGCAACGGCGCGCGCCTGGTGATCCTCAATCGTGATCCGACCGAGTTCGACGACGCGGCCGATCTGGTGGTGCACGCCGACATCGGCAGCGTGCTCGCGCCATTCGTGACACATTGATTCGATTCGTATTCTGTCGCCCGATTGCAACGTCTTGCACAGTCTTGGCGTACAAGTTGCGGTATTCGCATTTTCCTGTTTCCCATCCGGGCGGGCGCCGATATCTTTGCCGCAAGAGATTCGTTCAAGCGCTCCTCAAGAGGCGCCAAGACAGCGGCGGCGTACGTCCTCATGGCCACGGACGATTTTGGGTCTAAGGGGCCTGACAACCATTACGGCGTGACTGATCCGATCGGCGAGTTCGCCGACGAGTCGGCGACGGCGGTCGTCGAGGTCACGGGCGTGATCAAATGGTTCGATGTGGCCAAGGGATACGGCTTCATCGTGCCCGACAACGGCATGCCCGACGTGCTGCTGCACGTGACCTGCCTGCGTCGCGACGGCTTTCAGACCGCCTACGAAGGCGCCCGCGTGGTGTGCGAGGCGCTCGCCCGCCCCAAGGGCTTTCAGGCGTTCCGCATCGTCTCGATGGACGAATCGACCGCGGTGCATCCGGCGCAGATGCCGCCGCCGCGCACCCACGTCACCGTGGTGCCGACCAGCGGGCTCGAGCGGGCGGTGGTGAAGTGGTTCAACCGGCTGCGCGGCTTCGGCTTCCTCACGCGCGGCGAAGGCACGCCCGACATCTTCGTGCACATGGAGACGCTGCGGCGGTACGGGCTCACCGAGCTGCGTCCCGGCCAGACGGTGTTGGTGCGCTTCGGCCCCGGCCCCAAGGGCCTGATGGCCGCAGAGGTGCGTCCCGACGGCGGCACCCACGCGCTCGCCTCGCACTGATTTTTCTTCTTTTCTCTCCCTCTTCCCGCGTCGCTGTTCCATGCGTGGATTCTGCTGGATCCGGGCGTGTGGAACAGTGCGCTCGCGGGGCGGGCGGCTTCGTCGCGGGCATGTGATGCCGCCGCCCACGTGATGCCGCCGCGATCGAATCACGCTCCCGCATGCCGACATCGCTCCCCTCATCGTGAGGGGCGGCCGCAGGCCGCGTCTCGAACCACGAGGCCGCCCTGCTCGGGACCCGTCATGCGCGCGCCGCGTCGCCTTCGATGCGCCATCCGGGCCGGATATCACCTCCCTCGCGCGTTCGACGACGCCAGTCCGTCACCCATCCGCTCTCGACCGGCCGCCCCGTGGCGGCGCACAATGAGGAGACCGACCGGGCCCGCCGCATGGGCGCGCCGGCCTGTCCGATCCAATCGAGGTTGTTTCCGCCGATGACCCGTCGCTTCGCACTTTTTTTCGCGGCTTTTGCCGCCCTGCTTCTCGCCGGCCTGCTGGGCACCACAGGCGGCTCGCGCGCCGCCGAGCGCCAAATCCTCGAGATCGCCAGCCGCACCGGCGTGCACGTCTTCTCGGTCGAGCTCGCCACCACCGACGCCGAGCGCGCGCAAGGATTGATGTACCGAAAATCTCTGCCCGATGGTGAAGGGATGCTGTTCGACTTCGACAAGGAGCAGCCGGTCGCGATGTGGATGAAGAATACTTACGTGTCACTCGACATGATCTTCATCGGTGACGACGGAAAGATCAGCCGGATCGCCGAGCGCACGACGCCGATGTCGGAGCGCATCGTCTCCTCCGGCGGCCCGGTGCGCGCCGTGCTGGAGGTGGTCGCCGGCACTGCGAGGAAATACGGCATCGCCGTCGGCGACCGCGTCGGCCATCCGATTTTTTCGGGGCGGTGACTTCGATGGGGGCCGGCGCGAGCGCCCGGCTCGTCGGCGAGGCGGCCTCGATCGGAACGAAGACGACGGAGAAAAGAAACTGGTGCCGCAAGAGGGATTCGAACCCCCGACCCCATCATTACGAATGATGTGCTCTACCAGCTGAGCTATTGCGGCGACCGGCCCGCCGACGCGAACGCGGCGACCGGGCTCCCTGATAATGGGCGGCGCGGGGATTGGCAAGGTGGTGCGTCGCCTTCTCTGCCTCTCTTCGTCGTCCAGGGTACCGACCCGCTGCCCGCGAGGCGAGCGCATCGCCCGACGAGACGGGGGCCGCCCTCCGGGAAGGCGTGAGGTACTGCCTTCCCTGCCTTCCCTGCCTTCCCTGTCTTCCCTGTCTTCCCTGCCGTCTTTACCGCCGCTCTCCCCACCGGCCCGGCCCCGGCAGCGGACGTCGGCACTCCAGCGACCAGGAAGCCAACCAGCGCTCCGCCCCACTCACGACTCGCTGACCGCCACTCGCTACTCACCACTCGCTACTCGCCGACCGGCCACCACCACACGCCCCCTGCGGCGCGTCCAACAGGCGCCCAGGGCAAACCGAGTGTCCCCGCGGCCCCCGCCTTTCTTGTCAAAAACCCGCGCGGCCGATATAAGCCGGGCCTTCGACGGCCTGCACACCCCTGGAGGCTGGCCGTTCTGCCGCGCGAGCGGCACCTTCAACCGTGAAACCGGACCGGGCGAGCCGCACACGCGGCCGTTTCCGTCCGACCGAGCAAAGGATTTTCGACATGGCGACCGTCAAGGAGCTCGAAGCGACGGCGCGTCCGCGGGCAGGCAAGGGGGCCTCCCGGGCCGTGCGTCGCGAGGGCCGCATCCCCGCAGTGATCTACGGCGACAACCAGCCGCCGATCTCGATCGCGCTCGACGAGCTCGAGGTCCGCAAGCGCATCCTCGCGGGGCGCTTCCTCACCACCATCTTCGACATCGTCCTCGACGGCACCAAGCACCGCGTGATCCCGCGCGACTACCAGGTCGAGCCGCTGCGCGACCTGCCGCTGCACGTCGACTTCCTTCGCCTCGGCGAAGGCGCGACCATCCGCGTGCGCGTTCCGGTCCACACCTCCAATCCGGAGGCGGCGCCCGGCATCAAGCGCGGCGGCACCGTCAGCGTGGTCGCCCATGCGGTCGATCTGCGCTGCCCGGCCGACGCCATCCCGGAGTCGATCGAGGTCGACCTCACCGGCCTGGAGATCAACCACTCGCGCCACCTGAGCGACATTCCGCTGCCGCCCAACGTGCGCCCGGCCACCAAGGCGAACCCGACGCTGGTCACCATCGTGCCGCCGTCCGGCTATGCCGAGGACGTCAAGGCGACGGCCGATGCGGCGGCGGCTCCGGCCGCGGCGGCGGCTCCGGCCGCGGGCGGCGCGGCCAAGGCGGCGGCACCCGCCAAAGGTGCGGCGCCGGCCGGCAAGGCCGCGGACAAGAAGTGAGCCGGATCGCGGCGTAACGGCGTCCGGAGACGAGCATGCGGCTCCTGGTCGGGCTCGGCAATCCGGGCGCCCGCTACGCGGGCAACCGCCACAATATCGGCTTCATGGCGGTCGATGCGATCGCCCGTCGCCACGGTTTTGCGCCGTGGCGACGGCGTTTTCAGGGGCTCGTCTGCGAAGGCGCGATCGGCAGCGAAAAAGTGCTGCTGCTGAAGCCCGAGACCTACATGAACGAGTCCGGCCGCGCGGTCGGCGAGGCGGTCAAGTTCTACAAGCTCGGCCTGCCCGACATCACCGTCCTGCACGACGAGATCGACCTGCCGCCCGGAAAGGTGCGCCTCAAGGTCGGTGGCGGCGCCGCCGGCCACAACGGCCTGCGCTCGATCTCCGCCCATGTCGGCAACGAGTATCGCCGGGTGCGACTCGGCGTCGGCCATCCGGGCACGCGCGAGATGGTGCAGCACTGGGTGCTGCAGGATTTTGCCAAGTCCGAGCGCGAATGGGTCGAGACCCTTTGCGATCTGGTCGCCGATCACGCCGACCTGCTGGCAAAAGGCCAGGACGCGACCTTCCAGAACAAGGTCCACCTCGCCATGCAGGCAAAAGGCTTTTTCGACGACGACAAGGCCGAGGGACGTCCGGCGAAGTCGGGGGGGTGACGTCGCGGCGACGGCACCTCGCGGCGGCGGTCTCTCCTGCCACGACGACTTGACACGAAAACACGAAAACACGAGATCCGTGTGGAGGGGGCTTCGCAAGGAGCGCCGGAGATGGAACGCCGGATGAAGAACGTCACCATCACCCTGCCCGACGATCTCGTGGCCCGCGCCCGGGTGGAGGCGGCCAAGCAATCGAAGAGCCTGTCGCGGTTCGTGGCCGAACTGGTCGAGGAACGATGCACGACGCCGGACGATGCTGCCGCCGCGCTGATCCGCTTCATGAAAGGCCCCGGCTTTCCCGGCATCGCCAAAAATCTACCGACGCGCGAGGAGCTTTATGCCGAGCGGGAGGAGGAGCTGGTTCGTCGATACGAATCTCATCGTCTACGCGATGGACCCGGGCGAGACGCGGAAGCGAACGATCGCGGCGGAGTGGCTGGCGAGCCTGAGCACGACGGGAATGCTGGTTCTGAGCCAACAAAGCCTGAATGAGTGCTATCGGGTCCTCACCGTTCGCCGGAAGCTCGCTCGGTCTCAGGCGCGCGAGTTCATCGACGTGCTCGTCCCCTTCTGCACCGCGCCGCTCGATATCGACGTGCTGCGCCGGGCGTGGCGCGTGCAGGATGCGACGGGCTTCGGCTGGTGGGACTGCCTGCTGCTCGGCTCGGCGCTCGCCGCCGGCTGCGACGTGTTTCTCAGCGAGGATCTCCAGCACGAGCGCACCGTGGAGACCCTCACCATCCTGAACCCCTTCGCGCTGGGCGCGCCCGAACAATTCATCTCCTGACGAGAGCACCATGGGATTCAAATGCGGCATCGTCGGCCTGCCCAATGTGGGCAAGTCGACCCTCTTCAATGCGCTGACGGCGACCGCCGCGGCGCAGGCGGCGAACTATCCGTTCTGCACGATCGAGCCGAACGTCGGCGAGGTCGCGGTGCCCGATCCGCGGCTCGACACGCTGGCGAAGCTGGCGAAATCCGCCGAGATCGTGCCGACCCGGCTCGCCTTCGTCGACATCGCGGGCTTGGTGCGCGGCGCCTCCAAGGGCGAAGGCCTCGGCAATCAGTTCCTCGCCAACATCCGCGAGGTCGATGCCATCGTCCATGTGGTGCGCTGCTTCGACGACGGCGACGTCACCCATGTGGAAGGCCGCATCGATCCGGTCGCGGACATCGAGACGATCGAGACCGAGCTGATGCTCGCCGATCTCGACAGCCTCGAGAAGCGCGTCGTCGCGACCGAGAAAAAGGCCAAGGGCGGCGACAAGGAATCGAAGGAACTGCTCGATCTGATGACGCGCGCGCTGGTGCTGCTGCGCGAGGGCAAGCCGGCGCGGATGGTCGAGCTGAAGCCCGAGGACGAGAAGCCGTTCCGCATGCTCGGGCTGCTCAGCTCCAAGCCGGTGCTCTATGTATGCAACGTCGAGGAAGGCGCGGCCGCGACCGGCAACGCCTATTCCGAGGCGGTGGAAAAACGCGCCGCCGAGGAAGGCGCGGTGTCGGTGGTCATCTCGGCGCAGATCGAGGCGGAGATCGCCATTCTGCCGGCGGCCGAGCGGGCCGATTATCTCGCCGCCATCGGGCTCGAGGAGCCCGGCCTCAACCGGCTGATCCGCGCCGGCTATCAGTTGCTCGATCTCGTCACCTACTTCACCGCCGGGCCGAAGGAGGCGCGCGCCTGGACCATCACCCGCGGCACCAAGGCGCCGCAGGCGGCGGGCGTGATCCATTCCGATTTCGAGCGCGGCTTCATCCGCGCGGAAACCATCGGCTACGAGGACTTCGTGACGCTCGGCGGCGAGGCCGGTGCGCGCGACGCCGGCCGGCTGCGGCTCGAGGGCAAGGAGTACGTGGTCGCCGACGGCGACGTCCTGCACTTCCGCTTCGCGACCTGAGCGCCTGCGGACACGAGCGCCGCGGCGAAAGACTCACTCGCCGCGGCTGCGCAAGATGCCCAAGTGCTCGTTGATGCGGAAGACGATCAGCACGAACTCGGCGGCGATGCGCGCCAGCACGATGCCGATCACCGTGCCGAGCACGGTCGCGGCAAGCGCGAACAGGCCGGCGACCAGACTGTCGCCCATCACCGCGACCGACGACAGAATCCCCGACACGCCGAACAGAATCGCGAGCCCGACGACCAGCCAGTAAAACACCTTGATGATCGACGGTGTGACGAACCGATCCCACCGGAAAAGGTCACGCAACGCGAGCAAGTGGCCTCCTCCGGCCGTCGGGCCGTGCTGGTCGATGGGGAATCGCGTCGAAGGCCGGCGGCAGGCGGGCCGGCACGCGTGCGGTGCAAGATGCGCTGCGCCATACCGGCGGTCAACGCCGCCCGACCCGTGGCAGGCGTGACGCCGGCATGCGTTTCTGCAGGCATCCGCGTCGTTTTCCGCCTTTTTCTTCGCCGGTGCCGCCACGCCGCGGCCGATCCGGACCGCGACGTGACGCGGCCGGCGCCTTGCGCCCGCCCCACCCCGCCGGTCTCATGGTGATTCGTCCCCGAGATCGAAGGAGCACGCGGAATCACCACGATCCAGCCCCCGGCGGCGCCGGCGCCCGCACCCGCCGACGAGACCTCGTCCCGCCGCACCCTCGCGGTGGCGGCCGGCGCGCACATGCTCCACGACGGCTATGCCGACATGATCTACGTCCTGCTGCCGCTGTGGCAGGCGGAGTTCGGCCTCGGCTATGCCGAGCTCGGGCTGGTGCGCGGTCTCTATGCCGGCACCATGGCGGCCTTGCAGATCCCGGCGGGCCTGCTGGCCGAGCGGCTGGGGATCGCGCTCGTGCTGGCGCTCGGCACCGCGCTGGCCGGCCTCGGCTACGTGCTCGCCGGGGCGAGCGGCGGCCTGTGGGGGCTGGCGGTCGCGCTCACCATCGGCGGGATCGGATCGAGCACCCAGCACCCGCTCGCCTCGTCGCTGGTGGCCCGCGCCTTCGCCGGGCCGCGCGCGCTGAGGGCGCTCGGCACCTACAATTTCACCGGCGACATCGGCAAGATGCTGGTGCCGCTGCTCGCCGCGCTGATGCTCACGGCGATGCCGTGGCGCGGCACGGTCGGACTGATCGGCGGCGCCGGGCTCGTGGTGGCCGCCGCGATCCTGGCGCTGGCGCCACGCGCGGCCGCACCGGCCGCGGCCGCACCCGCCGTCTCCGCCGCGGCCGCGCCGCCGGCGCGACATCGGACCGGGTTTTCGCTCCTGGTCGCGATCGGCGTGTGCGACAGCGCCACCCGGATGGCGTTCCTCACCTTCCTGCCGTTCCTGCTCACCGCCAAGGGAGCGGGTGTCTCGACCGTCGGGGTGTCGCTGACCCTGGTGTTCGCCGGCGGCGCCGCCGGAAAGCTGGTCTGCGCCTTCGTCGGCGCCCGCATCGGCATGTTCGCGACGGTGCTGCTGACCGAGGCGCTGACCACCGCCGGAATCCTGCTGCTGCTGCCCCTCCCCCTGGTCGCCGGCCTGATCCTGCTGCCGCTGATCGGGGTCGCGCTGAACGGCACCTCGTCGGTGCTGTACGGGACGGTGCCGGCGCTGGTCGGGCCGGAGCGGCAGAGCCGGGCATTCGGCGTGTTCTACACCGCGACCATCGGGTCGGGGGCGCTGGCGCCGCTGCTGTTCGGGGCGGTCGGGGATCGGATCGGGCTGGTGCCGTCGGCCGCGCTGGTGGCGCTTCTCGCGCTCGCGACCGTGCCGCTGGCGGTGGCGCTGCGTCCGGCGCTCCCGTCGTCCGACCCCGGCCCGGGGTAACGATATGTCGTCGAGACCCGATTCGACCTGTCGGTAACGCGCAATCGAGGCTTGTGCGGGGCGGACCGGTTACCTAACTACGTCTCGTTCAGGAGCGCCGCCATGACTGCCGCCATGACCGAAGATCAACTCAAGCTCGTCGCCCTCGACCAGGACGATCTCGACGTCGTCGCGACTCATTTGCAGGACGCGATCGTCAAGGTGGGCGACATCCATTGGAGGCCCAGCGAGCACCGCTTGGTGATGGGCCTCAACCGGTTCGACTGGGAATGCGCCGTCTGCGGCGAGCCGCAGTTCCGCCGCCGCCGCACCGCCCTGCGGTTCGACCGGGTGATGGCCGTGAAGTGCCGCAACGTGGCCTGCCAGGACAAGGGCGCCGTGCTCAACCTCCTGACCATCGAGTTCGTCGAGCGCGACGCGCCGGGCGGCTCGGTGGTGCTGATCTTCTCCGGCGGCAGCGAGCTCAGGCTCGACGTCGAATGCCTGGAGGCGGAGCTTGCCGACCTCGGACCGGTATGGGATACGACCTGTTGTCCGGCGCACGAGGACACGGTGAGAACGGCCTGACGGGCCTCGCTCCCCGCCACGCCGCGACCGGCCGCAGGGCCGCGCCGCGCGTCGTCCCCGCCGCGTCCGCCGCGACCTGCAAGGTAGCCGGGCGGCTGCAGGAGTGACGCGCAGCGGTGCGCCGGATCGGCTCCCCACGCCCGCCGAGTGTGCCCCATGCCCGTCCGCCTCGCCACCCGCGATCCCGACTTCCGCAGCCGCTTCAAGGCCTTGCTCGCGACCAAGCGAGAGGCTTCGGTGGATGTCGAGACCGCCGTGCGGGCGATCGTCGCCGACGTGATCGCGCGCGGCGACGCGGCCCTGGTCGATCTGTCGAAGAAGTTCGACCGGGTCGACCTCTCCAATCGGGGCCTGCGGATCTCGCCCGAGGAGGTCGAGGCCGCGGTCGCCGCCTGCGACCCGCGCCGGCTCGAGGCGCTCGCCTTCGCCCGCGACCGCATCGAGGCCTATCACCGCCGCCAGCTTCCCGGCGACGAGCGCTTCACCGACGCGCTCGGCGTCGAGCTCGGCTATCGCTGGCGCCCGGTCGCCGCCGCCGGCCTCTACGTGCCGGGCGGCACCGCCGCCTATCCCTCCTCCGTGCTGATGAACGCGGTGCCGGCCAAGGTCGCCGGCGTCGAGCGCCTGGTGATGGTGGTGCCGACGCCCGACGACAAGCTCGAGCCTTTGGTGCTCGCCGCCGCAAAGCTCGCAGGCGTCGACGAGATCTACCGCGTCGGCGGCGCGCAGGCGGTGGCTGCGCTCGCCTACGGCACCGAGACGATCGCCCCGGTCGACAAGATCGTCGGTCCCGGCAACGCCTATGTCGCCGCCGCAAAGCGCATCGTGTTCGGCAAGGTCGGCATCGACATGATCGCCGGCCCGTCCGAGGTTTTGATCGTCGCCGACCGCGCCGCCGATCCCGACTGGATCGCCGCCGACCTGCTCGCCCAGGCCGAGCACGACGCCGCCGCCCAGTCGATCCTGATCACCGACGACAAGGCGTTCGCCGAATCCGTCGTGCGGGCGGTCGCGGTGCAGCTCGCCAGCCTGCCGCGCAGCGAGATCGCCGGCGCCTCGTGGCGCGACCACGGCGCGGTGGTGCTGGTGGACGGCCTCGACGAGGCGCCGGCGCTGATCGACGCTGTCGCCCCCGAGCATCTCGAGCTCGCGGTCGAGAACCCCGAGCCGCTCGCCGCCGCGGTGCGCCACGCCGGCGCGATCTTCGTCGGCACTCACACCCCGGAGGCGATCGGCGATTACGTCGCCGGCTCCAACCACGTGCTGCCGACCGCCCGCTCGGCGCGCTTCTCCTCCGGCCTCGGCGTGCTCGACTTCATGAAGCGCACCTCCATCCTGCGCTGCGGCGCCGCCCAGATCGAGGCGCTCGGCCCGGCGGCGATCGCGCTCGCCGAGGCGGAAGGGCTGATCGCGCACGCGCGCTCGGTGGCGGTGCGGCTCGGCACGCGATGAACGACACCCATCGGGCGGAGGACGAGAGCAACCGGCTGATCGAGGTGACGCTCGATCCCGACACGATCGGCGCCGGCAACCGCGACATCGAGCACGAGCGGCAGGTCGCGATCTACGATCTGCTCGAGGACAACCGCTTCGCGCCGGTCGATCACGAGGGCGGCCCCTACTGCCTGAAGCTCTTGCTCGCCAACGAGCGGCTGGTGTTCGACGTCCGCCGCCCGGACGGCTCGCCGGTGGTCGCGCACTATCTGTCGCTCACCCCGTTCCGGCGCATCGTGAAGGACTACTTCATGATGTGCGAGAGCTATCACCACGCGATCCGCACCCAGACGCCGAGCCAGATCGAGGCGATCGACGTCGGCCGGCGCGGCCTGCACAACGAAGGCTCGGAGCTGCTCACCGCGCGGCTGAAGGACAAGATCGAGATCGACTTCGACACGGCCCGGCGCCTGTTCACGCTGATCACCGTGCTGCATTGGAGGGGCTGAGACATGCGGCCGTCGGACGGCCCGCGACCGCCCCCGGCGGTGCTGTTCGTCTGCGCCCACAATGCGGTGCGCTCGCCGATGGCGGCTGCGCTGTTTCGCCAGTATTTCGGACATCTGAGCTATGTCGGCTCGGCCGGCGTCCACAAGGGCGAGCCCGACCCGTTCGCGGTCGCGGTGATGGACGAGCTCGGCGTCGACATGTCCAAGCACCGGCCGCAGACCTTCGAGGAGCTGGAAGACCTCGAGGGGCTGAATTTCGATCTGATCGTCACGCTGTCGCCGGAGGCGCACCACCGGGCGCTCGAGGCGACTCGCACGCTGGCGGTCGAGGTCGAGTACTGGCCGACCCAGGATCCGACCGCCGCCGAGGGCAATCGCGACCAGCGGCTCGCCGCCTACCGCGAGATCCGCGACCAGCTGGTCGACAAGATCGAGGAGCGGTTCGGCTATCGGCCCTACGGCATGGCGTGATCCCGCCGAATCCCCAAAACCACACCGGAGGCACGATGCCGAGCGAGAAGCAGAAGATGCTGGCGGGCGCGCTGTACGATCCCGGCGACCCGGAGCTGCAGGCCGACCTCGCGGCGAACCGCGAATGGCTGGTGCGCTACAACGCCTCGCTCGCCCGGCCCCTGCCGGAGCGGCACGCGCTGCTCGCCGAGCGGCTCGCCGCGGTCGGCGCCGGCGCGGTGGTGCGGCCGCCCTTCCACTGCGATTACGGCTTCAACATCTCGCTCGGCGACCATGTGTTCCTGAACTTCGATTGCGTGATCCTCGACGTCTGCGCGGTGACGATCGGCGACAAGACGCAGATCGGGCCGGGCGTGCAAATCCTCGCCGCCGATCACCCGCGCGATCCGGCGACCCGCGACGCCGGCCTCGAGTTCGGCCGGCCGATCACCATCGGCCGCAACGTGTGGATCGGCGGCGGGGCGATCCTGCTGCCCGGCGTCACGATCGGCGACGACGCGGTGATCGGCGCCGGCAGCGTGGTGACCCGCGACGTGCCGGCCGGCGCCACCGCGTTCGGCAACCCGGCGCGGCTACGGGGCTGAGAGCCGCCCGAGCCGCTTCGCGGCCATCTTTGCCGATGTTGTCGATCCGCACGCTTTCGGCTACGGTCCGCGCGCGACCGACATCGTCGGACATGCCGAAATCTTCTTGCCAGACCCCATGTCCGGGCCCGGCCGCCCGGTGCGAGCATCGGGTTGCGTATGACGAAAGAAGAGTTGCTGGAGTTTCCCGGCGTGGTGTCGGAGCTGCTGCCGAACGCGACCTTCCGCGTCACACTCGAGAACGGTCATGAGATCATCGCCCACACGGCCGGCCGCATGCGCAAGAACCGCATCCGCGTGCTGGCCGGCGACAAGGTGCTCGTCGAGATGACGCCGTACGATCTCACCAAGGGCCGCATCACCTACCGCTTCAAATGACGTTTTCGCCCGGAACGACCACGCCCCGTCGCCGCCCGACCGTCACGCCCCACCGAAAAAGCTGTCCGCCCCGCCCGCGCCGCGATCGCGAGACAGTCTTGCCGGACGTTTTTTCCCGCTTCTCCCTTCACCTCGCGCCGCACGGATCTTCACCGCCATGATGGGCCGCCCCAAACTCGTGCTCGCCTCGGGCTCGCCCCGCCGCCTCTCCCTGCTCGCCCAGGCCGGCATCGAGCCGGACGCGCTGCGCCCGGCCGAGCTCGACGAGACGCCGAAGCGCGGCGAGCTGCCGCGCGCCTGCGCCGCACGCCTCGCGCGGGCAAAAGCCGAGCTGGTGCTGGAGACGCTGCGCCACGACGACGATTTTCGCGGATCGTTCATTCTCGCCGCCGACACGGTGGTGGCGGTCGGCCGGCGCATTCTCCCCAAGGCCGAACTGCTCGACGAGGCCGACCGCTGCCTGCGGCTTCTGTCGGGCCGCAATCACCGGGTCTATACCGGCATCTGCCTGGTCACCCCGAAAGAAAGCCTTCGCCAGCGGATGGTCGAGACGCGGGTGCGCTTCAAGCGGCTGTCGTCGGACGACATCGAGAGCTATCTCGCCTCCGGCGAATGGCGCGGCAAGGCGGGCGGCTATGCCGCGCAGGGGCTCGCCGGCAGCTTCGTCGTAAAACTGGTGGGGTCGTATACGGGCGTGGTCGGGCTGCCGCTCTACGAGACCTTGGCGATGCTCGGCGGCGAGGGATTTCCGATCCACCGTGCCTGGGTCGACCCGGCGACCGCGATGCCGGCCTGATCCGGAGCCGCCGGCCCCACTTCTGCGAAAGCCTGCCCCGCTTCTGCGAAAGACGGCCGGGCGAGCCCGGAAGGGCTCGCAGGCGCGTCGTCACGCCCCCACATGAGCCGCATGGCGATGACACCCGAGCAACCGAGAACGACGGCCCGCTGCCCGATCTGCGGCAAGCCGGCCGAGGAGAAATTCCGGCCGTTCTGCTCGCGGCGCTGCGCCGACGTCGATCTCCATCGCTGGCTGTCGGGCGCCTATGCGGTGCCGGCGGTCGAGGCCGAGGAGGACGACCTCGGCGACGTGTCGGGCTTTTTGCCGCCCGACCAGAGTCCGGATCGCTGAGAGACCGTTTGGAAACTCCGACGGGGCTGCGCCGGAGCCGACTTCGCCGATCCGGCAGGAGCCGATCGAGGCGCGTACCAGGGAGTACGTGCGAGATCGGCGACGAACCGGGCGGCCGAAAGCGGCCCGGCC
>NZ_AKZI01000129.1 GCF_000293785.1 Rhodovulum sp. PH10 | reverse complement strand
CCTGCGGAGTGCTCCTCAGGACGAGGTCGGACTCTGTCGCCGTTGGTATCACTCTGCTCGGACTGGTGCTGCTCGCGCTGCCGGCGAGCGCCGCCCTTTCGCCCGCCGCGGCGCAGAGCGCCAACGACTGCGCCCCCTATTGCGACTATCGGCATTATTATGGGGTGCAGAACTACACCTGGGACGCGCCCGGCAGGTTCTGCCGCCCGATCTGCGACGCCGCGGGCAACTGCCTGCCGACCAAGACGTGCGTGCGGGCCGAGCCGCGCACCCGGGTGGTGGGCGGCGTCGTCGGGCCGGTGACGGCGATCGCCGGCAACACCTCGGTCACCTTCTACGATCCGTCGATCGCCACCGAGCCGGTCGCCCGGCCGTTGCGGTCGCCGCCGCGCGGCCGCGCGCCAATCGTGCGGGTGCGCCCCTACGTCCCGCCCCGCTGAGGGTGGCGAGCCACCACTGACCTGCGCCCCACGACACCGAGCCGCCCTCGATCGAGGTCGCCGTCGGCCGAGGTCGCCGTCGGCCGACGTCGATGCGTCGAAAAAACATCTGCGCATAAACGAATGCGCCCCGCCGGGGGGCGAGGCGCAGGACGATCGGGTGCCGATCGCTCGGGATCAGTTGTCGCGGTAGACCCGCTCCCGCCGCTCGTGGCGCTCCTGCGCCTCCAGCGACAAGGTGGCGATCGGACGGGCCTCGAGCCGCTTGATCGAGATCGGCTCGCCGGTCTCCTCGCAATAGCCGTAGGTGCCGTCGTCGATCCGCTGCAAGGCGGCGTCGATCTTGGCGATCAGCTTGCGTTGCCGGTCACGGGCCCGCAGCTCGATCGCCCGCTCCGTCTCCGACGACGCGCGATCGGCGAGATCGGGATGGTTCTGGTTCTCGTCCTGCAAGTGCTGAAGGGTCTCCTTCGCCTCCCGCAGGATGTCTTCTTTCCAACAGAGCAGCTTTTTCCGGAAGTACTCCCGCTGCCGCTCGTTCATGAAGGGTTCTTTGTCCGTTGGCCGATATAACCTGTCCGTCTCCAGGCGCATGACACGCTCACTCCCAACGCGGCCGACCCGATTCCTTCACTTCGACTTCTATGGTCGATTCATCGTGAGTGCGCACGCTATATACAAGCGATGCGACACGACGACAACAACAGATTGGACTAATCCCGCCGGATGGCAGAGGCCGTCGCGCGGCCTCGCCGAGAAACGAGGAAACGCCTGCGGCAGAGGGGGATCCGCGTCTTTCTCAGGTGTTTCCGGCCGGCTTCAGCTTGGCCAGCTCGACCTCCACCCGCAGCTCGATCTCGGCCAGCACGCCGTCGAGGCCGGGGTCGCCGCTCGGCTCCTTGAGGCTCGCCGCGACGCTCTGCAGGCGAGACAGCAAACGCGGGTCGAGATCACCGGCGAGCAGCGCGATCTTGATCTCGTCGAGCACGTCGAGCGCCGAGCGGCCGCGGCCGACCGCCCGCTTGCGCCGCTCGGTGGCGTCCTCGACGCCCTGCAGCGCCAGCAACGCCTCGATGCCGGTCAGGCTCTGGGTGGCGCTGGTCGCCGCCGGCTGCAGCGGCGCCGTGGTGTCGCCGAGCGAGAAGGTGCCGCCGCCACCGCCGGTGCGCCGGGAGGCCGGGGCGGCGGTGCCGGTCTTGGCGGGTCCGTTCGGTCCGGTGATGCGCATGAGCGGGATCCGGTTTCGCTGCGGGTCGCGTGACGCCCCCCGAGTGGAGCGTGTCGTGCCTGTCGAGCCTGTCGAGCGGGACGGGAGCCGGTGGCGCAGCCGCCGTGCCCACCCCATTGGAGCGCAGGACGACGCGAATCCGGAATCACGATCGCTCGAACGAGGCCGAGGGTAACCCCTCGCGTGGTTAACGAGAGGTAAATGGCCGGCAAAACTTGCCGGGCCCGGCCCGCACCGGGCCGCGATCGACCGGGCGGCGCAAGGGTCGGCCGGCCGACGCATTTCAAAAATTCGCATGAATTCAACGATGAAGTCCCGCCGCACGGCGTGGCACGGTCCTCGCAGAGCAATTTCCGGAAACCCTCGGTCGGAGTTGCCGAAGCATGCGGACGCCCTTCAAGTACGCACTCGCGATCCTGGTCGCGGCGGTCGCCCTGGTGGCGGCAGCGCCCCAGGCCAGCGCGATCTCGCGCATCAAGGACCTCGCCAATGTCGAGGGCGTCCGCCAGAACCAGCTGATCGGCTACGGCCTCGTCGTCGGCCTGCAGGGCACCGGCGACACCATCAACAACTCGCCCTTCACCAAGCAGTCGCTGCAGGCGATGCTGGAGCGATTGGGCGTCAACATCCGCGGCCAGACGCTGCGCACCGGCAACGTCGCGGCGGTGATGGTGACGGCCAATCTGCCGGCCTTCTCCACCCAGGGCACACGGGTCGACGTCACCGTCTCCGCGCTCGGCGACGCCAAGAGTTTGCAGGGCGGCGTGCTGCTGGTGACGCCGCTGCTCGGCGCCGACGGCAACGTCTATGCGGTGGCGCAGGGCTCGCTCGCGATCAACGGTTTTCAGGCGGAAGGCGACGCGGCGAAGATCACCCGCGGCGTGCCGACCGTCGGGCGGATCGCCAACGGGGCGATCATCGAGCGTGAAATCGATTTTGCGCTCAACCGGCTCACCCAGGTGCGGCTCGCTCTGCGCAATCCCGATTTCACCACGGCCAAGCGCATCGCCGCCGCGATCAACGACTTTCTCGGCATGCCGGTGGCCGAGCCGCTCGACCCCGCGACCGTCCAGCTCGGCGTGCCGAAGGAATACACCGGCAACGTCGTCGCGATGCTCACCGAGGTCGAGCAGCTGCAGATCGAGCCCGACCAGCCGGCCCGCATCATCATCGACGAGCGCTCGGGCATCATCGTGATGGGCCGCGACGTGCGGGTGTCGATGGTGGCGGTCGCCCAGGGCAACCTCACCGTCACCATCAGCGAGTCGCCGCAGGTGAGCCAGCCCGCGCCGTTCTCGCAGGGCCAGACGGTGGAAGTGCCGCGCACCCAGGTCGGCGTCACCGAGGACGGCCGCAAGCTCGCCGTGGTGCGCGAGGGCGTGTCGCTCCAGCAGCTGGTCGACGGGCTCAACGCGCTCGGCATCGGGCCGCGCGACCTGATCTCGATCCTGCAGGCGATCAAGGCCGCCGGCGCCATCCAGGCCGATCTCGAGGTGATGTGATGACGGCGCTCTCGTCCCTCTCCTCTCCCTCCTCCGCCGTCGGCGGGCTCGGCGCGGGCGATGCCGCGCTGGCCGCCCACCGGGCGCTCGCGAGCGGCTCGGCCGCCGCGCAGACCCCGGCCGAGGCGGCGCGCCGCCAGGCCAAGGACTTCGAGGCGATGTTCCTCAACACCATGGTCGAGCACATGTTCACCGAGACCGGCGAGGACGGGCCGCTCGGCAACGGGCCGGGCACCGGCGTGTGGCGCTCGTTCCTGGTCGACGCCTACACCAAGGGTATGGCCGAGAACGGCGGCATCGGCATCGCCGATCAGGTCTATCCGACGCTGCTCGGGCTGCAGGAGGCGCGCGCCGGCGCATCCGCCGGCGGGCAGAAGACCTCCGCCTCGCCGGGCTCGGCCGCCACCGCCGCCGCCGCGCAGGCCGCCTACGCCACCGCCACCGACAAGAAGCCCTCTCAGCCGAGCGAGACCACGCCATGATGCAGAGCCCCGACGCCGTGCCCCACCCGATCGCCACCGCCACCGAGGCGGCGACCGTGATCGCCTCGCTCGACGACACCATCGCCGCCCTCTCCACCGTGATCGAGGAGGAAGGCCGGCTGGTGCGCGCCGGCAAGCTCGGCGAGGTGGCCAAGCTCGCGGCGGTGAAGACCGACCACGCCCGCGCCTATCTCGCCGACAGCCAGCGTCTGCGCGACAGCCTGCCCCGGCTGCGCGACGAGCTCGGCGGCGTGCTGGAGGCGGTCAAGGCGCGTCACGCCGCCTTCCAGAGCCGCCTGCAGGAGAACCTGACCGCGCTCGCCACCGCCCACGCGGTGTCGGAAGGGATCGTCCGCGGCGTCGCCGCCGAGACCACCCGCATCGCCTCGCCGGAGGTTTACGGCGCCTCCGGCCGCACCACGGTGGCCGACCAGCGGCACGCCCGGCCGCTCGCGCTCTACCGCACGCTCTGAGAGCTGCCGCCCGAGGCCGGCGAGGGGGCGCGCGCCGGCACGCCCGTGACGGGCGGCCCGCCGCGGTCGGCCGGTCTCGTGCAAAAGCCCGCGCAATTTGAACGGCATTCGCCGGAGTGCCCGGCCGGCGCGCCCGGCCGGCGCGGCCGGCCGCACGCATCACGATACCGGCGCCGAGCGGTACCCGCCGCGCGCTCGCCGAGGGTCGTCCGCGGGTTTTCTCGTGGTCCGGGCGAAGCCTGGTCGAATCAACGCGAAAATCGATCCCGATCAATCGTTAAAATTTTAGCCACAAAAGTATTTTCCCCTAACCACGTTTCCTAACAAGCCGTTAATTCCGGCTCTTTAGAACTGTCGTCTCGAAAGGGTGCAAACGGCAGCGCGAATCCGGAGGGGCGGCCGCCGAAGCGACAGGTCAGGCGATGGACACGAGCCTCACCATACGGCCGCCGATCGGCGTCACCAGCGCCGACGCCGCGCGCCCGGTGACTGTGGAAGCGCCGGTCGTCCCGACGGTGCTCCCGTCGGCGAAGGCCGTGACGGCCCCCACCCCGTCCTCCGAGAGCGCGACCGACCCCAAGCTCGCGCAGTCCGGCAATCCGCCGGCGCAGAGCCAGCCGGCCCAGAACCAGGCCCTCCACGCGCAGGAGAACACCACCCGCCAGGTGGTGCTCGATCCGCAGACCCGCGAGGTGGTGTTCCGCGTGATCGACTCGAAGTCGCGGCAGGTGCTCCGCCAAATTCCCGAGGAAGCGCTGCTGCGCATGCGCGCCTACAATCGCGCCTTGCAGGACGGCACCTCGCCCGCCGAGGTGATGAGCCGCGCCGATCTCAGGGCCTGAGAGCCCGTTTGGGAACTCCGACGGGGCTGCGCCGGAGCCGC
>NZ_AKZI01000128.1 GCF_000293785.1 Rhodovulum sp. PH10 | reverse complement strand
GGTCGGGCCGCCCCCCGCCGCCGGGCCGCCGCCGCGCCGGCCGTTCGCCCGGCTGAAGACCGCCGCGCCGCCCCCGCCGCCGCCCGATCCGGTGGTCGCCGCCGCCGAGGCCGAGGCGGAGCTGCCGAAGCGCCTCGCCCCCGCCGGCCGGCCGGTGCCGTGGGCCACGCTGTTCTGGGGCGCCGCCGGCAGCCTCGTGGCGATCGCGATCGCCCTCTCGGTGGTCGACCTGGTCGCCGACATGTATTCGCGCTCGGGCTGGCTCGGCACCTTCGGCCTCTTGCTCGCCGCCACCGCCACGGTCGCCGCCGCCGTCATCGTCGGCCGCGAGGCGACCGGCCTGATGCGCCTGAAGGCGATCGACCATCTGCGCGGCCGCGCGGCGGAAGCGATCGTCAGCGACGACCGCAATGCCGGCCGTGCCGCGGTCGCCGAGCTGCTCACCGTGACGAGCCAGACCCCGGCGCTCGCCCAGCCGCGCCGGCGGGTGCAGTTCCACCTCAACGAGATCATCGACGGGCGCGACCTCGTCCATCTCGCCGAGCGCGAGCTGATGAACCCGCTCGACCAGGAGGCCCAGCGCCTCGTCACCAATGCGGCCAAGCGCGTCTCGGTGGTCACCGCGGTGAGCCCGCGGGCGGCGGTCGACATGATCTTCGTGCTGATCACCGCGCTCGGGCTGGTGCGCAAGCTGGCGCTGCTCTATGGCGGCCGGCCCGGCACGCTCGGCCTCGTCCGGCTGATGCGCCACGTGGTCGCCCATCTCGCGGTCACCGGCGGTCTGTCGGTGTCGGACGGGCTGGTGCAGCAGATGATCGGCCAGGGGCTCGCCGCCAAGGTGTCGGCGCGGCTCGGCGAGGGCGTGCTGAACGGCCTTCTGACCGCGCGGCTCGGCCTCGCGGCGATCGACGTCACCCGGCCGTTGCCGTTCTCGGCGCTGCGGCGCCCGAGCCTGCAGGACCTCGCCGGCGGTTTGATGCGCGGGGCCGACAAGACGGAGGCCGCGCCGGTCGATGCCGCGCCGGTGGCCGGCGTGCGCATTCCCGCCGAGTGATCGCCTCGAACGGGATCCTGCCGTCAGTCTGCATCCCCGCCGAGCGGTCGGCGGGGGATCCTCCGACGGTACGAGACGACAGGAACGCTCCCGAGCTCGGGGGCGTTTTTTTTCGAGCGTGCGCGCAGCGTGGCAACGCCGCGCGGGAAGCTGCTGTCTGGCTGGGAACTTTCGGCGCGGAGCGACGTTTTCGCTCGGCCCTCGTCGCGGGACGAGTCGCCCTCGGTCCCCAATTCCCCGTCTCGCGGAGCTCGGCCCGATGACCACCGCACGACGCGGGACATTGCGCATTCTCGGCGCTCTGATGGTCGGATCGCTGCTGGTTCCGGCGGCGCTGTTCGCCTATGCCGCATGGCGCGAGTACGACTCCGTCCACGAGATCGCCGACGACCGGATCGATCGCGCGGTCGACGTGCTGCACGAGCAGGCCCTCAAGGTCTTGAACTCGAGCGAGCTGGTGGCCGACGAGCTGATCGACACGGTGTCGGGCATGACCCCGGCGGAGATTCGCGCCGACGAGGACCGGCTGCAGGCGCGGCTGCATCGGATCACCACCCGGATGCCGCAGGTGCAGTCGATCTGGATCATCGGCCCGGACGGGGTGCCGCTGGTGACCAGCTACTTCGCCCCGGCGCCGCGCGCCGCCTCGCTCGCCGACCGCGAGTTCTTCCGCGCCCAGCTGGAGCACGGCGGCGGCACCTATATCAGCGCGGTCTTCACCCCGCGGCTGGTGAAGGGGCCGAGCTTCTTCGCGATGAGCCGGCGGATCACCCGGCCCGACGGCTCGTTCGGCGGCATCGTCGTCCTGTCGCACAAGCCGGAGGACTTCGAGAAGTTCTATGCCGAGCTCGCCCGCGGCCCCGGCGACTATTTCGCCCTGGCGCGCAAGGACGGTGCACTGCTGGCGCGCTATCCGGGCGGTGCGCCGCCCGACGCCCGGCTCGATCCCGGCAAGACCCCGTTCGTCTCCGCGCTCGAAGCCGATCCCGCCCGCGGCCTGTTCACCGCGGTGTCGCCGGTCGACGGCCGCGAGCGGCGGCTCGGCTACCGCCGGGTGGAGGGGTTCCCGGTCT
This sequence comes from Rhodovulum sp. PH10, assembly GCF_000293785.1. Taxonomy (GTDB): domain Bacteria; phylum Pseudomonadota; class Alphaproteobacteria; order Rhizobiales; family Xanthobacteraceae; genus Rhodoplanes. The sequence continues at coordinate 1,375 of NZ_AKZI01000128.1, read as the reverse complement.
ATGTCCTGGCCGGCGTCGAGACGGCGACGATCCGCGCCGAATGGCTCGGCAGCATCGCGACGCACCTGGTGTTCGGCCTGCCGGCGACGCTGCTCCTGTTCCTGATCCTGTGGTACGCGCGCCACCGGACCATCGGCCTCTATGCCGAGGCCGACCGTCGCGCGGCGGCCGAGGCGGCGCTGCGCCACGGCCAGCGGCTGGAGGCGGTCGGCCGGCTCACCGGCGGGGTCGCGCACGACTTCAACAACCTCCTGATGGTGATTCTCGGCAGCGCCGAACGGCTGCGCCGCATGGTGGCGTCCGACAAGGAGCAGCGGCTGATCGAGATGGTGCTGACCGCGGCGCGCCGCGGCGAGACGCTGACCCGCCAGCTGTTGTCGTTCTCGCGCCAGCAGGCGGTGAGCCCGCACAGCATCGACCTCACGGCCCGCATCCCAGAGCTGTCCGAGCTGATCCGCCACTCGCTCGCAGAGGACATCTCTGTGACGATCGAGGTGCCCGGCGAGCCGCTGGCGGTGAAGGTCGACGCCGGCGAGTTCGAGGTCGCGGTGCTCAACATCTGCGTCAATGCCCGCGACGCGATGCCGAACGGTGGCCGGCTGGTGATCGGCGTCGCCGCCGAGACGCTCGACGACGCCCGCGCGATCGAGGATTTGCGCGGCGAGTTCGCCGCGATCTCGTTCGCCGACAGCGGCGACGGCATCCCGCCCGACCTGCTGCCGCGGGTGTTCGAGCCGTTCTTCACCACCAAGGAGCCGGGCAAGGGCACCGGGCTCGGCCTGAGCCAGGTCTACGGCTTCTGCCGCCAGGCCGGCGGCGCGGTGACGGTCGGAAGCCGGCCGGGCGAGGGCACGGTGGTGACGATGTATCTGCCGCGCGTCGCCTACGAGGTGGCGCAGGTGGAGCCGGCGCCGGTGCCGGAGACCACAGCTGCGGGCCGCAGCGTGCTGGTGGTGGAGGACAATCCTTCGGTCGCCGAGGTGTGCCGCTCGTTCCTCGATCAGCTCGGCTTCGGCGTCGCGATCGCCGCCTCGCCGAAGGAGGCGCTGACCATCCTCGACGCGGACGACGGCGAGAGCGACGATCGCTTCCACCTCGTGCTGTCCGACATCCTGATGCCGGGCGGAGCCTCGGGCCTCGACCTCGCCCGCGAGCTGCGCACCCGCCATCCCGGGCTGCCGGTGATCCTGATGACCGGCTTCAGCGACAAGGCCGCCGAGGTCGCCCGCGACGGCTTTCCGGTGCTGCGCAAGCCGTTCGATCTCGCCGCCCTGCAGCGCGAGCTGACGGTGGTGCTGACCGCCGGCAAGGCGGCGTGAGTTCGATGTGATACGGTTTCCGGCTGAACGGCTCGGGTTCTTACCCTCTCCCGTGG
>NZ_AKZI01000127.1 GCF_000293785.1 Rhodovulum sp. PH10 | reverse complement strand
GTGCCGTTGTAGCCGAGCGAGATGCCCGAGGAGCGCACATTGGTCGGGAACTGCTCGGAGAACCAGCTCGCCTCCACCGCGAAGATCGGGTCGTGCGAGAACACGAGCGACAGCGCCACCGCCGTGATCACCATCACCACCGCACCGGTGTTGATCATCAGGAACATCGGGATGCCGAAGGCGATGGTGAACACCGCGCCCAGCAGGAACACCGGCTTGCGGCCGATCCTGTCGCTCAGTGCGCCGTAGACCAGATGGCTGACGAGGCCGATCGCCGATCCCACCAGCGTGCCGATCAGCACGTTCTTGGTCGAGGTGATGTGAGCGAGCGTGACGTAGGAGAGCATGAAGCTCGTCGTCACGTAGTAGCCGCCGGTCTCGGCGAAGCGCAGGCCGATGATGCGCAGGATCAGCCGCCAGTCGCGGCGGATCACCTCGAGCGCCGGCGTCTCGATGATCTCGTTCTTCTGCTTGGCCTGCTCGAAGTCCGGCGATTCGGCGATGCTCATCCGGATGAAGATGCCGATTGCCACCATGATGAAGGAGGCGAGGAACGGCGCACGCCACACCCAGTCGCCCTCCAGCGTCGCGGCCGACAGGAGGAACGAGCCGTTGGCGAGCAGTAGCCCGAACGGGATGCCGAGCTGCGGCACCGCGCCGTAGAACCCGCGCCGCCGCGGCGGCGCGTGCTCGAACGCCATCAACACCGCGCCGCCCCATTCGGCGCCGAAGCCGACGCCCTGGATCATGCGCAGCAGGATCAGCAGGATCGGGGCGGCGACGCCGGCCTGGTCGTGGGTCGGCAGCGCGCCGATCGCGACGGTGGCGAGGCCCATGATCAAAAGCGACCAGAACAGCACCGCCTTGCGGCCCATGCGGTCGCCGTAGTGCCCGGCGAGATAGCCGCCGAGCGGCCGCATGAGAAAGCCGACGGCCAGCGTGGCGAACGACGCCAGCACGCCGACGATCTCGTTCTGCGCGTCGAAGAAGACGTGGCCGAAATAGGCGGCCGCTGCGGTCCCGTAAATGAAGAAGTCGTAGCTCTCCACCGCCGATCCGATCATGGACGCGACCGACACCTTGATCGGGTTGTCGCGATGCGGAACCGACGTGGTCGACGAATTCTCTTGCATGATGATCTACCTTCCGAGCGATCGCTGAAGGTCGCCGAGGTGATGGCGAGACTCGTGGCGCCTCACGACTGTTGCTTGCGATAGGTTTCGATCACGCGGCTGTCGTCGCGCAGGGTCAGGCCGGCGTCCGCGGCCGCATTGAACCGGGTTTTCGCGACCTCGAGCAAGGGCACATCGGCGCCGCAGCTGGCGGCGGCGCTCGACACCAGGCCGCTGTCCTTGACGAAGATGGCGATCGCGCTGGTGACCGGTGCGTCGGTGCCCATCAGCATGCGCGGGCCGCGGTCCGACAGCATCCACGAACCGCCCGAGCCGCCCCCGACGAGATCGAGCACGGCCGCCTTGTCGAGCCCCAGGCTCTCGGCCAGCGCCAGCGCCTCGGCGGCGGCGGCGAGATTGACCGAGCACAGATGCTGGTTGACGACCTTGACGCTCTGCCCGTTGCCGAGCGCCTCGCCGACCATCCGCACGGTGCCCATGGTGTCGAGCACG
>NZ_AKZI01000126.1 GCF_000293785.1 Rhodovulum sp. PH10 | reverse complement strand
GCCCCGCCGCAAGCCCTCAAAGCCGTGGCCTGACCACGACGCTTACGAAGAACGCGCGCCGCGTCGCCACCCGCGACGACAAGCTCGCCGAGACCTTCCTCGGCTTCTCACCGCCGTCCGCCTGTGGCTACATCACTTCGTCAACGCGCCGTAGTACGGAAGCCGCGTCACGAGCAGTGGCTTCGCCGCGACGAGGACTGCTATGCATACTTGGTGCGTGGTCCGCGAGGCTTCGACGACAGCATTCTCGGTTCCGTTCAATCTAAAAAGTAACGTGCTGACATGAGGATTTTTCGCTTTCTTTCCATTCTGCCGCAGACCTACTTTCTTGGTGAAGAATGATCGACTCGGCCCATGGGAGATGTGTCATAGCCACGCTCCGAAAATCGCTGGGGCTAGCGAGAGACGAAAGGGGCCGACTCCGTCGGAGAACGCTCGGCTTGCCGCAAGGGCGTCGTCCCCTACGGATTCGGCGATATGCGATAGTCCGTGCGCACCGACGACCATGTCCGTCCGGCCGCCCGAGCGGCCGCATCGACTTCGAAAGCCTGTCGGTTCGGATCGGAGCAGGGCCCGGGAGAGATCGGCTCCTCCGGACCCGAATGGCTCCCGCAATCTTCCATCGGGATACCGGAACATGTGGGGCAAATAGAGCGAATTCCGCTCGTTTCGTCCCTCCGTGCACGCTTAACTCCGTGCAGAACCAACCGCGTTCGGCGAATATCGGCGCCGTCGACTCTCGGCGCGGATGCATCCGCCGATGCAGTATGGTCAGAGCAACTTCAACAAGACAAACAAGTCGAGCGAGTGGCGACAATGACATTCAACGAAATCACGACCGGAGTGCTCGTGATCGGAAGTGGAGCCGCGGGCGTCATGGCGGCCATCAAGGCGCACGACGCCGGAGCGGACGTGCTGGTGGTGACTAAAGGCGCCTGGGGTTCCGGTAATACCGTGAAGGCATTGGCGGGCTTCGCCGCCGCCTTCGGCCACGCCGATCCCCGGGACAACCCGGATGTGCATTTTGGCGACGTCGTCCGAAACGGTGTCGGGCTCTGCAATCAGAAGCTGGTTCGTAAATGGGTCAACACAATTTGTGGGCTGACCGAGGAGATGCGCAGCTGGGGGCTCGACCTCAAGCGGATCGGGGACAAGTACAGCCAGATCGCCTGGGAAGGGCACACCTATCCGCGGATGATCAACCACAACCGCGAAACCGGGAAGTATCTGATCAAATGCCTTCGCGAGCGCGCGAGTTCACTCGGGATCAAGGTGATCGAGCAGATGGTGATCGGAGGCCTGCTGAAGGCAGACGGCGAGGCCACCGGAGCGTGGGGTTTCAACTACGAGACCGGCGAGCTCTTTCATTTCCGTTGCAAGACCGTGATCGTCTGCACCGGCGGTTTCGGGGCCATGTATCCGGTGGGCGACAATGTCATGCAGGCTACTGGCGAAGGATACGCCCAGGCCTTCGATGCGGGCGCCAAGATGATCGGAATGGAGTTCGCTCACTTCCTGCCGACCCCGATCCACCCGGAGGGAATGCACACGCGTGGGGTCTTCACGCGCATCACGAACGGGCTGCTGAGCGCCGGCGCGCGGCTCTACAACGGCCACGGCGAGCGCTTCATGTTCGGATACTTTCCTGAGCAGGGCGAAAAGGGGCATTCGATGGAGCCGCTCTGCCGCCGCATCGCCCAGGAGATCACGGAAGGGCGCGCCGGCCTGCACGGCGGGATCTACTTCGACCTGTCCGATGTGCCGACCCGGCTGCGCGAGGAGGAGCAGTACAAGCGCCTGTTCATCTCCGCCGACAGGTCCGATATCGACCTGCGGCGCCAGCCGATAGAGCTGTCCACCTACCCGCACGACTTGGTCGGGGGCATCCGGATCGACGAATTCGGCCGGACCAACGTGCCGCGGCTGTTCGCGGCCGGCGAAGCGGCCGGAGGATCGCACGGGGCCAGCCGCTTCGGCGGCTCGGCGTTATCCGATTGCTTGGTGTTCGGCGCGGCCAGCGGCGAGGCGGCCGCGGCCCTCGCGCGGGACACCAACGCGGTGCCGCCGACCAACCGCGCTGCACTCGACGACGTGCGTGGCCGACTCGATGCGTGGAGTTCCGGCAAGGGCGCCAGCCCAGCGGAGGTACGCGACCGGATCCGCGATCTCGCCTTCCGCCATCTCAACATGGTGCGCTCCGGGCCGGGGCTCGAAGCCGTTCTGCAGGAGGTCAAGGCATTTCGCCGCGACGTGCTGCCAACCATGTGCACGAAAGTCGACGGATCACTGGACTTCGCGCTGCTCAGGCAGGCAATCGAGGCAGAAGGCCAGGTCCGGCTGTGCGAGCTTCTGGCGACGGCCGCGCTCGACCGCAAGGAAAGCCGGGGCGGATACTTCGGTGGCCATTACCGCACCGAATACGAGCAGCAGGACGATGCTGGTTGGCTGAAGAACATCGTCCTCTGCAACGATAAGGGCGAGATCCGGATCGAGTACGAAGCTCCGGTCACCTTGGAGAGCCTGTCGAAGGACGCTGCCGCCACCATCGCGACGCCGTGGCGCGCTCGCCCTGGTGAACTGGTGAACCAAAGCGAGTAGGGGATGCTCCGTCGGACACCTACAGCAGGCCGGCCAGCGACTGCCGGATCGCACGGAGAGTGATGTCCTAGCGGCATCGGCGGACAGCGGTTGAAACGCCACTATCCGGAGGCGGGCGAAGTGATTTCGACGGGCGACGGTCATCACGACCGGCGGGCCGATTGAACTGTCATGCGGGGAATGAACGAATGACGACCGACCAGAAAAGACCTGAAGAGGCAGATTGGCTGAATTTGCGGATTATCGGCCATGCGATCGATTCGTCGCCGATCACCCGACCGATACTCTACGTGATCATACTCGCCGCGTTGGCCGCGCTGTTCGATGCCACGGAATCGTTCCTGATGGGGTTCGCACTGCCAGGTGTCGCCAAGGAGTTCGAACTGCGGCCGGAGATGATGGGCTCGTTTGGCGCGGCCTACATGTACGGTAACTTCATGGGATCGATCGGGTGGGGATGGATCGCCGATAAATGTGGGCGGAAAGTCGCCTTCACGGTTACGATACTGTGCTTCTCAATCCTGTCCGGTCTGTGTGGCCTGGCAACCGGAGTTATTTTCCTCGTTTCGTTACGCTTCGCGATCGGCGTCTTCCTTGGCGGTGCTGTTCCTGTCGACGCGGCTATTCTATCCGAGTTTTCGCCTGCGCGCATCCGCGGCTACGCGAACGGCATGCTGCCGATCACCTGGCCATTGGCGACAATGCTCACCTCGGTGATTGCAATGCTCATCCTTCCGAACTACGGGTGGCGAGGATTGTTCGTCGTAGGCTGCCTTCCAGCGTTTCTGCTGTTCTGGGTGTTACGCTGGGTGCCGGAGTCGCCGCGATGGCTGGTGAACCAAGGGCGTTTCAAGGAGGCTCGCAGAGCGCTTCGTCAAATCGAGATAGACGATGCAGCGCTTGAGCGATCGCGCGAAGCCACCAAGAACGAACGGCCAGCGCCGAAATTGCCCTCTGGTCGGTTCCGAGATCTGTTCGCTGGCGGGCAAACAGTCAAGACGGTTCACGTTTGGCTCCTCTGGCTGCTTGCACAAATGGCGGCGGTTGGGATGAGTTTCTGGATGCCGCAACTGTTTGTGAGGATCGCCGGTTTGTCGATCCACGAAGCCGTCGGTTACATGTTCTACATTGCGTTCTTCACCGGGGCAGGCCGTCTGACGGTGGTGCTCCTCAGCGAAAAGGTAGGACGCAAACCATTCATCGTTCTTGGCTTTTGCGGAGCCGCTCTGCCGCTGCTGAGCCTGATTTGGGCGTCCGAACCGACTGAACTCTTCTGGAGCTTTGCATTCTTCGGCTTCTTCGGCGACATGGGAATGTGCGCAGCGACTATCTATGTTCCGGAAGTCTTCCCGATGCGAATCCGCACCCTCGGAATCTCCACCGCCATGGGGATCGGCCGAATCGGGGGCGGGACCGGCTCGGCATTGATTGGTATCTTCCTCGGCGCCGGAATGGCAACGGAACTCTGGGTTTATCTCGCCGGCGCGTGTTTGATCGCAGGGATCCTCACGATCTTCCTCGGCATCGAGTCCAAGGGAAAGAGCCTCGAAGAGCTCAATGAGCAGGCCGCGCCCGCCGGGAAGTGAGGGCTATCCAGGGCAGGCCGGTCCCGTAGCCGGCCTGCCCTGCCTCGATCCGATAATGTCGAGTACGGCGTCCAGTGAACTCACGGCCCGCACTCCGCCTCGCCCGACCGGAAGGGCTTGACCATCCGCCAGCGGTTCATCCTGATTGTCGTCGCCTTACCGCGATATTGTCGCTCCCGCTGAGCATTGACCGGCGGCTCGCCGACCTCCCTGCGAGCCCGAGACGAGCGGGCAGGTTATCTTTCTACGCCCTGTTCGATAGTGGCACGGTCGATGCGCTACGACGGACTGATGGCACCATTGCCGCATGCTGCCCTTCAGCATGTGAGGACGTTCGTCGAACTCCCGATTCAGGTCTCGGTCGGCTTCAGCCCGTGGCAGATCGCCTTGACCTCCTGGCGAAGCCAGATGTGCTTCTTATCCTGCTCGTTGCGGACGTGCCACGCCAGCGCGGTGGCGATGCGGCCGACGTCCATCGGCACCGGACGGGTGACGAAGCCGAACGAGGCCGCCAGCGCCTGCGACGCCAGCTTGGTGAAGATCCCGATGGCTTCGCCTTGCATGAGCAGGTGCGGCACCGCGTTGAAGGTGGTGACCCGCGCCAGGATGTTGCGGCTCAGTCCGTGCCCCTCCAGCAGATCGTCGAAGAACGAGTCCCGCCCCGCCGCACTCACCACCACGTGCGGGTACGACAGAACCGCGGCCATGTCGAAATGCGCCTGCGGCTTCAGCAGAGGGTGCCCCTTTCGAACCACGCACAAGAAGCCTTCCTGCACGATCGTCTCCGAATTGAAGTGATGCGGCAGCTTGGCGAACGTTCCGACCGCCAGCTCGACGACGTCTCGGTCCAACAACTCAAGCGCGTAATTCCGGTCGGCGGTAACAGCGTGCAGTCGTAGCCGCGGTGCGAAGCGCTGGAGCCGATCGAGCAACGAGGGCACCACGGGAACGCTCAGCCGGTCGGGCGCGCTGATGCGAAACACGCCGCTCGCGTCGGCCGGGTCGAAGCGATCCCCGTCGAACAGGCAGCCCTCGACCAGAGCCATCGCCTCGCCGAGCGGCCGCTCGAGCGCTTGGGCGCGCGGGGTCAGGACCAATCCGTTAGGTCCACGGACCAGCAGTTCGTCGCCCAACAGATCGCGCAGCCGGCGTAGCGCGTTGCTGACCGCCGGCTGTGATCGGCCCAGCCGTTCGCTCGCGCGCGTCACGCTGCGCTCGCTCAGGACGACGTGCAGGACCTTGAGCAGCTTGAGGTCGATGTCGCCGAAACTCATCACGAATGACATTCGATCGTTGAATAACGAAAATTGGTAGTATCAATTTGTAAAATATACAAGTGCCCATTACTGCCGAAGTCCTCATCGGGCTCGCGCGCGGCTGGTATATGACTCGCGGCGCGTCGACGTCTTTTCGTGAACCAATCCGATCGGGGGTCGGCATGGTGACAATCGGGGCATCGGATATCACGTTGATCGTCACGCTCGTGGCCATCTATATTCTGATCACCACCGGACTGAGCATCTGGGCCAGGAAGTTCATCAAGAACAATCAGCAGTTCATGACCGCCGGCGGGCAGCTGCCGTACACGGTCGTCGGTGTGTTGATGATCTCCGAATTCATCGGCAGCAGCTCGTCCATGGGCACGGCGCAAGCGGCCTTCACCAGCGGGCTTGCCGCCGCTTGGGCCGTCGTCACCTACGTGGTCGCCTTCCCGCTGTTCGGCTGGTTCATCGCGCCGAAGATCCATCAGATGCGCGAATACACGATCTCGGGCGTGCTCGATCGGCAATACGGCAACAGCACCCGGCTGGTGACGTCCGGAATCATGATGTACGCGCTGCTGGTCTCCAATATCGCCAACTACGTCGCCGGTGCGGCCGCGGTTTCCCTCGTGCTGAAGGTGTCGTTTCCGGTCGCTGGGGCGATCACGGCGGCCGTCACCATCATCTACGTGGCCGCCGGCGGCATCCGGGCCGTCGCCTACGTCAACATGATTCACTTCGCCTTCAAGTTCCTGGCCATCGCGGTGGTGTGCGGGGTCGGCGTGAGCCTGGGCGCGACCTACGGCAACATGACCGAGGCGATGCCGGAATTCTACTTCACCGCCGTCGGCCACATCGGCCTGCCCACCCTGATCGCCTGGACGATCGCCAATCTCGGCGCCATCTTCTCGACCCAGATGACAATCCAGGCGGTGGCGAGCGTCGACAGCATCCGCGACGTGCGCAAGGCCTCGCTGATCTCTGGACTTCTGTCGGTCCCGATCGGACTGCTCGCTGCCTTCATCGGAGTCCAGGCCAAGTTCCTGTTCCCCGACATCCCGAGCGTCGGCGCCATGCCGGTCTTCATCCAGCACATGAATCCGTGGCTCGGGGCGATCGTGACGATCGGAATCGTCGCCACCATCCTGGGCAACGTGGCGGCCGTCTCGCTCGCGATCACCGCGCTCGTCATGAAGGACTTAGTCGTCCCGCTGACGAAGCCGCGCGAGGAGGTGCAGCTCCGCATCAGCCGGATCGTCTCGTTCTTCGTCGGGCTGCTGCCGCTGCCGTTCGCGATGATGCTGCCCATCATCATCAAGACGATGTTCTTCTCCAAGGCGATGCGTACCAGCCTGTCGATGGTCGCGATCATGGCGCTGTACCTACCGTTCGCCAAGAGCGAGCGCGGCGCATCGGCGGCGCTGATCGTGACGATAGTCGGCGCCTCGGTCTGGTACTTCTCGGGCGAGCCTTTGGGGATCGACACGACCTACATCGCCGTCGTTCTGCCGGCGCTGGTGCTGGGCGGGGAGCACCTGATCACGCGCGGCCGGTCGGCCGGCGCCGAACGTCCCGTCTGAGAGCAGGAGGCAGCCATGCCGGTCCACGGTACTTGCCGCACGATCTGCGGCCTGTGTCACGCCAATTGCGGCCTGCTGGTCACCGTCGGGCCACACGGCATCGAGCGCATCGAAGGAGATCCGGATCATCCCGCCAGCCGCGGTTACATCTGCGGCAAGGCGCACGCCGGCAAGGAGATCGTCGAAAGTCCGCAGCGCCTGACCATGCCGTTGCGGCGAACGCCGCGCGGCCTCGAGCCGATCGGCTGGGACGACGCCCTCGACTTCGCTGCCGGGAGGCTCGCGGCCATTCGCGACCGGTACGGACCGGAAAGTCTGGTTCGGAACGCGGGTGCGCCGGTGTCGTACGAGGCCCGTGACGGGTTCCTCTATTTCATGCGCGTGTTCGGCTCGCCCAACTTCACCGGCAGCAGCAACTGCTGCTGGCTGCCGAGGGCGACCGCCTTCAACGCCACCATGGGAGGCAAGCCGGAGCCCGACTTCGAAAACGCACGCCTGATCCTATTCTGGGGCTCGAACCCGCTCGCCACCGAGCGTTATGGGAATTACTGCGGCTACGAGCGGTTCCACCGCATCATCTCCCGGGCCAAGGCGCGCGGCGCCCGGCTGATCGCGATCGATCCGGTCCGCTCGGAGACGGCGGCGCGCTGCGACGAGTGGATTCGTATCGAGCCCGGTTCTGACGTGGCGCTCGGCCTGGCGATGATCAACGTGATCATCGCCGAGAACCTGCACGATCGCGACTTCGTTGATCGCTACACCAGCGGCTTTTTGGCGCTCGCGGAGCACGTCCGAACAGCGACGCCGGACTGGGCGGCTTGCATCACCGGCCTCGCCGCGGACCAGATTGTCGATCTCGCCCGCCGGTTCGCCACCAACGGTCCGGCGACGATCTGCGACGGCAACGGCTTCGACATGTATTGCAGCGTTGTCGATGCCGTCCGGACGGTGGCGATCCTGCTCGGCCTGACCGGCAACGTCGACGTTCCCGGCTCGGTGGTGTTCCTGCCGTTCGCCAAGCAATCGGTGCTGTCGGCGCCGCCGAAGACGGCGAAAATTCGCCAAAGCGAGTTCCCGATCTTCCGCGACGTGCCGTTCCCCGGCATCAAGGAAGCGCTCCTCCACGACGAGCCGTATCGGCCGCGCGCGATGATCGTCCACCACAGCAACCCGGTGCTGATCCAGGCCAACCAGCGCCGAACCGTCGAGGCCTTCCGCAAGCTGGAATTCCTCGTGGTGGACGACGTCTTCATGACCGCGACGGCGGAAATCGCCGACCTAGTCCTGCCGGCGACGTCGCCGATGGAGCGCTACGGCTATCGCGCCTATTCGAGCTTCGATCGCGGCTTCGTTGCACTCAGTCGTCCGGTGGTCGGCCCGCCCGGCGAGGCCCGCGACGTCTTCACCATGGAGTACGAACTCGCCGCACGCATGGGACTGGAGGCCGACTATCCGTTCGTCGATTCGCGAAGCTGGGTGGAGCACATGCTGAAGCCGACCGGGGTGACGCTCGCGCGCCTGGAGCACGAGCAGATCGTTGCCGTGACGCCGCCACCGCGCTACCGGAAGTACAAAGAGACGGGCTTCCAGACTCCGAGCGGCAAGCTGGAGTTCTACTCGGAGCAGTTCGCCAAGGCCGGGTACGATCCGCTGCCAATCTATCGCGAGCCGACCAACGGCGGCGCGTCGCCCGTCGTTCCGGCGCCGGCCGGTTTCCCGCTGCGCTGCACCAGCCGCCGGCCCGCCGTGTTCGTGCACACCAAGTTCCGCAACCTCGCGGGCATGATCGCCTCCTATCCGGAGCCGTTGTTGTGGATCGAGCCGTCCGATGCAGCGCGGCGCGGCCTGCGCGAAGGCGACATGGTCGAGCTGTCGTCGCCACGCGGCCGTGTCACGATCCGGACCCGGTTCGACATCAGCCTGCGGCCCGGCCTGGTGATGATGGACTTCGGCTGGGGCAATCCGACCGACGGCCTCGCGAGCGCCAACGAACTCACAAGCGACGAGTTCTGGAATCCGATTTCGGGCAGCACACCGCAGCGACTCTTCGCCTGTGAAGTCGTGAAAATGACCTAGCCGCGTGCTGTCGTTCCCGGCGCTGCGGCGGCTGCGTTTCACCGGTAATGCGGGCGCTGGGTCGGCGGCCGATCTCGCTGCTCACACGGCGCTCGCCACGCTCCCCCCGCGGCCGCGGTGGCGCAGGCTGTTGGCGTCGTAAGCCTTGTCGGCGATGAGGCCGGTAATCGGCCCAACCCGGGCGATCAGGGTCGGTGCGAACGCGATGTCGTTGACGTTTCCGGGCGAAAGCAACAGAACGAGCGGCCGGCCGCAGTGGTCGGTCAGGGCGTGGATTTTTATCGTCCGCCCGCCGCGCGAGCGGCCGATCGCCTGCTTGAAGGCCCCCCTTTTCCGCCCGCCGCCGAGCAGTGGGCCTTGATGTGGGTCGAGTCGATCGCGACGGTCGCGATGATGCCGGTCGAGCCCGTCAGCGCTTCGAAAATCTCGAACCAGAGGCCCTGTCGGCTCCAACGATTGAAGCGGTTGTAGATCGTCGTGTAGGGGCCGTACTCCTTTGGGCAGTCGCGCCAACGGGCGCCGATCCGCTGCATGTGTACGATGCCGCTGATCACCCGTCGGTCGTCGACCCGGTGAGCCCCTCGCCGTCCACGCGGCAGGAAGGGCTCGATCCGCGCCCATTCGGAATCGTTCAGCCAGTAAAGCTGCTTGCTCATCAAGGGCTCCGTGCCCCCCGCAGCCCTTGAATCAGTCAACGCCCTGCGCCGCAAGCGAATTGAGTACGGACCCTAGTACTACAGTTGCGGATATTTGAATCCGCGCGACTTGTAATGCG
>NZ_AKZI01000125.1 GCF_000293785.1 Rhodovulum sp. PH10 | reverse complement strand
CGGGCGGTGCGCCGCCGCGGCGCCCCCGGCGCCGCCCGCCGGCGGCCGGCTCGTCGCGCTGATGCGCGACAAGGGGCTGGTCGCGGCGTGGGCGGTCTCGCTGACCGTGCTGTTCGGCTTCGTCACCTTTCACAGCGGCGCGCAGCTGCTCGATCTCGGCGTCGACCGCGAGACGCTGCGCCTCGTCGGCCTGCCGCCGCTGCTGCTCACGCTGGTCGCGGCGCCGCTGTCGGCGCGGGTCGGGGCGCCGGTGACGGCGATGCTGGGGATTGTTCTCGAAGCGACCGCCTTCGTCCCGGCGGTGGCCGGTGGCCCGGCGGCGACGATGCTCGCGAGCGTCCTGGTCGCGGCCGGCGTGGCGCTGGCGGTGCCGGGGCTGATCTCGACGGTGGCGATGCGGTCGACGCCGTCCGACCGGGGGCTGGCGATCGCGATCTACGGCTTCGTGCTGTTCGTCGGCGCGAGCCTCGCCCCGCCGGTCGCCGCCGGCCTCGCCGGGGCGGGGGCGGTGATTTGGGTGGTGCCGGCGGTCGGGCTGATCGCCTCGGCCGTCCTGATGGCGGCGGTATTTCGCCGCGCCCCCCGCATCGAGCCCGGCCAGCCTTGAGCTCGCCCGGCCGGCCTCGATCTTGCCCGGCCGGCCACTGGGGCCGGCCGGTCGTTCTCACGCGACGGGCGTCACTTCCAGGTGCGGATGTCGACGAAGTGCCCGGCGATGGCGGCGGCCGCCGCCATGATCGGCGACACCAGATGGGTGCGGCCCTTGTAGCCCTGGCGGCCCTCGAAATTGCGGTTCGAGGTCGAGGCGCAGCGCTCGCCCGGCGCCAGCTTGTCGGGGTTCATCGCCAGGCACATCGAGCAGCCCGGCTCGCGCCATTCGAAGCCGGCCTCCTTGAAGATCACGTCGAGGCCCTCGGCCTCGGCCTGCGCCTTCACCAGGCCGGAGCCCGGCACCACCATCGCCTTCAGCGTCGGGCTGACGGTGCGGCCCTTCACGATCGCCGCGGCGGCCCGCAAATCCTCGATGCGCGAATTGGTGCAGGAGCCGATGAAGATGCGGTCGAGCGCGATGTCGGTGACCTTCTCGCCGCCGGCGAGGCCCATGTAGCGGAGCGACTGCTCGGCCGCCATCCGCTTCTTCTCGTCGGCGATCTCGGCGGGCACCGGCACCCGGCCGGCGATCGACACCACCTGCTCGGGGCTGGTGCCCCAGGTGACCAGCGGCGGCAGATTGGCGGCATCGAGCGTGACGACCGCATCGAAATGCGCGCCCTCGTCCGACTTCAGCGTCTCCCAGTAGCGGATCGCCTGGTCCCAGGCCTCGCCCTTCGGCGCCTTCGGCCGGTCCTTCAGATAGTCGAAGGTGTTTTGGTCGGGCGCCACCATGCCGGCGCGCGCGCCGCCCTCGATCGACATGTTGCAGATGGTCATCCGGCCTTCCATCGAGAGGGCGCGGATCGCCTCGCCGGCATATTCGATGGTGTAGCCGGTGCCGCCGGCGGTGCCGATCTCGCCGATCACCGCGAGGATGATGTCCTTGGCGGTGACCCCGTCGGGCAGGCGGTTGTTCACCTGCACCAGCATGTTCTTCGACTTCTTCTGGATCAGCGTCTGGGTGGCGAGCACGTGCTCGACCTCCGAGGTGCCGATGCCGTAGGCGAGCGCGCCGAACGCGCCGTGCGTCGCGGTGTGGCTGTCACCGCAGACGATCGTCGTGCCGGGCAGCGTAAAACCCTGCTCGGGGCCGATCACGTGGACGATGCCCTGCCGCTGGTCGAGCTCGTTGTAATATTCGAGGCCGAAATGCGCGGCGTTGTCGGCGAGCGCGGCGATCTGGGCGGCGCTTTCCGGGTCCTCGTTGGGCTTCGAGCGGTCGGTGGTCGGGACGTTGTGGTCGACCACGCACAGCGTCTTCTGCGGCGCCCGCACCTTGCGGCCCGCCATGCGAAGGCCCTCGAAGGCCTGCGGCGAGGTCACCTCGTGGACGAGGTGGCGGTCGATATAGATCAGGCAGGTGCCGTCGGGTTGCTGATCGACGACGTGGTCGTCCCAGATCTTGTCGTAGAGGGTGCGCGGTTTCATGGCTCGTCTCGCGATGTCGGAACGGTGAGGAAAGCGGAGCGGCGACGGTATCGGACGGCGGCCGGCCGTGTGCGGGCGGCGCGCGCCGTCGATGCGTCAGGCGGGAAGCGCGGACAGGATGGTCGCCGTCAGCCGGCCGAAGAAGCGCCAGGGCAGGCGGACATGGTCGTCGAGCACGACGCGCGACAGCGCCGCCGGTCCGAGGACCGGCGTCCGCCGGAAATCTGCGCGTTGCGACACCATGGACGTTCTGTAGCAAATCCAAACTGGCGCGACAACGAATGTCGATTTCACGACGGCGTCAGCGGGCGGGGCACCATGGGGTGCGCACGGCACTCCGCGCCTCTGCGGCACCCTACGGAACCGCGAGAACGTAGCGTGCGCAGAGCGCAGCGTGCGCACGGCGCGGTGGGGTGCGCACTGTACCCTATGCGAGCGAGCCGGCACCGAAAACCGTCAGTCGCTCGCGGTCTCGACCTCGAGCCGGGCGCCCTGGTCGGCGAGGCGTCTCGCGAGCGTTTCCGCGGCCTCCGGGCTCGCGACCGGGATCTGGCCGACGCCGCCCGCGACCCGCTCGGCGACGATCGGCTTGCCGAGCGTCGCGCCATCGACCCGGATGAACACCCGCTTGCCGACATTCGCCTCGGTGAAGCGGGCAAACACCTCGCGGCCGGCGGCGGTGAGGACGAAGCTCACCGTCGGCTTGCCGGAGATTTCGTCGGTTCCGGCGACCGCCTGCGACACCTCGAGCAGCACCGGCTCGGCACGGGCGCAAAAGAACGCCGCGGAGCCCATAAGGGCGCCCGCGGCGAGCAGCATGGTGACAACGGGAAGGCGGCGGGCCGGCCGACGACGCCAAAGGCCGGCCATGCCGGCCCTTTTGGTCCACCACGGGCCGGCCATGCCGGCCCTCGGCTTGGGCGTCCGACGCGGCACCCGCGCGGCTTACTCGGCCGCCTCGACGTTGCCGCCGGCCTCGCGCTCGCCCTGGCGGGCCTGACGCTCGACGATACGGGCCGACTTGCCGCGGCGCGCGCGCAGATAATAGAGCTTCGCGCGACGCACCTTGCCGCGGCGCACCACCTTGATGGAGTCGATCATCGGCGAGTAGAGCGGAAACACGCGCTCGACGCCCTCGCCATAGGAGATCTTCCGCACGGTGAAGTTCTCGTGCAGCCCGCCGCCGGAGCGGGCGATGCACACGCCCTCGTAGGCCTGAACGCGGCTGCGCTCGCCTTCCTTCACGCGGACGTTCACCGTCACGGTGTCGCCCGGGCTGAAATCCGGGATCTCCTTGCCGGCGGAGAGTTTCGCGATCTGCTCTTGCTCGAGCTCTTGGATCAGGTTCATGGGTGTCTCCAGCGCTGCGCCAGGCGCGAGCGCGCCGGTCATACGGAAAAGGAATTGATCGGTTTGCGGGTGGCTATACGCTATCGGCGTCGGCTTGTCATCCGTCGGTCGTGTTTTTCGCTGCCGGTCTCGACGCATGTCGGACCCACAGATCCGGCCGTCTTTCGCGGGTCAGACGCTCGGCCTCGGCGCGCCGCCACGCCGCCACCCTGCCGTGATCGCCCGACACCAGAACGGCCGGAATCTCGTGTCCCTCCCACACCTGCGGACGGGTGTAGTGCGGGTATTCCAGAAGGTCGTCGGAAAAGCTCTCCTCCGCCCCGGATTCTTCCTTGCCCATCACGCCGGGCAAGAGGCGCACGCAGGCATCGACCAGGACCTGGGCGGCGAGCTCGCCGCCCGAGAGCACGTAGTCGCCGATCGAGATCTCCTCGAGGTCTCTTCCGTCGATGACGCGCTGGTCGATCCCCTCGAAGCGCCCGCACACCACCACGACGCCCGGTCCCGCCGCCAGTTCCGCGACGCGCGCTTGCGTCAGCGGCCTTCCACGCGGGCTGGTGAGAAGGCGGGGACGCGGGTCCGGCGGCTCGTTGCCCGTGACCGCATCGATCGCGCGGGCCAAGACGTCGGCCTTCATCACCATGCCGGGACCTCCGCCCGCCGGCGTGTCGTCGACGGTGCGATGACGGTCGGTCGCAAAGTCACGCAGGTCGACCGCCTCCAGCCCCCAGATTTTTCGCGCAGCCGCCTTGCCGGCGAGGCTGTGGCCGAGCGGTCCCGGAAACATCTCGGGAAAGATGGTGATGACGGTCGCGCGCCACATGACGGATCAGCCCGGCCCGCCCTCGGACGGCCCACCCTCGGACGGCGGGGGCTCCTCCTCGTCGAAAAAGCCCGGCGGCGGATCGAGCACCACCCGCCCGCCGGAAACATCCACCTCCGGCACCATCGCCTTGGTGAACGGCGCCAGAAAGGTTCTTCCGCGCGAGGGGGCGATCTCGAGAATGTCGCCGGCGCCGAAATTCTGCACCGCGATCACCGTGCCGAGCGGTTGCCCCGCGGTGTCGACGGCGGCGAGGCCGATCAGGTCGGCGTGATAGAACTCGTCCTCCTCGGGCGCCGCGAGCTTTTCGCGCGCCACGAACAGGTCGAGATTCTTCAGGGCCTCCGCCGCGTCGCGGTCGCCGACCCCCTTCAGGCGGGCGACCAGGCAGTCCTTGGCGGGGCGAAGGCTTTCGATCTCGAACACCCGGCCGTCACGGGCGTGCAGCGGGCCGTAATCCTTCACCGCGGCGGGATCGGCCGTGAACGACCACAACCGCATCTCGCCGCGCACGCCGTGCGGCGCCCCGATGCGGGCGACGCAGACGTCTTTCCTCGCGGCACCGGCGGGTCCCGCTCCGGCGGGCGGAGCCGAAGGCCGATCGTCGTCCATGATCGAATGTCCTGCTGGCCGGAGACGCGGCGATGCCGCGGCTTTTCCTCGGCCGCTCGGTCCCGCGCTGGCGGGAAACCACTGCTCGGAAAATCCGCTCGAGCCGGCCGTCCTTTCGAGTCTCGACAGTCCGGCGACCTCCGCTGCGAAACGCTGGGTCCCCGCTTTCGCGGGGACGAGCGGAGGGGGCGGACGGATCATGACTCGCGAGCGATCGTCCGAGCACCGGCTGGAACGATCCGGGGCGCGCCGCGGCGAGCGCTCACGCGCTCGCGGCCTTGCGCTCCTTGCGCGGAACCGCCTTTTCGGGGTTGTTGCGCGGCTCGCGCTTGACGATGCCGGCCTCGTCGAGGAAGCGCAGGATGCGGTCCGACGGGGTGGCGCCCTTGGCGAGCCACTCCTTGGCCTTGTCGAGGTCGAACTTCAGCCGGTCGGCCTGGTCCTTCGGGGCCAGCGGGTTGAAGTAGCCGATGCGCTCGATGAAGCGGCCGTCGCGCGGCGAGCGCGAGTCGGCGATCACGATGTGATAGAACGGCCGCTTCTTGGTCCCGGCACGGGCCATCCGCATTCTCAGAGACATTGTTGGTCCTTTCTCGTCTCGATCAGTTTTTCAGCGCCGGTCGATGCCGAGGCCGCTTAGGGTGATGAGCATTCGATTCGCCGAGCTGGTCCACATTCCCGATCCGCCCTCGTCCTGAGGAGCGGCCGTAGGCCGCGTCTCGAAGGGCCGGGGCGGCCCGGGTGGGGCCTCATGGTTCGAGACGCGCTCCTGCGGAGCGCTCCTCACCATGAGGTCGAGCGCAGACAACTCGCGTCACTTCTTCTTCCCGAAACCGGGAAAACCTTGGAACCGGCCGCCGAGGCCCGGCAGCTTGGGCGGGAGGCCCGGCAGGCCCGGTCCACCCGGACCCGGCAGTCCGGGCGGCGTGCCCGGCAGCCCTCCCGGCGGTCCGCCGAGCGGCGAGCCCGGCATGCCGGGCGGCGGCGCGCCTTTCAGCGACTCCAGCCCGCCCGGAAGCTGCTCGGCCATCTTTTCCAGCTCCGCCTGGCTCGGCATGCCGCCGCCGAAGCCGAGCGCATTGGCGAGCCCGGCGATCGGACCGCGCTTGCCGGAGCCCATCTTCTTCATCATGTCCGCCATCTGGCGGTGCATCTTGAGGAGCCGGTTGATCTCCTCGACCTTGGTGCCGGAGCCGGCGGCGATGCGCTTCTTGCGGCTGGCCTTGAGGAGATCCGGGGTGCGGCGCTCCTTCGCCGTCATCGACTGGATGATGGCGATCTGCCGGGTGACGATCTTGTCGTCGAGATTGGCCGCGGCGATCTGGTTCTTCATCTTGGCGACGCCCGGCATCATGCCCATCAGGCCGCCGAGGCCGCCCATCTTCAGCATCTGCTCGAGCTGCTCGCGCAGATCGTTGAGGTCGAACTGGCCCTTGCGCATCCGCTCGGCGGTGCGCCGCGCCTTCTCGGCGTCGATGGTGGCCGCGGCCTTCTCGACCAGCGAGACGATGTCGCCCATGCCGAGGATGCGGTCGGCGATCCGCGAGGGGTAGAAATCCTCGAGCGCGTCGAGCTTTTCGCCGACGCCGATCAGCTTGATCGGCTTGCCGGTGACCGCCCGCATGGAGAGCGCGGCGCCGCCGCGGCCGTCGCCGTCGACCCGCGTCAGCACGATGCCGGTGAGGCCGACCCGCTCGTCGAACGAGCGGGCGAGATTGACCGCGTCCTGGCCGGTGAGCGCGTCGGCGACCAGCAGGACCTCGTGCGGGTTCGCCGCCTGCTTCACCTCGGCGACCTCGGCCATGAGGGCCTCGTCGAGGGTGATGCGGCCGGCGGTGTCGAGGATCACCACGTCGAAGCCGCCGAGCCGGCCGGCCTCCAGCGCGCGGCGGGAGATTTGCACCGGCGTCTGGCCGGCGACGATCGGCAGCGTCTGCACGCCGACCTGCTCGCCCAGCACCGCGAGCTGCTCCATCGCCGCCGGGCGGCGGGTGTCGAGCGAGGCCATCAACACCTTGCGCTTGCCCTGCTCGGTCAAGCGCTTGGCGATTTTTGCCGAGGTCGTCGTCTTGCCCGAGCCCTGCAGGCCGACCATCATGATCGGCACCGGGGCGGGGGCGTTGAGGTCGATCGGTTCCGCCTCCGCGCCCAGGGTCTCGATCAGCTGGTCGTGCACGATCTTGACGACCATCTGGCCGGGGGTCACCGACTTGATGACCTCGACGCCGACCGCGCGCTCCTTCAGCTTGTCGATGAAGCCGCGCACCACGTCGAGCGCGACGTCCGCCTCGAGCAGTGCACGGCGCACCTCGCGGGCGGCGGCATCGACGTCGGCGGCCGTCAGCGCGCCGCGCCGGGTCAGCCGGTCGAGGATGCCGGAAAGCTTGTCGGAAAGACCGTCGAACATGGGCTCGCCTTTCGTCTCGGGCGTTCGCCAAACCAAAACGCACCCGAGGGCGCACAGCGCTGTCGGGTGTTGACCTCCGGTCTTGGGGACCGGTCGGCGGAGTCGTGGTCCGGCTCTTGTCGAGAGCGGCGGGACACTAGCCGGAGGGGTGCGCCGAAGTCAATTCGGGTTTTCGGCCGGCTTTTTCGCCCACACGGCGGCGTGAACGCGGGTGCCGCGGTGCGGACGCCGTCTTGTCCCCGCGCCCGGAGCGCCTACCTTCCGGTGACGCGTACCGGACACTCGTGCCTCATACTCGGCCGCCTGCCGTTCCGGCGGGCGCTTCTCTGCTCTGCATGCGGCTTTCGCCCGTGACCCCCCGCCGGGCCGCCCGGCCCGAGATCAGGAGACCGCTCGTGGCGCCCACCCGCCGAACCCTTCTCGCGAGTCTTGCCGGCGTGACGGCGATCGGCACCGCCATCGCCACCGCCCGAGCGCGCGCGCAAAGCTGGTACGAGGGGCCGGTGTCGGACCATTTCGACGGCACGGTGTTTCGCGATCCGCACGGCGCGGCGCCCAAGAGCTTCGGCGACATGCTGAAATGGTGGTCGACCCGCGGCGGCGAGGCGTGGCCCGAGCGGGCGCCGAGCCCGTTCTCCGACCATCCGCCCGAGCGGGTGGAGGGCGCGCGCCTTCGCCTCTCTTATGTGGGCCATGCGAGCTTTCTGCTGCAGACCGGCGGGACGAACATTCTGCTCGATCCGGTGTGGTCGGAGCGCGTCTCGCCGTTCGATTTCGTCGGGCCGAAGCGGGTCAACGATCCCGGCATCCCGTTCGACGCGCTTCCGCCGATCGACACCGTGCTGGTGTCGCACGGCCATTACGACCATCTCGACGTCGACACGCTCTCCAGGCTTTCGGCGGCGCATCGCCCGCGGGTGATCACCCCGCTCGGCAACGATGGCGTGATGACGGCGCACGATCCGGCGATCCGGGTGGAGGCCTACGACTGGCACGACCGGGTGGAGATCGCGCCCGGCATCGCCGCGACGCTGGTGCCGTTGCGGCACTGGTCGGCGCGCGGCCTGTTCGACCGCAACAAGACGCTGTGGGCCGGCTTCGTGCTGGAGACGCCGGCGGGAAAGATCTACGTCGTCAGCGATTCGGGCTACGGCGACGGGTTTCGCTTCAAGGAGGCGAAGGACCGCTACGGCCCGTTCCGCCTCGCCATCCTGCCGATCGGCGCCTACGCGCCGCGCTGGTTCATGCGCGACCAGCACATGGACCCGGCGGAGGCGGTGCGGGCGTTTCTCGATTGCGGCGCCGAGCTGGCGGTCGCCCACCACCACGGCACCTTCAAGCTCACCGACGAGGCGATCGACGCCCCGCCGAAGGCCTTGGCGGAGGCCTGCGCCGCCGCCGAGATCGGCCCGGAGGTTTTCCGGGTGCTGAAGCCCGGCGAGGTGTTGGAGATTTAGCGGGCGGACGCCGCGAGCCGGCGGCTCCTGCGGCGTATCCTCGTCTCGTGGCATCCGTTACCGGAAGGTGGCACCAGCCAAATCCGCTCATTCCCGCTCGAGCGGGAATCCAGTTCTTCCTTTTTTTCATGTCTTTCTGGGTCCCCGCTTTCGCGGGGACGAGCGGGTGGGGCGGATTCTGTCGCGGCGGCTCCCCGCCTCACTTCAGCGGCACAAAAACTTCGATCAGCAACTCGTCCTCGGGCGTCGTCAGCGGATCGGTATCGTAAACCTCGACGAAGGAGTCCTGGGCGTCGATGTCCTTGTCGTCGAGCTGGTTGGTGATCGCCTCGTAGGTGGTGTCCATCGAATCGTACGAGCCGCGGTGGACGTATTTGAGCGCCTTGCCGGACGGCGAGGGGCCGACCGAGAGGTCGACCTGCGGCGGCGTGCTCGGGGCCTGTGCGACCGGCACGCCGACCTTGAAGTTGAAGCCGGAATCGTCGGTCGAGGTGTAGATCGTCATCGCCGGGCCGGTGGCGGAAATGTTCTCCTTCTTCAGATAGTCGTTCACGGCCTTCAGGCCGGTCTTGATGCTGTCGAACGCCTTGTCCCAGGTGGCGGTGCCGGAGAAGGCGACGATCGTCCTTTCCGGCAGGGTCACCTCCTCACCGAAAACCTCGCCGCCGGTGGCGGGCGGCGCGACGTCGTCGGCGGTCTCGCTGTCCTGTGCGGGCGCTGGGGCAGGCGCTGCTTGTGGGGAAGCTTGGGCGGGCGCGGGGGCAGGGGCTTGCGTGGTCGTGGGTGCCGGAGCAGGCGCTTGTGCCGGAGCGGGCGGCTGCGGTTGCGCGGGCGTGCCGGCGGACGAGTCCGCGGGCGAGCCCGCGGGCGAGCCTGCCGGGTTTTGCGCGAGCGCCGAGCCGAGCGGGCCGGGCGCCGCCCAGACGCCCAGCGCCATCGCGAGGCCGGTCGACGTCGCCACGAGACGAGACAGTCGCATCCGAGACGGCCGCATCGCAAACTCCTGTCGGTAATTCGGTATGTCGCTCCGGCTCGATACGAGCACGGCCGACCTGAACGGAAGCACAACGCGCTGCGTCGCGCCATAGCACCGTAGCGCCCGCGGATCCCGCTTTCGCTGGTCAAAACCCGGCGCTATCCCATATAAGCTCCGGCACGAAACAACCGCACGAGAACGCGGGTTCCTCACCCGCCCGGACCTTTTCCTCATGAGCGCTCTCGCCGACCATCGCTTCGTCAAGATGAACGGCCTCGGCAACGAGATCGTCGTCGTCGATCTGCGCGACCGCGCGAAAAAGCTCGCCCCCGACGAGATCCGCGCCGCCGCCAGGCAGGTGCCGTTCGACCAGATGATGGTGCTCTATCCGCCGAAGACGCCGGGCACCGACGGGCTGGTGCGCATCTTCAACACCGACGGCTCGGAGGCCGGCGCCTGCGGCAACGGCACGCGCTGCCTCGCCGACCTCGTCTTCGCCGAGACCGGCAAGGCGGCGCTCACCTTCGAGACCCGCGCCGGGCTTTTGAACTGCTGGAAGGGCGAGGCGCCGCACGTCTCCACCGTCGACATGGGCGCGCCGAAATTCGGCTGGCGCGACATCCCGCTCGCGGAAGAGTTTCGCGACACCCGCGCGATCGAGCTGCAGATCGGCCCGATCGACGCGCCGGTGCTGCATTCGCCCTCGGTCGCCAGCATGGGCAACCCGCACGCGGTCTTCTGGGTGGACGACGTGAACGCTCACGATCTCGCAAAATTCGGGCCGCTGCTGGAAAACCATCCGATCTTTCCCGAGCGCGCCAACATCTCGCTCGCCGCCGTCACCGGGCCGGACCACCTCACGGTGCGCACCTGGGAGCGCGGCGTCGGTTTGACGCGAGCCTGCGGCTCGGCCGCCTGTGCCGCCGCGGTGTCGGCCGCGCGCACCGGGCGCACCGGCCGCAGCGTGCGGGTGACGCTGCCGGGCGGCGACCTTCTCATCGACTGGCGCGAGCGCGACGACCACGTGCTGATGACGGGCCCCGCCGAGCACGAGTTCGACGGGGTTTTCGACCCTGCGCTGTTCACCGCCGGGGCGACCACCGCTGCGGGGGCGGCATGAGCGTCGACGTCGTCACCTTCGGCTGCCGGCTGAACACCTTCGAGTCGGAGGTGATCCGCCGCCGCGCGGAAGAGGCCGGGCTCGCCGACGCCGTGGTGGTGAACTCTTGTGCCGTCACCGGCGAGGCGGTGCGCCAGACCCGGCAGGCGATCCGCAAGCTCAAGCGCGAGCGGCCCGATCGAAAAGTGGTCGTCACCGGCTGTGCGGCGCAGACCGAGACCAAAACCTTCGTCGACATGCCGGAGGTCGACCGGGTGCTCGGCAATGCCGAGAAGCTTTCTCGAGGCGCCTGGGAGGAGACCCGCGCGGTTCTCGCGGGGGACGGCGTTGCGGGGGCCGGGGACGAGCCCCCGAAAAAGGCGGCGGTCGAGGACATCATGGCGGTGCGCGGCGTGTCGGCGCCCGCGATCGACGGGATGGAAGGCCGGGCGCGCGCCTTCGTGCAGGTGCAGAACGGCTGCGATCACCGCTGCACCTTCTGCATCATCCCCTATGGCCGCGGCAATTCGCGCTCGGTCGCGGTCGCCGACGTGGTGGCGCAGGTGCGCCGGCTGGTCGAGAACGGTTTTCGCGAGGTGGTGCTGACCGGCGTCGACATCACCAGCTTTGGCAAGGATTTGCCGGGCGCGCCAAAGCTCGGAACGCTGGTGAAAACGGTGCTCGCCGCGGTGCCGGAGCTGCCGCGGCTGCGGCTCTCCTCGATCGATTCGGTGGAGGCGGACCGCGACCTCCTCGACGCGCTCGCCGAGGAGCCGCGGCTGATGCCGCATCTCCATCTGTCGCTGCAGGCGGGCGACGACCTCGTGCTCAAGCGGATGAAGCGCCGCCACTCGCGGGCCGACGCGATCGCCTTCTGCGAGGCGGTGCGGCGGCTGCGGCCCGACGTCGTGTTCGGCGCCGACATCATCGCCGGCTTCCCGACCGAGACCGAGGCGATGTTCGAGAACTCGCTCGATCTGGTCGAGGCCTGCGGGCTCACCTTCCTGCACGTCTTCCCCTACTCGCCGCGGCCGGGCACCCCCGCCGCGCGGATGCCGGCGGTCGCCGGGCCGGTGGTCAAGGAGCGGGCGATGCGGTTGCGCCTTCTCGGCGACACAATTTTACGGCGGCATCTCGACGGCGAGGTCGGCCACCGCCGTGCCGTGCTGGTCGAGACCGGCGCGACCGGGCGGACCGAGCATTTCTTCCCGGTCGGGCTTTTTGATCGGGCGCCCGGCCGGATCGTCGAGGTCACGGTGACGGGCCACGACGGCCGCCGGCTGCTCGCCGCCTGACGACGCGACCCGAGGAGGCTTTCATGAGGCGTTCGCGGTCGGGTGCCGGCCTGCCGACGATTCCGCTCGCCTGTGTGCTGGGGACACTTTTCGCGCTCGCCGGACCGGCGGGCGCCGCCCAATATGCGCCGATCGACTGCAAGAAAGCCGAGACGCCGGCCGACCGCACGGTGTGCGGCAATTATGCGCCCGGCCAGGACGAGGCGCGCATGGCGACGCTCTACGGCATCGCCACCTCGCTGGTGGCGATGGGCCAGCGGGGCGACATCGAGGACGCGCAGCGCGCCTTCATCCGCGACCGCGAGGCGTGCGGCGCCGACGTCGCCTGCCTGAAGCGGGTCTATGCGACCCGGATCGGGCAGCTCGACGAGGTGATCGCCGACATCGCCTCGCGCGGCCCGTACTGATAGGGTCGGCCGGACCGGGCACGGCGGCTCTTCGCGGCGCACCGTGTCCTCCCGACCACCGGGGCCTTCGGGTCCCGCCGATCCGAACATTGGCAATGCGCGTCGATCCGACCGAAACTTTTTCCACCACGCTCGCCGTGCCGTTCGCCGAGACGAGCGCCTTCGCAAAACTCGCCGGCGACGAGAATCCGCTGCACCACGATGCAGCGTACGCCGCAGGCACCCGCTACCGGACGCCGATCGTCTCCGGCCCGCAGATGGCGGCGCAGCTGATGGGCTTTCTCGCCACCCACTATGCCGAGAAGGGCGCGGTGATCGGCCACGACATCTCGTTCCGCTTCCACAAGGCGATCCCGGTCGACCAGGAGATCACGCTGGAATGGGCGGTCGACAGCGTCACCGAGGCGCCCCATCTCGGCAGCGACGTGGTCGTCCTGCGCGGGCGCATCCTCACCGCCGACGGCACCGTCGCCACCAGCGCAAAAGCGCGCATTCTGGTGGGGGAGGGGTTTTGAATTAGCGCTCGGCCGTGCGGGACTGCGGTGCGCCGTCTTCAGCGGGTTCGGCATCCCGCTCCACCGAGAGGCGGCTCGTCGGGCCGGCGAGATCGAGCGCGAGCGTGATGCGCCGCGCGATCACCCGTGGCGCCCGGACCCGGCCGGGGCTGTCCTCGAAATCGACGATGCCGGCCTCGCGCAGCTTCTTCAGCGTTCGCGACAGATTGGATTCCTTTCGGTCGGCGAGCGCGGCCAGCTCGCGCAGCGAGGCCGGCCGCTTTTCGGCGATCAGCCGAAGAAGGGCGATGTTCTCCTCCGACAAGAGCTTGACCATCGCCTCCGCCGCGCGGGCGCCGAGCGCCGTTTCCGCCGTCGTGGCGCTGTCGAACCAGTGCTTCGGCTCGGCCGTGGCGAGACCGGGCTCGGCGACGACGCGCTTGGTCCAGCGCATGAAATCCCCGATCGTCCCGGTCCTATAGGTCATTCGGAATCCCTCGCTCGGTCATCACCCGCGCCACCTCCCGTCAAAAATCCTCGAGCAGCGTCGCGGCGGTCGTGAACACGTAGGGGCGGCCCGGATCGGTCTCGGTGCGGTGCCAGTGGTCGTAGGCCCGGCCGGCTTTCACGAAGCGCCCGCCGGGATGTGGCACCGGATGCGCGTTGTCGAAGCGGACGAACGGCTCACCGTGGATCGGCCGAAACACCAGGGCGTAGCTGATGCCGTGCGGCCGCTCCGGCGTCTCCGGCGTGCGTTTCGCCGTGAACTCGACGACATACCCCGCCGCCGCCTCGTAGCGCGCCCCGTCCAGCGACAGCAGCAGCTCGAGCTCGGCATCGTCCTCCATGAGTTATCCTGTTATCATAAGATAATCAAGGCTCGCGGTCGCCATCCCACCCGCACACGGTCAGCATCGCCTTCAGATGCGCCGGGATCGGCGCGACCACCCGGACCGGCGGCTTCGACTTGGACAAGGGCACCACGATCTCGCGGGCGTGCAGATGCAGGCCCGGGCCGCCGAAGCGCGGGCCGTTGCCATAAATGTTGTCGCCGACGATCGGGAAGCCGCTCGCCGCGCAATGCACCCGGAGCTGGTGGGTGCGGCCGGTGAGGGGCGACAGCGCGAGCCAGGTCCATCGCGGGGCGACCGCCTCGGCGGCGCCGTCCGGCGCTCCGGGCGGCCCCGACCTCCCGCCGTCCGCTTCGCCGCCGCTCGCGCGGGCCGCGATGCCCTGGCCTGGCAGCCGGGCCGCGGCAGGGCTCGGCTGCGCCGTGCCACCCGCCGTGGCGGTCGGCACGACACCCGCCCCGCCTGCGTCGCCGGGAGACGGGTCCGCCGGCGAGCCGGCCGGCGAGCGGCCGAGCACGCGCCACGTCGTCACCGCCGGCTGGCCGGCGGGATCGGGCCGCATCCACCAGCCGCGGGTCTCGTCGAGCCGGCCGAGCGGCAGGTCGATCACGCCTTCGTCCGCCTCCGGGCCGCCCTCGACCACCGCCCAATAGGTCTTCTTCACCTGCCCGTGCTTGAACAGGAGCCCGAGATGCGCCAGCGCCTTGCGGTGGCGGCCGAGCACCAGGCAGCCGGACGTCTCGCGGTCCAGCCGATGGGCGAGCGCGGGCGGCCGCGGCAGGCCGAAGCGCAGCGCGTCGAAGCCGTCCTCCAAGCTCCCGCCGCCCTTGGGGCCACGGTGAACCGGCAGGCCGGCCGGCTTGTCGATCACGATCATCAGCCCGTCGCGGTGGAGCACGCGGGCAACCATCTCTTCCGGTGTCATGGGGAGTGCGCTATCACCCCGCCATGACCGATGACAGCACCAATGACAAGGGCGAGCGCCAGAGCTGGTGGCGCCGGCTCTCCTCGGGCCTGAAGCGCACCTCCGCCTCGATCGGCGGGGCGATCGCCGATCTCGTCACCAAGCGCAAGCTCGACGCCTCGGTGATCGAGGAGCTGGAGGAGGCGCTGATCCGCGCCGATCTCGGGATCGCCACCGCCGCGACGGTGGCCGAGAAGGTCGGCGAGGGGCGTTACGACAAGCAGGTCTCGCCCGACGAGGTGAAGGCGATTCTGGCCGCCGAGGTGGAAAAAATCCTCGGTCCGGTCGCGGCGCCGCTGGCGATCGATCCGGCCAAAAAGCCGTTCGTGGTGCTGATGGTCGGCGTCAACGGCTCCGGCAAGACGACGACGATCGGCAAGCTCGCCGCCCGCCTGAAGCGCGACGGCCATAAGGTGATGCTCGCTGCCGGCGACACCTTTCGTGCCGCGGCGATCGAGCAGATCAAAATCTGGGGCGAACGCACCAAGAGCCCGGTGGTGGCGGGGCAGCAAGGCGCGGACGCCGCCGGCCTCGCCTACGACGCGCTGGCAAAAGCGCGCGCCGAGGGCGCCGACGTGCTGCTGGTCGACACCGCCGGCCGGCTGCAGAACAAGGCCGGGCTGATGGACGAGCTCGAGAAGATCGTCCGGGTGATGAAGAAGCTGGACGACACCGCCCCGCACGCGGTGCTCCTGGTGCTCGATGCCACCGTCGGCCAGAACGCGCTGTCGCAGGTCGAGGTGTTCTCCAAGATCGCCGGGGTGACCGGCCTGGTGATGACGAAACTCGACGGCACCGCCCGTGGCGGCATTCTCGTCGCGGTGTCGGAAAAGTACGGCCTGCCGGTGCATTTCATCGGGGTGGGCGAGGGGATCGACGACCTCAGTCCCTTCGCCGCCAAGGATTTCGCCCGCGCGGTCGCCGGCATCGAGGATTGATTTTTCTTCCACCGCGTCCCGGTCGGGTGCACGGGAGGCGGTGGCGGACCACAACCGGTAACTGCCTGTTAACCATGTTTCGGCATGCTTCCTGCAAACAGGGGGCTGCCATGGGCTCGACGTCCGCTCGTCCGTCCGTTCTTCGTACCTCCGTCGCTGCTCGTCCTTTCCGAATGTCCCGCTCCGGGGTGCGCCTGCTCGCGGTCGCCGCCGCGTGCGCCGTCGCCGTGTCGGTCGGGGGCTGCACCTCGACCGGCACCTCGCCCGGTCCTGCGGCGCGCAGTGCCGCCACGGCGAGCGCCGCCGCAAAACCGCGGATGTCGGCGAAGCACCGAGCCCACGCCGCCCCTGCGCCGAGCTCCGCCACGACGCCGGCGCTGTCGTCCGGCCTGTTCGTGCTCGGCACCGGCTACTGAGCCCTCCCCTCCCGCAGCCTCGTCCTGCCCCGGAAATCGGGTCGCGCGAGCGCGTCCCGGAACCATCGCCGCCGCGGCTCTTTGACGGACGTCGGTCGAGGCGGGTGGCCGGGCCGACGAGCACGAGGGAGCCGGCGATGGACGATCGGACCGAACAATTCGCAAACATCCTCGGATCGGCGGTGATCGCCCTGTGGGGGCGGCTGCCGCAGGATGTGCAGCACGATCTGTTCGAGGAGGCGGTGCTGGCCGGCCACACCAAGGCCGGCGAGCGCGACGAGAGCCTGCGCGAGGCGCTGGCGGTCTTCCTGCATCACGAGAATCCCCGCACCGCCGATGCGTGAGCCTGCGCCGTCCACTCCGTCTTCACCCGAAAGGTTCAGAGTGGGGCACTGCACCGGTTCCCAAAATAGCCGGCATCGTCCGGCAGGAGTGGGGTCGTGACCACATCGTCTGCGCCATCATCGCCTGCGCCATCGTGTTCCGTCCCGACGCCCGCGCCGTCCGCACGGCCGCGCCGTGGCTTCCGCCTGGCTCTGATCTGCGGGCTCGCCGCGCTGTTGGCCGTGCCGCCGCTCGCGGCGACCCCGGCCGACGCGAAGAGCCGATCCGTCAAAGCCAAACGTCCCTCGCTGACGATCCGGCCGGCGCGCGGCTACGGCTTTCTGCCCGGCTACGAGCCGCCCGACCGGCCGAGCCCGTACCGCCGGACGCGGTCCGACACCGCATGGATCGCAAAACCCTACGGGCCGGGGCGGCGCTATTTCGATCCCTACACCTGGCAGTGGCAATATGGCTGGGGCGGCCCGCGCTACTACCAGGGCCGGTGGAACGGCGGTAGCTTCGGCCCGTGCTGGACCGACACGCCGATCGGCCCGGTGTGGAACTGCGGCAAGTAGCCCTTTTCTGCGCAGGCTTCGGCTTCGGCGCCCCCGTCAGCCGACCGGCAGCGCCGGTGCGCGCTCATCGTCTTCCGTCGGTGCATCCGTCTTCTCGTCCGCTCGCCCGTCCCGCCCGCGGCCGGGCGCGTGCAGCGAGCCGATGCGGTCGATGATCGCCAGAAAATCCGCCTGCGAGCGGGTCGGCTTCCAGCCGGCGCGGGTGGTGATGCCGATCTGCCGGCTGGTGCCGGGAAGCGCGACCGCCAGCACCGCGAGGGTGCCGGAGCGCGCCTCCGCCTCCGCCTGGCGGCGCGACACGAAGCCGAGATAGTCGCTGATCACCAGGATCTCGCGCATCAGGATCAGCGACGAGGTCTCGACGATGCTGAGCGGCGTCTCCGCGCTGCTGGCGACCACCCGGTCGAAATGGCCGCGTGTCGGGGTGCCGTGGCCCGCCACCACCCACGGATAGTGCAGGAGCTGCGCGACCTCGAGCCGCGGCTCGCCCGCCAGCGGATGGGCCGGGCTCGCCACCACCACCAGCCCGTCGTCGAACACAGGACGCTGCTCGATGTCGTCGATCGGCGGCGGGTTGCGCAGCGCGCCGACGATCAGGTCGATGTCGCCGCGCCGCAGGCCCGGCAGAAGCTCCCGATACGACCCGCTGACGATCTTGAGCGCCGTCTTCGGCCACCGCTCGCGGAACCGCACGATCGCCTGCGGCAGCCCGAACGAGCGCGACAGCGGCAGCGCGCCGATGACGATCTGGCCGGCGTCGCGGCCGGCATGCTCCTCGATCTCCATGCAGGCCTGGGCGAGCTCGGCGAAGGCGAGGCGGGCGGCGCTGGCGAGATTGTCGCCCGCCCGGGTCGCCGTCACGCCGCGCCGGTCGCGGGTGAAGAGGGGGCGGCCGGCGTCGGTCTCCAGCCGGGCGATGGTGCGGTGCACGGTCGGCTGGGCGAGTCCCATGCCGCGCGCGGCCAGCGTGAAGTTGCCGGCCTCGCGCACCGCGATCAGCGCCTCGAGCTGGGCATTGGTGACGGTCAGGGTGAGCCGCGGCGCGATCGCCGCGCACGTCGTGTCGAGCCGTTCGAGTGCCCGCTCGACGCGCTCGGCGAAGCGCCGCCCGACCGCGGTCGGAAACACGCCGGCCGGCGTGCGGTCGAGCAGGCGGGCGGCGAGCTGCGCCTCCAGCTTGGCGACCGCCTGGGTCACCGCCGGCTGCGAGATGGCGCACACCGCCGCCGCCTTGGTCAGCGACCCCTGGGCGACCACCGCGGCGAAGGCGCGGAGATGGCGAAGATTGAGATCCATCGGTTCGGCATCCCTGCCCGGCATTTTTGCACGGCACCCGGGTCCGGTGCCGTTCCGAAGGCGCCTCCGAAACCGCCGTCGCGCACAGCCGCTATTGCCTTGCCGCATCGCGGGATGCGCATCAGCCGGTGGTGCCGGGCCGCTGTCTGCGAAGCTCTATAGCATGTGCTTATGGGAAAGGCACAACAAGGAATTGGCCGGCTGCCGCGGCGGTGGCCAGAATGCCGCGCGTTTGGTCCGAGACGGACGGGACCGGCCTCCTCCCGCGACGGGAGCGGCGGCCGGCGGTTTCCCGCCCCCTCGACGGCCACGGGGCCCTGCCTCGACGGCACGGTCCGAAACGTTCCGACGCAAGGCGCGGACGTCGAGACGATCTCGGTGTTCGCCGCGTCTTGCGGTCCGTTCGCTGCCGCCCTCACGGCGGCCCGAGACCTGAGTGGGAGGACCTGGACGTGAAACTTCTCGACCTCGCTTTCGGGGCGCTGATGGCCGCAACGGTCGCCGCCGCCCCCGCCATCGGCCCCGCCGCCGCCTCCGATCGGATCTCGATCGGCACCGGTGGCACCGGCGGCCTGTTCTATGTGATCGGCGCCGGCATGGCCGATCAGCTCAACAAGCATCTCGACAACGCCTTCGCGCGTGCCGAGGTGACCGGCGCCTCGATCGAGAACATCCGCCGCGTCGCCGCCGGCCAGATGACGTTCGGCTTCTCGTCGTCCTCGACGCTCTACGAGGCCAAGCACGGCGAGGGCGCCTTCAAGCAGCCGCAGCCGGTCGCCGCGATGGCCTATCTCTATCCGGCCGTGCTGCAGATCGTGACGATCGAGGGCACCGGCATCAAGTCGTTCGCCGATCTGCGCGGCAAGCGCGTCAATCTCGGCCCGCCCGGCTCCAACTCGGCGGTGCTGGCGCAACGCCTGCTCGAAGCCTACGGCGTGTTCGATCCCTCCAAGGTGCAGTTCCTCTCCTACACCGAAGGCACAGCCGCCCTCCTCAACGACAATATCGACGCGACCGCGGTTCTGGCCGGCGCGCCGACCTCGGCGCTGATCGACCTCGCCGCCCACCGGCCGATGCTCGTGCTGACGGTGGACGAGAGCAAGATCGGCGATCTCCTGAAGAAGTACCCGTTCTATCAGCTCTACACGATCGCCCCGAACACCTATTCCGGCCAGACCCAGGCGGTGACGGTGATCAACGATCCGGCGACCATCTTCACCAAGGAAGACGCCGATCCCAAGCTGATCCACGCCATCACCAAGACGATCTTCGATCATCTCGACGAGCTCAAGCAGGTGCATCCGCAGGCCAAGGCGATCGCCGCCTCGACCGCCACCAAGACGCCCATTCCGCTTCATCCCGGTGCGAAGCAGTATTTCGACGAAGCGAAGTGATCTCTGCACGCGAGTGGTCCGATTCCGACATTCGCCTCCCGCTGCCGCGAATCCGATCGCGAATGTCGGAATCGAAAGACCTCTCGCAATCATAGAGTCCTGGTGGAGCTTCGAATTCGACGTTCGAGAACGAACATGCGGCCGAGCGGGACTCGAACGTCGAATTCGCTCCACTCGAAACTGCACGACAACGGTCGTCCAACGACCATCGTCACGATGGAAGCGTCCATGTCTTCTTTCCTTGCCGCGATCCGACTGCGCTCGCCGGAGGGTCGTCGCGACGCCGAGGTCGCCACCGCCTCGTTCCTGTTCTCGCTGCTGGCGGTGGCGGTCGCGCTGCTCGTGATCTACGGCGCCTATTACGGCGGAATCACCGCGCTCATCCTGCGCTCGGTGTTCTTCTCCGCGGTGTCGGCCGCCGGCCTGATTCAGCTCGGCCTCACGACCGGGAAATCGCCATGGCGCTTCCTTCTCTATCTCCTCGCCATCGTCGCGTTGGTGCCGGGACCCTATCTGTGGGACTCCTATATCGACATCATCATGCGCGGCGCGATGTCGGTGCCGATCGACAAGGTGATTTTCGTCGGGCTGGTCGCCGTCGTCCTCGTGCTCACGCGGATGACGCTCGGCTGGGCGCTGGTCACGCTGGTCGTCGCCTCGCTCGCCTACGCCTATTTCGGTGATCTGATCCCCGGAAAGTACGGCCACGGCGGCTACGATCTCGCCCGCCTCGCCTCGACCTTGATGCTGTCGACCGAGGGCGTCTACGGCGTGCCGATGGGCGTCGCGGTCGAGTACATCTTCCTGTTCGCCTTTCTCGGCACGCTTCTGATGAAGATCGGCACCGGCGTGGTGTTCGTCGACATCGCCCGCGGCATCACCGGCCGCATCAATGGCGGGCCGGGCCTCTCGGCCGCACTGTCGAGCGCCCTGATGGGCACCATCAACGGCAGCGCGGTCGCCAATGTCGTCACCACCGGCACCTTCACCATCCCGCTGATGAAGCGGGTCGGCTACACGCCGGTCACCGCCGGCGCGATCGAGGCGGCGGCCGCCTCCGCCGGGCAGATCCTGCCGCCCGTGATGGGCGCCACCGCCTTCCTGATGGCGGAGGTGATCGACGTTCCCTACAAGCAGATCGCGCTCGCCGCGATCATCCCGAGCTTCCTCTATGTCGGCGCGCTCCTGGTCGCGATCCGCCTCGAGGCGGGCCGGCTCGGCCTCGGCAAGGACGAGAACGCCAGCGCTGCGCTGATCGTCCAGACGCTCGCCCGCCGCGGTTATCTGCTGCTGCCGCTGGTCGGCCTGATCGTCCTCCTGGTGATGGACTACACGCCGACCCGCGCGGCGGTGATGTGCATCGTCTTCGGCCTCTTGATCTCACCGTGGCACCGCGACACCCGCATCACGCCGCTCGGGCTGGTGCTGGTGTGCCGCGACACGCTGATCTCGACCATCCCGATCATCGCGGCGGTTGCCGCCGCCGGCATCGTCATCGGCGTGCTCAACCTCACCGGCCTCGGCCTGATGCTGTCGAGCCTGATCCTCGAGGTCGGCGGCTCGAACCTCTGGCTGATCCTGCTGCTCACCGCCTTCACCTCGTTCGTGCTGGGCATGGGCCTGCCGACCTCGGCCGCCTATCTGCTGCTCGCGGTGCTGGTGGCGCCGGCGCTGACCAAGCTCGGCCTGCCGCCGATGGTCGCCCACATGTTCATCTTCTACTACGGCATGATCTCGGCGATCACCCCGCCGGTGGCGCTGGCCGCCTTCGCCGCCGCCTCGATCTCCGGCGCCGACCCGACCAAGACCGGCTGGGAGGCCTGCCGGCTCGGCTTCGTCGTGCTGCTGATCCCGTTCATCTTCGCCGAGATGCACGCGCTCCTCTTGATCGGCAGCGCGTTCGAGATCGCCGCGGCCGTCGTGCTCGCCTCGATCGGCGTGCTGGCGCTGTGCGTCTGCTTCGCCGGCTGGCTCGGCCGTCCGATGGCGATGATCGAGCGCCTCGCCTTCCTGGTCGGCGGCATCCTGGTGATGTGGCCGGCCAAGGTTGCCGACACCAGCGTGACGACGCTGGGCATCCGCGCGCTCGGCGTCGTCGTCCTGATCGCGATGCTCGTGCGCTTCGTCGATCGGGCGGCGCTGCAGCGGCGGCAGCCGTCGCGAATCTGAAAGGACCTTCCATCCATGTCGAGCGAGAACCTCGCTTTCTGTGCCGCGCCGAAGAAGCCGGACATCGTGCTGCCGCCGAACGCGTGCGACTCCCACTGTCACGTGTTCGGCCCGGCCGCCCGCTTCCCGTTCGCGCCGCAGCGGACCTACACCCCGGTCGACGCGCCGAAGGAGACGCTGTTCGCCCTGCATCGCCATCTCGGCCTGATGCGCACCGTGCTGGTGCAGGCGAGCTGCCACGGCACCGACAATTCGGCGATGCTCGACATGATCGCCGCCGATCCGGACAACTGCCGCGGCGTCGCGATGGTGAAAAAGGACGTGAGTGAAGCCGAGCTGAACAGCCTGCACGCGGCCGGCGTGCGCGGCGTGCGCTTCAACTTCGTCACCCATCTCGGCAAGGACGCCGACCACGACGCGATCGAGGCGATCGTGGCGAAGATCGCGCCGCTCGGCTGGCACGCGGTGGTGCATTTCGACGCCGACAAGCTCGAGACGCTGGCGCCGTTCCTGCGCAAGCTGCCGGTCACCATGGTGGTCGATCACATGGGCCGGGTCGATGCCTCGAAGGGCCTCGATCAGCCGGCCTTCCGCATGCTGTGCGAGCTGATGGAGGACGAGCGCTTCTGGGTGAAGGTGTGCGGCTCCGAGCGCATCTCGCGGGCCGGCCCGCCGTTTCACGACGCGGTGCCGTTCGCCCGCACGCTGGTCGAGCGTTTCACGAACCGCGTGCTGTGGGGCACCGACTGGCCGCACCCGAACATCAAGAAGAACATGCCGGACGATGGCGCGCTGGTCGATCTGCTCGCGCTGATCGCCCCGCAGCCCGCCCTGATGCAGGCCCTCCTGGTGGACAATCCGACGCGCCTCTACTGGTCCTGAGACACCCGTAACCGTCGCAGCTTTTCGAGTTCGACTGTCGCCCCCGGCCGCACCGGTGCGCGAGATGAAGGAGCATACCCCATGACTGACAAGACGGCGCTGGTGGTCAGCGCGCATTCGGCCGACTTCGTCTGGCGCTGCGGCGGCGCGATCGCGCTGCATCAGAAGCTCGGCTTTCAGGTGACGGTGGTCTGCCTGTCCTACGGCGAGCGCGGCGAGAGCGCGAAACTGTGGAAGCAGGAGGGCATGACGCTCGACAAGGTGAAGGCGGCCCGCCGCAAGGAGGCCGAGAACGCCGCGAAGGCGCTGAACGCCCACGACATCCAGTTCTTCGATCTCGGCGACTATCCGCTCGAAATGGACCGCGAGGCGAAATATCGCCTGGTCGACGTGATCAGGAAGGTGCGGCCGAGCTTCATGCTGTCGCACTCGTTCGACGACCCCTACAACACCGACCACCCGTACGCGTCGAAGATGGCGCTCGAGTGCCGGATGATCGCCCAGGCCTGGGGCCACAATCCCGGCGAGAAGGTGCTCGGCGCGCCGCAGCTCTATCTGTTCGAGCCGCATCAGACCGAGCAGTGCGGCTGGAAGCCCGACACCATTCTCGACATCACCGAGGTGTGGGACCAGAAGCGCGCGGCGATCGAGTGCATGGAGGGCCAGCAGCACCTCTGGCACTATTACGGCAACGTGGCCGAGAACCGCGGCAATCAGTTCCGCCGCAACTCCGGCGGCCAGGGCGGCGGCCGCGAGGCCAAGCAGGCCGAGGCGTTCCAGTCGATCTTCCCGCGAACCGTGGACGTGCTGTGATGGGTGTCGTCGTTCAGAACATCGAGCGGGCCGATGCGGCGGTGATCGCCGGCCTCGCCGAATGCGGTGTCGCCACCGTTCACGAGGCGCAGGGTCGCAAGGGCTTGCTCGCCTCCTACATGCGGCCGATCTATTCGGGCGCGCGGATCGCCGCCTCCGCCGTGACGATCTCCGCGCCGCCCTGCGACAACTGGATGATCCACGTCGCGGTGGAGCAGGTGAAGCCCGGCGACGTCATCGTGCTGGCGCCGACCTCGCCGTCCGACGCCGGCTATTTCGGCGAGCTGCTCGCCACCTCGCTGCGGGCGCGCGGCTGCGCCGGCCTGGTGATCGAGGCGGGCGTGCGCGACATCCGCGAGCTGACAGAGATGCAGTTTCCGGTGTGGTCGAAGGCGGTGTGCGCGCAGGGCACCGTCAAGGCGACGCTCGGCTCGGTCAACGTGCCGATCGTGTGCGCCGGGGCGGCGATCGATCCGGGCGACGTGATCGTCGCCGACGACGACGGCGTGTGCGTGGTGCGCCGCGCGGAAGCGCCGGCCGTGCTGGAAGCCGCCAAGAAGCGGCTCGCCAACGAGGAGGCCAAGCGCGCGCGCTTCGCGAGCGGCGAGCTCGGCCTCGACATCTACGACATGCGTCCCAAGCTCGCCGCGATGGGGTTGAAATATGTCTGAGGGGATCGGCGTCCGTTGCATGTGGATGCGGGGCGGCACGTCGAAGGGCGGGTATTTTCTCGCCGACGAGCTGCCGGCCGGCCGGGAGGCGCGTGACGCCTTTCTGCTCGAGATGATGGGTTCGCCCGACGCCCGTCAGATCGACGGCATGGGCGGCGCCGATCCGCTCACCTCCAAGGTGGCGGTGGTGAGAAAGTCGGATCGCCCCGGCATCGATGTCGACTATCTGTTTCTCCAGGTCTTCGTCGATCGCGCGGTGGTGAGCGATTCTCAGAACTGCGGCAACATCCTCGCCGGCATCGGCCCGTTCGCGATCGAGCGCGGGCTGATCACGGCAAAGGACGGCACCACCGACGTCTCGATCTACATGGAGAACACCGGGCAGGTGGCGGTCGCGACGGTGGCGACGCCCGGCGGCGTTCCGACCTATGCCGGAGACGCGCGCATCGACGGCGTGCCGGGCACCGCGGCGGCGGTCCCGATCGCCTTTCGCGACACCGCCGGCTCCTCGTGCGGTGCACTGCTGCCGACCGGCAACGTGGTCGACGTGATCGAGGGCGTCGCGGTGACGATGATCGACAACGGCATGCCGTGCGTCGTGATGCGTGCCGCCGATCTCGGCATCACCGGCGACGAGCCGCCGAAGGAGCTCGAGGGCAACGCGGCGTTGCGTGAGAAGCTGGAGGCGATCCGACTGAAGGCGGGGCCGCTGATGAATCTCGGCGACGTCACGGACAAGTCCGTGCCGAAGATGACGATGGTGTCGCGGGCGAAGAACGGCGGTGCGATTGCGACCCGCACCTTCATCCCGCATCGTTGTCACGCGGCGATCGGCGTGCTCGGCGCGGTCAGCGTCGCCACCGCCTGCCTGCTCGACGGCAGCCCGGCGGCGGAGCTGGCCTCGATTCCGGACGGGGCCGAGAAGCTGCTGTCGATCGAGCATCCGACCGGCGAGATGACGGTGGTCGCGACCGTCGAGCCGGACGGCACGGTGTCGCGCACCGCGATCCTGCGCACCGCCAGAAAGCTGTTCGACGGCACGGTGTTCGGCCGCAGCGGGGGGTGAGATTCTGTGCCCATGGGTGGTCGCTCGTGCCCCAACGGCACTGCGGCCCGACGTGCCGGAAACGAAACGCCGCCGCGGCCGGGCGATCTCCACCTCGCGGCTGTGGCCCTCGCCGAGGACGGCGTATTGCGCCGTCGCAGTGGAGCCGAGCGGATGGCCGACACGGCTCAGCCCCGGCGGGTGGTGACGGCCCGACTTTCGGGGGCTAGTACTACCGTTGCGTCTTTTTGAGGGCTTCGGCATCATCGGCACGG
>NZ_AKZI01000124.1 GCF_000293785.1 Rhodovulum sp. PH10 | reverse complement strand
TCGCCCTTCGAGACGCACTCCTGCGGAGTGCTCCTCAGGACGAGGTCGAACTCTATCGCCGTTGGTATGAGGCGCGCTCGCGTGAGTCGTGCATCACGAGGCCGCCCGCGTGCGATTTCCGAAAGGAGTGTCCGTCCCCGGTGACGGCACGATGAACGGCACGGCCGCACCCGCCGCGAGGGTGGGCGCCGGCCGGCCGGTCAGCGACGCGGCGACATCGGCACCAGGCGCGACGGGGCGCACGCGCCGCGAGCGGCCACCGCGACGCCGTTCGGCGCATCGTGAAAGGAGAGATCGCGCATCATCCGCTCGCGCTCGGTGGTCATCACGCGGTAGCAGGCGCAGGCCATCTCCTCGAGCCGGGCGCGATCGACGATCGTGATCTGGGCGCGCGCGGTGCCGAGCACGCCGTCGCGCTCGAGCAGCGCGATGCATTCGCTGACGGTGGCGCGGCGCACGCCGAGCAGGCGCGCCAGCATGTCGTGGGTGACCGGCAGCAGATCGCCGTCGAGCCCGTCGTGCGCGGTGAGCAGCCAGCGGGCGAGGCGCTGCTTGAACGGATGGGTGCTGTTGCAGGCGCCGGCCTGCGAGGTCTGCACCAGCCGCGACTGGGCGTAGCGCAGCAGGACCGTGGCGAAGCGCGGCAGCGACTGCATGGCGGCGTGGAGGTCGGCGGCGCGCATGCGCAGCGCCGAGCCGCCGAGCTGGACCACCCGGCGATGCGGCGACATCGAGCCGCCGAGCACGATCGGCAGGCCGGACAATCCCTCGCGGCCGATCAGGCACACCTCCACCGCCTTGGCGGTGTCGATCTGGGCGAGCACGGACACCAGGCCCGACTCGATGAAATAGACGTGCTCCATCGGCGCGCGATCGTGATGCAGGACCCGTCGCTGCTTGATGGAGATCGGCTCGAGCAGAGGCTCGAGCTTCGCGAGATCGGCCGCCGGTAGGATGGACAACAGCTCGTTGTGCGGCCTCCGATCGTTCAGTCCCGGCATGACCTCCCCACGATATGATCCGCTTCTCGACACCGCACCGCACCCGCCCGCACCGCACCCGCCCGCACCGCACCCGCCCGCACCGCTTGCTGACACCGTGCTCGTCGACACCGTGCTCGTGTACACCGTGCTCGCCGACAAAACCCTTGCCGGCGGTGAGGGACGCCCCGCGCGTGTCGCGCCCCGCGTCGAACCCGGACGGCGATGCACGTCGGCGGCGAGCGTTGCCGATGAGTCGCCCAGCGTGACGAATCGCGGATTGCGGCGCCACCCTAGCCGGCATTTCCCGGCATGCAACCGGGATGCCGCCCCGCACGACGGCGACCACGGCCACGGCGCGGGCCCGCGATCGCCGCCGCTTCCGCACGGCACGCCACTCTGCATGCATAATCTGCGAACCATCCCGCCACGACAATCCGGCCATCGGATGGCTCGCCATTCGGACTGCCGGCCGCCGCCGGAACGACGGCGCAACGCGCGTTTCGCGGTGCCGCATGCCGGTATCGGGCAAACGCGCGATCGGGCCGGAAGGTTCATTGCAACGGCGGAACAGCGCCTTTGCGGGCGCTTTCACGCCCATTGTCGCGCGCCGATCGGTCCGCCATCGAACGAACACGGTCGGGCGTGCCGCAAGGTCGCATGAACGGACGGCGCGCTCGAACATTGTCCTGACGGCGGCAGGGCGAGCGCCCGTTCGCGCGACATGCGGCGCAACCCGTCGACCAGACTTTTCGGATTCCGCGAAAACGATACACGAGACGAGGACACCATGCGGCGACTTTCGGCACGTGCCTTTCTTTCGAGCACCACGATCCTGCTGGCCCTCGGCGGGGTGGCGATGGCGCAGCCCGCGCCGAACCAGCCGCCGGCCGGCCAGAACCAGCCGCCGGCCCAGGCGGCCCCGCAACCCGCGCCCGGCGCCGCCGGCCAGCCCGGCCTGCGCCAGGTCGATCCGAGCGCGAACGTGCAGATGACGTTCTACACCGTGCAGCCGGCCGACCTGCGGGCATCGAAGCTGATGGATGCCGACGTCTACAATCTGAACAACGAGGAGATCGGCGAGGTCGAGGATCTGATTCTCGATCAGGGCAAGGTCCTGAAGGCGGTGGTGGTCGATGTCGGCGGGTTCCTCGGCATCGGCAATCGTCACGTCGCGGTGGATCCCCGCTCGATCGTCGTCAGCAACCGGAACGGCGACGACGACGACGTCCGGCTGGTCGTCAACACCACGCGCGACGATCTGAAGAACGCGCCGCCCTTCGATTTCGCGTCCATGAGTGGCGGACGCGCCCAGACCACCGGTCGGGCCGGCCAGGCGCTGAACCCGAACGCGCAGGATGGCGCGAACAAGGGCGCCGCCGGCCAGAACGGCGCCGCGAAGTGATGCCAATGGTGTGAAATGCGGCATGCGCTCGGCGGCGCTTTTGGCCGCCGCCGGGCGTCTTCCGGCAATTGCGTTACGTCTCGGTCGCGTCGTCTCGATCACTTCGTTTCGATCCTGTTCGTCTCGGTCTCGGAGGCCGCCTTGCTGTGGAGCTCGTGGAGTGATCTCGGACGGGTCTTGCTGGTCGGCACGCTCGCTTACGTCGCGCTCGTGGTGATCCTGCGCATTTCCGGCAAGCGCACACTGTCGAAGCTCAACGCCTTCGATTTGGTCGTCACGGTGGCGCTCGGCTCGACGCTCGCGACCGTCCTCCTCAGCAAGGACGTCTCGCTCGCCGAGGGCGTGCTCGCGCTCGCTCTGCTGATCACGCTGCAATACGTCATCACCTGGCTGTCGGTACGCTCCGAGCGAATCCAGGAGATCGTCAAGGCGGAGCCGACGCTGCTCGTCCATCGCGGACGCTTCCTCGAGACGGCGATGCGCGGCCAGCGCATCACGCGTGAGGAAATCCTCGCCGCGTTGCGCGCGAGCGGCGTCGCCGATCCGCACGATGCGGCCGCCGTGGTGCTGGAGACCGACGGAACCGTCAGCGTCGTGCCGACCTCCGCGGCCGGCGCGGCGGATGCGGCACCGGACGGTGCGGAGCCGGACGCCGAGCACGAGCGAATGGGCGTGCTCGCCGCCGTCGATCGCCCCCGCGCCTGAGCGCCCTCACCACCGCCTGCAGCAGGCAGAAAGGTCCGGTTCATCGGCCTTTCCGGACGATTTGGTCGCCGCTGCAACCTCCCGCATCGGGGAGCGAACTCGACACGCCAGCCGAAATGTTCCACACAGAGGGGGTCGGCTCGCGCGGTCCACCCGTGGGACACGGCTGCGGCCGGCGAAAACGGGGGGATGCGTCGCATGATCGAGACACCGCGCAAACGGCTCACCGACATCACGACGCAGGCTCGACGATTCATGCGGGCCGTGTGGTCGCGACAGCTCGTGCAGAGCCCGATGGCGCGGTATGTCGGCCTCGGCATCGCGGCCGCCGTGATCATGGTGATCGCGCTCGCGCCGCTCGGCTCGGCAATGGTCGAGAGCTGGTCGCGGCGCGACGTCGAGCTGCGCTCGCGGCTGATCTTTCGATCGATACGTGATCAGGTGTCGGCCGGCCTCGCCGCCACGCCCGGCTTCGACCTGCGGCCGTTCTTCGAGCGGCTCACCGAGGACGAGCGCATCCTCGCGCTCGGCTTCTGCACCGAAAGCGGCGAGCTGCGCTACGCCACCAAGCAGATGCCGGCCTCGGTCACCTGCAACAGCCTGAGCCGCACCAAGTCCGACACGTTTTCGCGCGTCGTCGATCATGGTCGCGACATCTATGTCAGCGTGTTTCCGATCACCTCCGGCACCGTGTCCGGTCATCTCCTGGTGCTGCACGACCTCGCCTTCGTCGACGAGCGCGCCCGCGAGGCCCGTTATTACACCGTGCTCGCGGTGATCGGCGTCGCCGCCGGCCTCGGCCTTCTCGCGTTCGCCATGGTGATGGCGCTGCAACGCAGCTGGACCCGCTCGGTGCGCAACGCCATCAGCGAGGTGCGCACCAGCGGCGGCACGATGGACGTGCGGCCGATGCGCGACAACCCGATCGCCCGCGAGCTGCACGGCCTGTTGAGCGATCTCAGGGTCGAGCGCACCTATGCCGAGGGCATTCACATCGAGTGGTCGCCGAAGACGCTGTATCGGCTGCTGGTGGAGGAGCTGCCCGGCGCCGAGGTGCTGGTCGTCTCCAATCGCGAGCCCTACATTCACAACCGCCTCGACGACGGCAAGATCGTGCTGCAGCGGCCGGCGAGCGGCCTCGTCTCGGCGCTCGAGCCGGTGATGCGCGCCTGCGGCGGCACCTGGATCGCACACGGCAGCGGCACCGCCGACCGCGAGACGGTGGACCGCCACGACCGCGTGCGGGTGCCGCCGAACGATCCCGCTTACTCGCTCCGTCGCGTATGGCTGACCGAGGAGGAGCAGGA
Source organism: Rhodovulum sp. PH10 (assembly GCF_000293785.1). GTDB lineage: Bacteria > Pseudomonadota > Alphaproteobacteria > Rhizobiales > Xanthobacteraceae > Rhodoplanes. Next base: position 29,574 of record NZ_AKZI01000124.1, on the reverse strand, counting down.
CGGCTATTATTACGGCTTCGCCAACGAGGGGCTCTGGCCGCTGTGCCACATCGCCTTCGTGCGGCCGACGTTTCGTGAGCAGGATTGGCAGCAGTACAAGGCGGTGAACGCCCGCTTCGCCGACAGCGTGGTGGAGGAGGCCGGGCGCGACGACCCGATCGTGCTGGTGCAGGATTATCACTTCGGCCTGCTGCCGCGGATGATCCGCGATCGCCTGCCGCGCGCGACCATCGTCACCTTCTGGCACATCCCGTGGCCGAACGCGGAAACCTTCGGCATCTGCCCGTGGCGCGAGGAGATCATCGACGGGCTGCTCGGCAGCACCATTCTCGGCTTCCACACGCGCTTTCACTGCAACAACTTCCTCGAGGCGACCGACCGCTTCATGGAGAGCCGGATCGACCGCGAGCACGCCTCCGTCACGCTCGGCGGCCACGAGACGATGATCCGCCCCTATCCGATCTCGATCGAGTGGCCGCCCGCCGCGCTCGCCGAGCAGGCGCCGGTCGCCGACTGCCGCAAGGCGGTGATCGAGCGCTTCGGTCTGCCGTCGGATGCGCGCATCGGCGTCGGCGTCGAGCGGTTCGACTACACCAAGGGCATTCTCGATCGCATCTACGCGGTGGACGATCTGCTCACGCGCCATCCCGACTGGAAGGGCAAGTTCGTCTATCTGCAGGCGGCCTCGCCGACCCGCAGCAAGCTCGGCAGCTACGCCGCGCTGCAGAACGAGACGGTGGCGCTGGCCGAGGAGGTCAATGCCCGCCACGGCAGCGAGGACTACAAGCCGATCGTGCTGTCGATCCGCCATCACGAGCCGACCGAGGTGTTCGAGATTTTCCGCGCCGCCGACCTGTGCATCGTGTCGAGCCTGCACGACGGCATGAATCTGGTGGCCAAGGAGTTCGTCGCCGCGCGCGACGACGATCAGGGCGTGCTCATTCTCTCCGGCTTCGCCGGCGCCTCGCGCGAATTGTCGGAGGCGCTGATCGTCAATCCGTACGACACGCATTCGATGGGCAACACGATCGACGAGGCACTGCGCATGCCCGCCGAGGAGCAGCGCGACCGCATGCGGCTGATGCGCGACCTCGTGCAGCAGCGCAACGTCTATCGCTGGGCGGCGCAGATGCTGCTCGACGCGGCGCGCCTGCGCAAGCGAGAGAGCATCTTGGCGAACGCCGAGGCCCGCGGATAAGCGCGCCGATCACGACACGCCTCTCTCGCGGCCGCGCCGGCAGAGCGGCGTGCGCCGGTCGACGGCTCCGCATCGCATCCACGCCGCATGGGTGCCGCAACGGTGCCGCATCATGGCCGTTTTCTGTCTCCATCACGACACATCGAGGGGCGGGGGAACACGATCACGCGAGCCCGGCGTCGAGCCTGCCGGCGCGCGTGCGATGTGGCGCGATCCCTGCAAGGTGGCGACACGCGAGGTGTGGCGACACGCAAGGTGCAGCGACACGCGAGCAGACCACGCAGGCGGGGCCGCCGGTGGCTCGGCACCTCGCTCGTCGCTCGTCGTGTGGCGTCGACGCCGACGCGGGGACGCCGTCGAACTGCGTGATCGTCTCACGTGATCTTTCGGCGACGCGTCGCGTTGCAGAGCGTGACCGTGGAACCAATCCGTCTCTCGCCACTTTTTGAAGGTGTCATGAGACCATCATGTCCAGGAGAGTCGAGATTCCAACCGAACAGTTGAGCCGCCGGCGGGTGATCGCAGCGACCGCCGCCATCCCGCTGGTGCTCGCCACCTCTCGTCTCCCGGCACAGACCCGGACCGCCGCGGCCGAAGGCTCGCCGTTCGATGCGCACATGGTGCGGCGAATGGCGGCCGAGCTCGCGCAGAAATCCTATTCGCCGCCGGACCGGACGCTGCCGAAGAGCCTTCAGGGGCTCGACTACGACCAGTACCGCACGATCCGCTTCAGGACCGACCGCTCGCTGTGGCGCGGCGAGAACTTGCCGTTCGAGGCGCAGTTCTTTCATCGCGGCTTCCTGTTCGAGGACCCGATCACCATCCACGAGGTCGCGCAGGGGCGCGCGCGAGAGATTCCCTACTCGCCCGATCTGTTCGATTTCGGCGTGGTCGAGCCGCCGCCGCCGAACGCCGCGCTCGGCTTCGCCGGCTTCCGCCTGCACGCGCCCCTCAACCGGGCGGACTATTACGACGAGGTGTGCGTCTTCCTCGGCGCCAGCTATTTTCGCGCGGTCGCCCGGGGTGAGACCTACGGCCTCTCCGCCCGCGGGCTCGCGCTGAACACCGGTGATCCGGGCGGCGAGGAGTTTCCGGCGTTCCGCGCCTTCTGGCTCGAGAAGCCGCATCCGCAGACCGACTCGATCGTCGTGCACGCGCTGCTCGACAGCAAGAGCGCGGCGGCCGCCTATCGCTTCACCATCCGGCCCGGCGGCACCACCGTGTTCGACGTGGAGATGACGCTCTATCCGCGGGTCGACATCACCCAGCCCGGCATCGGCACGCTCACCAGCATGTTCTTCTTCGGGCCGAACGACCGCGTCGGCGTCGACGATTTCCGCCCGGCGGTGCACGATTCCGACGGCCTCGCGATCCGCAACGGACGCGGCGAGGAGATCTGGCGCCCGCTCCAGAACCCGACCGATCTGCAGATCAGCATCTTTCAGGACACCAATCCGCGCGGCTTCGGGCTCCTGCAGCGCAACCGTGATTTCCGTCGCTACGAGGATCTGGAGTCGCGCTTCGAGACGCGGCCGAGCCTGTGGATCGAGCCGATCGGCAACTGGGGCGAGGGGGCGGTGCATCTCATCGAGATCCCGACGCCGGAGGAGATCCACGACAACATCGTCGCGTTCTGGCGGCCGAAGGACACGCTGCGCGCCAAGGGCGAGTACGCCTACACCTATCGCCAGCACTGGGGCTCGGACAAGCCCGGCGCGCCGCCGCTCGCGGTGTTCTCCGCGACGCGGATCGGCAGTGCGCCGGACGACGGCCGCCGCTTCGTGCTCGACGTGGTGGGCGACAAGCTCGCCTCGCTCGATCCGGCCACCGTGTCGAGCAGCGTGTGGTCCGAGAAGGGCGAGCTGCGCAACGTGGTGACCCGGCCGAACCCGGTGACCGGCGGCTATCGCGTCAGCTTCGAGCTCGTGCCGCAGGACGCCACCGCGAGCGAGATGCGCGTGCAGCTCCTGCAGGGCCAGGAGCCCTTGTCCGAAGTCTGGGTCTATCGATGGACGCGGTGATCGGCACGCCGGCGGAAACAGCGGGCGTCGCGCCGGGCGATCGCGGCGTCGCCGCCGCGGCCGTCGAGGCACTGCCGCCGGAATGCCCGCTGGCGATGCCCGAGCAGTCGCTGTGGGACGCCGCCACCGCGCCGCCCGGAAAGACCGCGCCGCGCTTCCTCGCGCTGCGGCGTTTTCTGGTGTTCGGGGCGACGGCGGCGCTCACCGGGCTCGGCGCCTACGAGATGTACGAGGTGCTGAAGGTCGCCGGCCTCACGGTGGCGGAGGGCGTGCTGCTCGCGCTGTTCGTGCTGCTTTTCGCCTGGATCGCCTTTTCGCTGGTCAGCACGCTGATCGGCTTCGTCGCGGTGCTGGCGGGCCCCGACCACACCCTCGGCATCGATCCGGACGCGCCCTTGCCGGCGCTGTCGGCGCGCACCGCGGTGCTGCTGCCGACCTACAACGAGGATCCGCACCGGGTGATGGCGCGGCTCGAGGCGATCCGCGAGTCGCTCGTCGAGACCGGGCAGGGAGACGCGTTCGACTTCTTCGTTCTCAGCGACACCACCGATCCGAACGTGTGGATTCTCGAGGAAGCGGTCCACCGCGATCTCGTGGCGCGCACCGGGGCGACCAACGTCTTCTATCGTCACCGGGCCGACAACACGGCGCGAAAAGCCGGCAACATCTCCGAATGGACGACGCGGTTCGGCGGCGCCTATGCCCATATGCTGGTGCTCGATGCCGACAGCCTGATGACCGGCGACACCATCGTGCGGATGGCGGCGGCGATGGAGCGCCATCCGTCGGTCGGGCTGATCCAGACCTTTCCGGTGATCATCGACGGCACCACGCCGTTCGCCCGCATCCAGCAGTTCGCCGGCCGCGTCTACGGCCCGCTGATCGCCCGCGGCATCGCCTGGTGGCACGGCTCCGACAGCAATTACTGGGGCCACAATGCGATCATCCGCGTCGCGGCGTTCGCCGGTCAGGCCGGGCTGCCGCTGCTGCCGGGTCCGAAGCCGTTCGGCGGCCACATCCTCAGCCACGACTTCGTCGAGGCGGCGCTGATGCGGCGCGGCGGTTGGGGCGTGCACATGGCTCCGGGCCTGTCCGGCAGCTACGAGGAGTGCCCGCCCTCGCTGACCGACTATGCGGTGCGCGACCGGCGCTGGTGCCAGGGCAATCTGCAGCATCTCGGCGTGCTGCCGGCGCGCGGCCTGCACTGGCTGTCGCGGCTGCATCTCCTCACCGGCATCGGCTCCTACATCACCTCGCCCTTGTGGCTGTTGTTCCTGCTGCTCGGCATCCTGCTGTCGCTGCAGGCGCAGTTCATCAAGCCGGAATACTTCCCCTCCGGCTTTTCGCTGTTTCCGCGCTGGCCGTCGGTGCAGGACCCGATCCGCGCCGCCTGGGTGTTTGCCGGCACCATGGGCATGCTGATCCTGCCGAAAATCCTCGGCTGGATCACCGTGGTGGCGCGGCGGAGCGAGCGACGCGGCTGTGGCGGTGTGGTGCGCTCGTTTCTCGGTGTAATCTTCGAGACGATCGTCACCAGCCTGATCGCGCCGATCATGATGCTCTTGCAGTCGCGGTCGGTCGGCGAGATTCTGCTCGGGCGCGACGCCGGCTGGAACGCCCAGCAGCGCAAGGCGGGCGAGGCGCAGCTGGCGGTGCTCGCCCGCGGCTACGGCTCCCACGTGCTGCTCGGCGTGCTGCTCGGTGCGGCCGCCTGGGCGGTGTCGGCGCCGCTCCTGTTGTGGATGACGCCGGTGGTGGTCGGCCTGGTGCTGGCGATCCCGACGGTCGCCTTCACCGCGAGCGAGCGGATCGGCGCCGCCCTGCGCCGCATGGGCTTGCTGCTGATTCCGGAGGAGAGCACGCCGCCGCCGATTCTCTCGCGGGTTCACGAGATCGAGGCGGCCGCCTACGGCCCGCCGGCCGGCGGCGACGGCCTCTTGATGCTGCGCGACGATCCCGATTTGCTCGACGCGCATTGCGCGATGCTGCCGGCGAAGAAGCCGCGCAAGCGCGGCGAGGTGGATTTGCCACTGGTGGTGGGGCTCGCAAAGATCGACGACGCCGAGAGTGTCGCCGATGCCTCCGGGCTGCTGTCGCCGTCCGAAAAGCTCGCGGTGCTGCGCGACCACCGGGCGGTCGCCCGCCTGATGGCGCTGCCGGCGGACGCACGAACAACGCCGCTCGCCGACGAAACCCGGACGCTCCGCCCGAATTGAGGGGAGTGGCGGGTGCGTTCCGTGCCCGCACGTCGCGTGCGATGGCCGTCGCGGTCACCGCCGGTCGAAGCGGCGGCGCGTGAGATCATCCCGAAACGGAAAGGACTTTCATGGTCGACGATCGCGCTCGCGCCGACATCCGGGCCGAGCCGCGCGGCGACGTGCGCGCAAAGGCCGCGCGTCCGCAGGGCAATGGCGGCATCACCGAGCGCGAGTCGCGCGATATCGAGAAACGGTCGGCGCCGCGCGCGCCGGTGATCTACGAGATCGTCCGTCGCCACGGCGAGGAGGAGCTGATCCGGCCGGCGGTGTCACTGTGGTGGTCGGGGGTGGCGGCCGGGGTGTCGATCAGCTTCTCGCTGATCGCGCAGGCGCTGCTGCAGCTCCATCTGCCCGACGAGTCGTGGCGGCCGCTGGTCGCGAGCTTCGGCTACAGCGTCGGCTTTCTCATGGTCGTGCTGTCGCGCCAGCAGCTGTTCACCGAGGACACCATCACGGTGGTGCTGCCGGTGACCGCCCATCCGACCCGGCGGAATTTCGCGCTGCTCGCGCGGGTGTGGAGCATCGTGTTTCTCGCCAATCTCACCGGCACGCTGGTGGCGGCATTGTTCTGCACGCTGACGCCGGCGATCGCGCCGGAGCTGCGCGAGGAGATGCTGGCGATCGGCCGCCACATGATGGAGAACGATCCGGTCCAGATGTTCTTCCGGGCCGTCCCGGCGGGCTTTCTCGTCGCCGCCGCGGTGTGGCTGATCCCGAGCGCGGTCAACGCCCAGTTCTCGGTGGTGACGGTGATGACCTGGCTGATCGCGGCCGGCGGCTTCACCCACATCGTCGCCGGCAGCATGGAGGCCTTCATGCTGATCGCGAACGGCGAGCTGGCGCTCGGCGACATGCTCGGCACGTTCATGGTTCCGGTGCTGGCCGGCAACGTGGTCGGCGGCACGGTGCTGTTCGCGCTGATCTCCTACGCGCAGGTGATGAAGGAGATCGACGGCTAGCGGCCGCAGCCCCGCGCGGCGGGCCGTCACTCGTCGTCGGCGGCAGCGGCGACGGCGGGGTCGAACGGCGAGAAGGTCTGGTGGACGCAGCGGTCGGTGCCGACGGCGGTGCGGGTGTCGACGATCGCCGCCTGCTTGATGAAATAGGCGTAGTACACGGCCGGCGTGTCGTCGGCGCTCGCCTCGGCGGTGGTGGCCGGCATGGTGGCGGCCGGCGCTGCGGCGGCGCTGCCGGCCGGAACCGGCGGCGGGGCGGGCGGCGTGCCGTGGCCCTCCGCACCGGAGCGCACGCAGACGATCCAGGCCGGGCCGCCGATCCGCTCGATCCAGCGCGGCTCGGAGATCGCCAGCGCGTGGACGTGCGGGATTTTCGATCGCGTCAGGGAATCGGCGACCAGCTTGCGGTAGGGCGGCACGGGCTCGGAGGACACCGTCCGGCTCTTCTCGAAGCCGTCGTCGAAGAACGGGCCACCGAGGCTGCATCCCTGAAGGAGCGCCGCGAGCGCGATGGCGAAGGCGGCGCCCGCCGCCTCTGTCCCGCCGCGGCGCTGCGGCCGCAAATGCCCCGAATCCGTCCCCACCCGCACGTCCCGTTTCGATCCCCGAGCAATTTTCCTCGCCCGGACTTGCGACCTTTTTACGATCGCGGCATCCCGGTCCGGCTTTCCGGCCGGGCGTCCCCACCGGTCGTTTCGGCCGGTCGTTTCCCGCGGGGCGCGCCGGTCGCCGCGCTCGCGCCTCTGACCGCCTCGCGCCTCAGCCGCGCATCAGCGCCAGCACGTGGACGCCGACCGAGCGGGCGAGCCCCTGCAGGTCGTAGCCGCCTTCGAGCAGCGACACCAGCCTGCCGTTGGCGCACTTGTCGGCGACGTCCATCAGCGACTTGGTGACCCAGGTGTAGTCCGGCTCGAGCAGGTTGATGTTGGAGAGCGGGTCGCGCATGTGGGCGTCGAACCCCGAGGACAGCACCAGAAGGTCCGGCCGAAAGTCCATCAGGCGGGGCAGAATGATGTTCTCGAACGCCTCCTGGAACTCGTCGCCGCCGTCGCCGGCGCGCAACGGGGCGTTGACGATGGTGCCGTGCTCGCCGCGCTCGGAGGGCGCGCCGGTGCCGGGATAGAGCGGCATCTCGTGGGTCGAGCAGTACATGATGTTCGGGTCGGCCCACAGGATGTCCTGGGTGCCGTTGCCGTGATGAACGTCGAAGTCGATCACCGCGACGCGCTCGGCACCGTGCTTGTCGCGGGCGTGGCGGGCGGCGATCGCCGCGTTGTTGAAGAAGCAGAAGCCCATCGGCAGCGCGGTCTCGGCGTGGTGGCCGGGCGGCCGCATGGCGCAGAAGGCGTTGGAGACGGTGCCGGTCATCACCTCGTCGACCGCGAGCACCGCGCCGCCGACCGAGCGCAGCGCCGCCTCGTAGGTGCCGGGCGACATCGACGTGTCGGTGTCGAGCTGGATCAAGCCCTCGCGCGGGCTCGCGTCGCGGATCGCCTCGATATAATGCATCGGATGGCACAGGGCGATGCGCGATAGGGCGGCGAGCGGCGCCTGCTCGCGGGCGAGCGCCTGGAACGCCTCCTGCTCAAGCACGCGTTCCACCACGCGCAGGCGGTCGGGACGTTCGGGATGACCGAGAGGCGGAATGTGGTCCAGGCCGGCAGGGTGCGTGATGTACAGCGTCGTCATTGCACTCACTCGGGGAATTGCAACTTATCGGGTCACCGGCGGCGCGGTGTCAAAGCCTAAACGCGTCTCGTCGGGAAACGGCGATGGTGGCGGTTCGCGGCCGACGCGGGTCGCGTCGGCCGGACGGTTTCGGCGGCCACTCGTGGCGGCCGCTCGTGGCGGGAAGCACTCGTGGCGTCGCTCGGCGCGGGGGCAGGGGACGAGTCCCTCAGGCGGCGAAGACGGCGTCGGCGGTGGTGACGCTCTCGCCGCCCTCGGTGATCGCCTTCTCGAAGCCGGGCGCGAGCACCGCGGTCGATTCCGCGAAGAAGCGGGCGAGCGCGATGCGCGAGGGGGCGTCGGCCGCGGCGCCGTCCTGCAGATGGAGGGCGGCGAGCGCCTCGCGCGCCAGCAGGCAGCCGCCGGCGGTGAAGCCGAACAGCCGCAGATAGAGCGAGGCGCCGGCGAGCGCCGCGTCCGGCGCGTCGGCGAGCCGCTCGACCAGCCATTCGCCGGCCGCCTGCAGGCTGTCGACCGCCGTCTCCAGCCGCCGGCCGGTGGCGCCGAAGCCCGGATCGTTCTCGCCCTCCACCTCGGCGACGATGCCGCGCAGCTCGCCGAGCAGGGCGGCGAACGGCTTGCCGTCGCCGGCCGGCAGCTTGCGGGTGACCAGGTCGATCGCCTGGATGCCGTTGGTGCCCTCGTAGATCTGGGCGACGCGGACGTCGCGATAGAGCTGGGCGATGCCGGTCTCCTCGATATAGCCCATGCCGCCGTGCACCTGCATGGCGAGCGAGGCGACCTCGGCGCCGATGTCGGCGGAAAAGGCCTTGGCGACCGGGGTGAGCAGCGCCGCACGCTCCTCGGCCGCCTTGCGGGCGGCGGGGTCCTCGATGCGGCGGGCGCGGTCGATCGCCATCGCGGTCGCGTAGCAGATCGCGCGGGCCGCCTTGGTGCGGCTCTTCATCCGCAGGAGCATGCGCTTGACGTCGGGATAGGCGATGATCGGCACCGACTGGTCGGCCGGCATGCCCGGCAGGCGGCCCTGATGGCGCTCGCGGGCGTAGTCGAAGGCGAGCTGGGTCGCGGCCTCGGCCACCGCCACGCCCTGCAGGCCGGTGTCGAGGCGGGCGGCGTTCATCATCGTGAACATGCAGGCGATGCCGCGGTTCTCCTCGCCGATCAGAAAGCCGGTGGCGCCGCCGTGGTCGCCATAGACCATCGTGCAGGTGGGCGAGGCGTGCATGCCGAGCTTGTGCTCGATCGACTGGGCGCGGACGTCGTTGCGGGCGCCGAGCGAGCCGTCCGGGTTCACCAGAAATTTCGGCACCAGGAAGAGCGACAGGCCACGGGCGCCGGGCGGCGCATCGGGCAGGCGGGCGAGCACCATGTGGACGATGTTCTCGGTGAGGTCGTGCTCGCCGTAGGTGATGAAGATCTTTTCCCCGGTGATGCGATAGGTGCCGTCGCCCGCGCGCTCCGCCTTGGTGCGCAGCGCGCCGACGTCCGAGCCCGCCTGCGATTCGGTGAGCTGCATGGTGCCCATCCACTCGCCGCTGACGAGCTTTGCCAGATAGGTCGCCTTCAGCGCCTCCGAGCCGTGCGCGGCGAGGAGATCGATCGCCGACATGGTGAGCAGCGGGCCGACGCCGAACGCCATCGAGGCGCCGTTCCACATCTCGAAGCAGGCGGCGTTGAGCACGGTCGGCAGGCCCTGGCCGCCCCATTCGGGCGGCGCGGCGAGGCCGTTCCAGCCGGCCGCCGCCCACGCCGTGTAGGCCTCCTTCCAGCCCGGCGGCGTCTTCACCGCGCCGTCCGAGAAGGGCGTGCCGTGGGTGTCGCCGACCCGGTTGAGCGGCGCGATCACCTCGGTCGCGAACTTGCCGGCCTCCTCCAGGACGGCGGCGACGAGGTCGTCGGAGAGGTCGCCGAACAAGCCGTCGGCGCAGGCTTTCGAGAGGCCGGCGACGGTGTCGAGCGTGAACTTGATGTCCGAGACCGGGGCGCGGTACGGCATGACGTGTCCTCCAGAAACGTGTCCCCCGAAACGTCGGCGGCCCCTGCGGGCTCTTTTGTTGGCCCACTCTACCGCGCCGGCGGCCCGGCGTCGCGCGTTTCGCGCGCATTTTCGGACCCCGCAGGCGTTCCGGCGAGGGCGGGGGCGCCGGAACGAGGTCGGGACAGGGGACGGCGATAGGGTCGCCGCGGGGGGCGCGGCCGGGTCGCTGCCGCTGCCGGCCCGGCGCCGAGGGGGCCGACGGCCGGGTGTCTGCCGGGGCTTTTTTCGACCGATCGAGGCGGCGACGGGGCGTTCGGCCCTCGCTGCGTCGCCGGCCGTTCGCCCGGCTCGGAAAAAGCCGGCGGGTCGTGCACCGCATTCCGCCTCGGGGCGTGGCGCACGTGTTGATCCCGGTCGATTGCGCCAGTATGGTCCGCCGCGCGCGGATCTCGCCGCTTTCGGCGATGGGGCGTAGCCAAGTGGTAAGGCAGCGGATTTTGATTCCGCCATTCCCTGGTTCGAATCCAGGCGCCCCAGCCAGAACCCCATGACGCTCGGCCCGCGGCCGGAGCCCGGCCGCTGCCGAAGAGGCGCGATTGCGGCTCGCGCTCCGCCGACCCGCGCCCCGTCACCTCTCCTGCTCTGTGACGAAGTCACTTCGCCCGGCCGAAAGCCCGCTTATCACGGGTCGGGCGGGCAGAGCCCGCGGCCGCAGGGGCTGTTCTCGACCTCGCTCCTCCCCCACATGTCCACCCTGTCCCGGAAGGAGCCCCCGATGCCGCACTCGCACCGAACGATCGAGAGAAAGGCACTGCCGGTGCCGAGCTCGCGCCTGTCGCGGCTGGCGAGGCTCGGCGGGCTCGCCTCGTCCATCGCCGGCAACGTGGCGGCCGAGATGGGGCGGCAGCTCGCACGCGGCGAGCGCCCGCGGATCGAGGACGTGCTGCTGACGCCCGCCAATGCGGCGCGGGTCGCCGACCAGCTCGCGCGCATGCGGGGCGCGGCGATGAAGGTCGGCCAGCTGATCTCGATGGACGCCGGCGACATGCTGCCGCCGGAGCTCGCAGACATCCTCGCCCGCCTGCGCTCCGACGCGCACCACATGCCGTGGCCGCAGCTCAAGCGGGTGCTGATCCACGCCTGGGGCGCCGACTGGCGCAGCCGGTTCGCGACCTTCGACACCCGCCCGGTGGCGGCCGCCTCGATCGGCCAGGTCCATCGCGGGCGCACCCTCGACGGCCGCGACGTGGCGATCAAGGTGCAGTATCCCGGCGTCCGCCGCAGCATCGATTCCGACGTGAACAACGTCGCCTCGCTGCTGCGGATCGCGGGCCTGGTGCCGCGCGGCGTCGACGTCGCGCCGATGCTGGCCGAGGCCAAGCGCCAGCTGCACGAGGAGGCCGACTACGAGCGCGAGGGCCGCTGCCTCCGAACGTTCGGCACGCTGCTCGCCGACCGGCCCGAGTTTCTCGTGCCCGCGCTGTTTGCCGACCTCACCACCCCGACCGTTCTGGCGATGAGCTTCGTCGAGGGCCGGCCGGTCGACGATCTCGTCACCGCGCCTCAGGCCGTGCGCGACCGGGTGATGACGCTGCTGATCGGGCTCCTCTTCCGCGAGCTGTTCGAGTTCCGGCTGATGCAGACCGATCCGAATTTTGCCAACTACCGCTACGCGCCGGCGACCGGACAGGTGATCCTGCTCGATTTCGGCGCCACCCGCGCCTTTCCCGAGGCGTTTGCCGACCTCTGGCGCCGGCTGCTGCACGCCGGCCTCGCCGGCGAGCGCCCGGCCATCCGCACCATCGCCCACGAGATCGGCTTTCTCGCCGGCGACACCCCGGCGCGGCTGGAAGAGGCGATGCTGGCGATGTTCGAGATGTCGCTGGAGCCGCTGCGGCAGCACGAGCCGTTCGACTTCGGCGCCAGCGACCTCGCGGTGCGGATGCGCGAGGCCGGCATGGCGATGGCCGCGGACCACGAATATTTCCGCATCCCGCCGATGGACACGCTGTTTCTGCAGCGCAAGTTCGGCGGCATGTATCTGCTCGCCACCAGGATGCGGGCGCGTGTCGACCTGCGTGCGCTGGTCGAGCCGCATCTGTGATCGCACCGGGGGAGGGGCGGGGAATGCGAAAGGCCGCACGAGCGGGGTTTTGGGACAGGATCGCCGGGCGCTATGCCGCGAAGCCGATCAAGGATCCGGCCGCCTACGAGGCGATGCTGGCGGACGCCGCCGGCCGGCTGCGGCCGACCGACCGGGTGCTGGAGATCGGTTGCGGCACCGGCTCCACTGCGATCCGCCTCGCGCCGCACGTCGCCGAATGGACCGCGATCGACTTCTCGCCGGAGATGCTGCGCATCGCCCGGACCAAGGCGGCGAGCGCCAAGGAGGCGCCGAAGAACCTTCGCTTCGTCCTCGCCGATGCCCACGGCGCCTTCGACGGTGGACCGTTCGACGGCGCGCCGTTCGACGCGATCTGCGCCTTCCAGGTGCTGCATCTGGTCGACGACCTGCCCGGCACGCTCGAACGCATCCGTGCCGGCCTGAAGCCGGGCGGGATGTTGATCACCAAGACCTGGTGCTTCGCCGAGATGAAGCTCCGGCTGCGCGCGCTGTTCCTGGTCCTGCGCACGATCGGCCTGTTTCCGCCGGTCAACGCGCTGACCAAGGCGGCGCTGCGTGAAAAAATCCGCGACGCCGGCTTCGAGATCGTCGAGGAGCGCGTCTTCGGCACCAACCCGAACGGCCCCTATATCGTCGCCCGCCGACCCGGCCCGTAGCGTCCCGAGCGGCTGCCGCCGGGCTATTCGGCCAAAATCACGTCGACCCCCTCGGCGCGCACCGCCTGGGCGACGCTGTCCGGCAACCCGCGATCGGTGATCACCGCGGCGAAGGCGTCGAGCGGCACCGCGTTGATGGGCGCGACGATGCCGTATTTGGAGGAGTCGCACACCAGCATGCTGCGCGCCGCCGACTGCACGATCGCCCGCTTGACCACCACCTTGGATTCGGCCGGCGTCGAGATGCCGCCGATCGTCCAGGACGAGGCCGAGACGAAGGCGAGGTCGAAATTGAACCGCCGAATGCCTTCCGCCGCGCCCTCGCCGACGCAGGACTGGTTCTCGCGCTCCACCTGGCCGCCGGTGTGATAGAGCCGGCAGTCCGAGTTGCCGGTGAGGAACGCCGCGACCACGAAGTCGTTGGTCACGATCGTCAGGTCGCGTCGTCCGGCGAGATCGTGGGCGATCTCCAGCGTGGTGGTGCCGGCGTCGAGATAGATCACGGCGTCCTCGGGGACCAGCGCCGCGGCGGTGCGGCCGATCCGCGCCTTCTCGTCCGGCCGGATGCCGGATTTCACCACGTGCGACGGCTCGAGCGCGAGCCGCTCCGGCAGCCGGACGCCGCCCGACACGGTCATCACCCGGCCGGCCTTCTCGAGCTGCTGCAGGTCGCGCCGCACCGTCATGTGCGACACCTCGAGCAGCTCGGTCAGCTCGGCGATGCTGAGAATGCCCTTCTTGGCGAGCTGGGCCAGGATCAGATGCTGCCGTTCCGCCGGAATCACGTCGCGTCTCTCCTCCCCGTCGATCGCTGCCCACGGCCGTTCGTGCTCGGGGCCGGCGACACCCGTGTAGCCCATTCGCGCGCGGGGAGCGAACCGTGCGAACGGGAAAAAAAAACGCCGTGCGGCCGGCGCGGGGGGCCGGTCGCACGGCGATCGTCTCCGGGGCGCGGGGCGCGGGGCGCGGAGGAGCCGGAACTCCGCCGCGCCCCGGCAGGCCGGGGGATGGGGCGCGGTCGCCGGCGTCAGCCGAGCTTCGCCTTCTCGATCACCGCGATCACGCCGTCGCCGACGCCGGAGGTCGTGCCGTTGCCGCCGATGTCGGTGGTCAGGCCCTCCTTCTTGCGGACGAACTCGGCGACGCTCGCGTCGATCAGGTCGGCGGCCCGCTTCAGCTCGAGGCCGGGGTGCCGCTCGTCGAGCCAGTTCAGCATCATCGCGCCCGATAGGATGGTGGCGATCGGGTTGGCGATGTTCTGGCCGGCGATGGTCGGCGCCGATCCGTGCGACGGCTGGAACATGCCCCAGCGGTCGCCGGCATCGGCCGACGGCGCCATGCCCATGCCGCCGACGGTCGCCGGGCCGAGATCGGAGATGATGTCGCCGAACATGTTCTCGACCACGATCACGTCGTAGCGCTCCGGCCACAGCACCATGTTGATCATCATCGCGTCGACATAGGCGTAGTCGCGATCGAGATCGGGGAACTCGTCCATCACCTCGTCGTACACCTTGCGGAAAAAGGCGTAGGAGCGAAGGATGTTGGCCTTGTCGACGCAGGTCACCTTGCCGCGCCGGCCTTTTGCCGCGGCCCGTTGGCGGGCGAGCTTGGCGGCGGCGCGCACGATTCGCGCGGTGCCCATGCGCGAGATCACCATCGTGTCGGTCGCGATCTCGTCGTGCACGACGTTGCCGCCGTTGCGGCTGGCATAGAGCCCCTCGGTGCTCTCGCGCATCACGACGTAGTCGATGCGCGGATCCATGATCCGGCTCTGGACGCCCTCGTAATACTTCACCGGCCGGATGCCGGAATAGAGGCCGAGCGAGAAGCGCAGTCGCAGCACAATCTCCGGCTGGACCTCGGTGCCGTCGGGCAGCCGGACCTCCGGGATGCCGATCGCGCCGAGAAAGATCGCGTCGGCCGCCTTGCAGTCGGCGAACGCCTCGTCCGACATGGCGACGCCGGTGCGGCGATAGCGATCGACGCTGGTGTCCTGATATTGCAGGTCGAGTTCGAAGGTTCCGAGCTTCTTCTGGACGACGTCCAGCACGCGAACCGCCTCGCGGGTGATCTCTGGGCCGATGCCGTCACCCGGGATGACGGCGATCTTGAGCGACTTCGGCATGATGACTCCTCGTTGATGAGTTGTTGCGCGGAGCGTCCGGAGAGGTGGCGGGAGCGCTCCGACCGAGCCGGACGTGACGGCCGGCGTCTCGGGTGGTGCGCGACGGCGCCGGCCGTCGCGCGACCGTCGTCACAGCAGGAACATCTGGACGATCCAGGTTCCGAACAATCCGCCGAGTGCCATGAAGAAGCTGCTCGCGCTCATCGTGCGCAGGCCGGTCTTCATGTCGTAGCCGTTCATCTTGGTGAAGATCCAGAACAGGCTGTCGTTGACGTGGCAGATCAGGCGGGCGCCGGCGCCGGTGGCGAGGAAGATCAGGATCGGGTCGATCCCGAGCTGCTCGGCGAGCGGCGCGCACAGCGTTGCGGAGGTGATGACGGCGACGGTCCCCGAGCCCTGGATCGTCTTCAGGAGACCCGAGATGACGAACGGGATGAGGATGAACGGCAGGCCGCTGCCGGCCACCTGTGCCGCCACCGCATTGCCGACGCCGGAGTCCTTCAGAACGGCGCCGAGCGAGCCGCCTGCCGCGGTGATGAAGATGATCGGGCCGGCGGTCTTGAGGGAGTCGTCGACGATGTCGAGAATCTTCTCCCTCCCGAGGCGGTGGCCGAGCGTGACGACCGCGGCGAGCGTGCCGAGCGCGAGCGCGACATTGGCGTCGCCGACGAAATCGAACACCTTCGTCAGGACGTGACCCTTGCCGAGCATCATGGCGCTGGTGGTGTTCAGCAGGATCAGCACCATCGGCAGGAGAAGCGGGAACAGCGAGGCGAACAGGCCGGGCAGGTTCTTGTCCTGATCGTCCCCCTGGTCCGCCATCGCCGCGGCCTCGGCAGCGTCGTACTCCCACGGCTGCGGATCGGTCTTGCGCAGCCAGAAGACGGCGTAGGCCCAGCCGAACATCGTCATGAAGATGGCCGAGATGCCGCCGTACATGATCACCCGGCCGATATCGAGATTGAGCAGGCCGGCGACCGCGAGCGGGCCGGGCGTCGGCGGCACGTAGATCTGGGTCGCCTGCAGGCCACTCAGGAGCGCGACCGCGAGAACCGCGAAGGCCATGCCGCTGCGGTTGGAGATCGCCTTCGCCAGCGGCACGAGGATGACGTAGGCGACGTCGCTGAACACCGGAATCGAGACCAGATATCCGCTGATCGACATCGCGGCCGGCGAGTTCTTCTGGCCGAGGGCACGGATGCTGGCGAGCGCCAGGCGGCGGGCGGCGCCGCCGTCCTCGAGGTACTTGCCGAGAATCACCCCGAAGATGATGACGATGCCGATGCTGCTGAGAATCTTGCCGAAGCCGCCGGTGATGTCGTGAATGACCTTGTCCGCGGGCAGGCCCGACAGGAGGCCGATCACCACGGCGCTCACGAGCAGTGCCACGAAGGCGCTGATCTTCAGTCGGATGGCCAGAAACAGCAGAATGGCGAGGCCGATCAGAAAAGCGAGAACGAGCGTCACGACACTTTCCTCCGTGCTAGCCGATCGGTGTGGTGGGGCAGGCGAGCTGTCGGCGGGCCGCACGTTCGCCTTGCGGTGAGGCCGCGCCGGCGGCCGGCCGGCGGCACGATCGGTGCCCCGGGTGCCGTGCTCTCTCGCTCGTCGGATGAAGAGGCCGTCCTGTTGTTCTTCGCATGTTTTGTTCTCCCCGTCCTTAAAACACGTCCGCGACTGTCGCGGACGGCGCGCAGTGTCGCCCCACCGGTCGGCAGTATGTTTCGATGGTCTTCGAGAGGTCGACGCGAGGCGGTCGATGTCGCGCCGCCGAGGCGACGTGACACGGAGCGCCCCGATCGGAAACGGGGGACGATGTCGGGGCCGCGTGAGCGTTGCCGCGGCCGGGCTCGCGTCGCCTCGAACGGCATAGCCGGGGGACGCAAGCCGAGCATCTCATCTCCTCAGCTCGGAAATCTGGTCGTCGGTCAGCCAGCGGATCTCTTCGCCGCGCAGCAGGAAGAACAGCTTCGCCGTCTCCTCGAGCTCCTCCATGTTGTCGACCGCCTCCTCGAGCGTCTTCCCGAGCACGACCGGGCCGTGCGAGGCGAGCAGGAAGGCGCGCGCGTCGCTGTGCCTGGCGAGCGCCTCGAGGTCGTCGGCGATCCGCGGGTCGCCGGGGCGGCGGTAGGGCGAGACCGGCAGGCTGCCGACCCGCATCACGTAGTAAGGCGTGAACGGGCGCAGCGCGTTCTCGTGGTCGAGATCGCGGCGGCACGACAGCGCGGTGAGGTAGGTCGAGTGCAGATGGACGACCGCGCCGGCCTCGGAGCGCGCACGAAACAGCGCGCGATGGAACGTCAGCTCCTTCGAGGGCTTCTTGCCGGCGAGCAGGTTGCCGTCGGCATCGATCTCGGAGATCTCGTCGGGCTGAAGCCTGCCGAAATTGCTTCCCGTCGGCGTCACCAGGATACGGCCGTCGTCCAGCCGCACCGAGATGTTGCCGGCGCCGCCGACCACGAAACGCCGATCGAACAGCGACTTTCCGAGCGTGCAGATGCGCTCGCGCAGTGTGCTCGCGTCTCCGGTCATGCGTCTTGCTCCTGGCAATCGAAGAAGAAGCGCGCCTGCCCGAAATTGCCCGACTTGAGGGCCATCGAGACGGGCCTGTCGACGGCGCGCACCCACGGCACGCCGGGCGCGATGGTCGGCCCGATATGAAAGGCGGTGACGCCGAGCGCCTGCACGACGGCGCCCGAGGTCTCGCCGCCGGCGACGATGAAGCGGTCGAAGCCGGCCGAAGCGAGCCGCGCCGCGAGTGCCGCCAGGGTCTTTTCGATGGCGGTGCTCGCCGCCGCGCCGAATGTTTGCTGAACGGCCTTCAGCCCGGCGGGATCGGTGGTCGCATAGACCAGCGGCCCCCACCGCTTGCCGCGGTTTTCCAGCACCCAGCCGGCGAGCGTCTCCGCGTATCCTTCGGGATCGGCGAGGCAGCGGGCGACGTCGATCGCGCGTGCCGGCGCCTCGGCGCGATAGGCGGCGACCTGCGCATTCGTCATGGTCGAGCACGAGCCGGCGAGCACCACCGCCGCGGTGCCGAGCGGCTTGCCGGCTTCCGCCGCGCGGACCGGATCGACCAGCCGATCGCTCCAGCTCTTCGCCATGCCGGCGGCGAGGCCGGAGCCGCCGGTGACCAGCGGCATGTCGGCGACCGCCGCGCCGAGCACGTCGAGATGAGCGTCCGTCAGCGCGTCGAGCACCGCATAACGATGACCTTCTGCCTGCGCGCGCAAAAGCGCGGCGCGCACGGCGTCGACGCCCTGGTCGACCACGTCGGCGGTGATCACCCCGCAGGTTCCGCGCGACTGCGCCGCCATCAGCCGCACCAGGCTCGGGTCGGTCATCGGCGTCACCGGGTGGTGCCGCATCCCGGACTCCGACAGCAGCACGCCGTTCACGAACAGATAGCCGTTGTAGATGGTGCGGCCGTTGATCGGCAGAGCAGGGCAGACGACGGTGAAGTCCGTGCCCAGCGCATCGAGCAGCGCGTCCGCCACCGGGCCGATATTGCCGTCTTTCGTGCTGTCGAATGTCGAGCAGTATTTCTGATAAATGCGCGTGCAGCCGTGCCGCGTGAGCCAGGCGAGCGCGGCGAGGCTGTCGGCGATCGCCTCTGCCGGCGGGCAGGAGCGCGACTTCAAGCTGATCACGACCGCCTCGGCCTCGGGCCGCATGGTGTCCGGCGGCACGCCGATGACTTGCGTCGTGCTCACGCCGGCCGACACGAGAAAGCCGGCGATGTCGGTCGCACCGGTGAAATCGTCCGCGATGACGCCGATCAGCATGGCGGGTGCTCCTCGAGCATCGGTCACGCCGCGGCGCGACCGAACGGGCACAGGGGTGCGTCCGTCGCGAGACGGGCCGCGGGCGGTGTGGACGCGCGCGCCGGGTCGCGCGGCAGCGAGGTGCCGTGCGGGGGCCGGTGCGGCGACCGGAGCTCGGGGGTCGTCACGAAGAGCGGCCGGGACGCGGCGAACCGGTCACGGCAAGAGAAACGTACTGCGCGGAACCAGGGACGAAACGGTCCGCGATCCGCTCGGGCTGCCTGGAACTCCAGGCTTCCCAAGGGGTATCACAAATATTCCCGTAGACAAACAAGAATTCACGTGACCGCACAGGTGCTGCGCCGCCCGGTCATGCCGGCGTCCCTGCGGGAGGGGAGTGCGTCGTGTCGACGGCAATCACTGGTGGTATCGAGCGCCTGAAAGAACGTTTCGAGGCGTGTGACGTGCTGATGTTCCTGCGCAGTGACGTGATAGGGACAGAAATGCGCAAACCCGATGTGATCGTCGTGTGGGTGGCTCGGATAGTTCCCCGGTACCACCCCCGTCAGTCGACCGTGCTCTCCCCAAGGAGGGGATCGAACCTTCTCGGATGTTCTCCCGATTGTGCGACGCGTTTTCAGATCGGCGTCGCTCGTCGAAGTGATCACCAACCGTATGCCTCGCGACACACGAACGCGATCGTTTCGCAGCCAACCTCTGCCGGATGCGCCGACGTGAAATGCCCTTCGAATGATCAACGCTGCCGATCTTTTGATCAGATGTGCCAGAGGGGTTCGGAAACGGCAGGTGATATGATGAGCAACCGCGATATTCATTGCGGATGCATTATAATCAATCACACTTTTTCATTTGAACGATTAATTGGCCTTCTGCCAGTCTGCAGTCGTCGACGAGAGTTGAAGCGGCAAATCCGCGGCGACAAATCTGCGGCTCGAGGTTCGGAGCTCGGAGTATGGACGCCGAGAAAAGGTCCGAGAGGCGAGAAATGAGACTGGTTGCATTGTTCAGTGTCGCTGCATCTGTCACAGCCGGCACTCAGCCAATGCATTCGCCAGCTCGAGGATCATATCGGCAGTCCGTTGTTCAGCCGCACGACGCGAAGCGTCAGTCTGGCACCTCTCGGTATGAGCTTTCTGCCGCACGCGCGCGACCTGTTGAGTCGCTTCGATGCGCTGACGACCGACGTTCAGGAGGTGCTGCCGAGCCTCGCGCTGCCGCGCAACGCGCACTCCTTCATCCGTCACCGTCCGCTGACCGAGCCGCGCATCCGCCGCACCATTCGCATGTTCTGGAAGAGCAATGTCGGCCTCTCGCCGGCCGCGATGGCGATCCTGGCGTCGATGCACGACGCGATCTCGGCCGACCGTGCGATGACGCTCGACCAGAAAGTGGACTGGAAGCTCGACGAGCTGAAGAGAGTGTTGGCACGCTGACGACCCGACCAGCGTGCAGACCGGAGGCGGCTCGCCCGCAGATAAGGCTGGCCGATCGATTGTTCCGCATTTACGATTTGCGGCGGCGGTGATTTGCTCCGACAGTGCCGCCTTCGAACACGTCCGCGGGTGCGGAGGGCCGCGTCGGCGTCCGGCCCGGCGGATATCGTGCAGTTCGTCTTCGCGCCCGATCGACGGGGCGCCGACGTTCCGTGTCCCGGCCGGTCTCGCACGAGATCGGGTGATGCCGGGGCCCGGCGGGCGACCGGAAACGCCCGTGGAACGCGGCTTTCCCGTCGTCTCGTGGTGCCATCGGCTCGGGAACCATCATGACCTTGGACGCGCGTGCCAGCGGTGTGTTTGCGATTGCGGCGACGCCTTTCGCCGCCGACGGAGCCCTCGACCTCGACGGCGTCGACCGGCTGACCGACTTCTATCTGAAGGCCGGCGTCAGCGGCCTCACCATTCTCGGCATCATGGGCGAGGCGCAGAAGCTCGAGCCCGAAGAGTCGGTCGCGATCGCCAAGCGCGTGTGCGCGCGGGCGAACGTGCCGGTGGTGGTCGGCGTCTCCGCGCCGGGCTTTGCCGCGATGCGGCGGATGGCGCGCGAGGCGATGGAGGCGGGCGCCGCCGGCGTGATGATCGCGCCGACGCCGGGGCTGCGCACCGACGATCAGATCGTCGATTATTTCGCGCAGGCGGTCGAGGCGGTCGGCGCCGACGTGCCGTTCGTGCTGCAGGATTATCCGCTGACGCTCAACGTCGTGATGACGCCCGGCGTGATCCGCCGCATCGTCGAGCAGAACGCGTCGTGCGTGATGCTGAAGCACGAGGATTGGCCGGGCCTCGACAAGATCTCGACGCTGCGCAAGTGGCAGCGCGAGGACGGCCTGCGGCCGTTCTCCATCCTGTGCGGCAACGGCGCGCTGTTTCTCGACTTCGAGACCGAGCGCGGCGCCGACGGAGCGATGACCGGCTACGCTTTTCCGGAGATGCTGGCCGACGTGGTGCGGCTTCAGAAGGAAGGCCGGCGCGACGCCGCGCACGACATCTACGACGCGCATTTGCCGCTGGTGCGCTACGAGCAGCAGGCGGGAATCGGCCTCGCGGTGCGCAAATACGTGCTGTGGCGGCGCGGCGCGATCGCGACCGACGCGCTGCGCAAGCCCGGTGCGTCGCTGAACGCGGCGGCACGCGCCGAGGTGGACTATCTGTTGTCGCGTGTCGCCCGCATCGATCCGCGCGCGGCGCTCCGACCCGTTGCTGGCGCGCCGGGCGCGCCTCCGGCGTGATGAGAACGAGTCCGTAAGACGAAAGGACGAAAACTTGAATCTCGAGCTCGACGGCAAGACGGCGCTGGTTTTCGGCGCAGGCGGTGGTCTCGGCGGCGCGATCGCGCGCTCGCTCGCTGCGGAAGGCGCGCGGGTGGCGGTCGCCGACATCGATGCCGATGCCGCGAAGAAGACCGCCGACGCCATCACCGGCGCCGGTGGCACAAGCCTGGCGCTGACCTGGGACATCTCGGATCTCTCGGTGCTGCCGGGCCATCTGAAGGAGATCGGGGCGGCGTTCGGCCCGGTCGACATTCTGGTCAACAACACCGGTGGTCCGCCGCCGACGCCGGCCGCCGGCCAGCCGCCGGAAATCTGGTCGCAGTGGTTCGATCGGATGGTGCGCTCGGTGATCGCCGTGACCGACGCCGTGCTGCCCGGCATGCGTGCGCGCAAATGGGGCCGCGTGATCACGTCGACCTCGTCGGGCGTGGTGTCGCCGATCCCCAATCTCGGCATCTCGAACGCGTTGCGCCTCGCGCTGGTCGGCTGGTCGAAGACGCTCGCGCGCGAGGTCGGGCGCGACGGCGTCACCGCCAACATCGTCCTGCCGGGCCGCATCGCGACCGGCCGCATCGTCTTCCTCGACGAGCAGAAGGCGAAGCGCGAGAACCGGCCGGTGGCGGAGGTTTCTGCCGAGAGCACGGCCTCGATTCCGGTGGGTCGCTACGGCGATCCGCGCGAGTACGGCGACACTGTCGCGTTTCTCGCGAGCACGCGCGCGTCCTACATCACGGGCTCGGTCATCCGCATCGACGGCGGGCTGATCCCCGGCATCTGATGCCGGAACACGGCGAGCGGCATTCCGACCGGACCCGACGAGAACGAAGGTCGACCGACGAAGCCGGCGCGGACGCTCCTCCGCGCCGGCTTCTTTTCGTCGCAGGTGCGCTGCCGCTCGGCCGCTGCCCCGGGTTTTGCCCCGGCTTGCGCCGCGCGAGAGTTCGTGCTCATTTGACGCCGTCTTCGGTGCCTCGTGAGAGGTGAATAGGGAATGCGGTGCGGCGGGCTCCCTGCGAGCGTCGCCCATGCCGCGGCTGCCCCGCAACTGTGGGCGGATCGCCGTCGGTCCAGCCACCGAGCGCTCGAGTTCGGCGAGGACGGCCGGCGGCCACGATCCGCGAGCCAGGAGACCGGCCGGAGACACGGGTTCAACTCGTTCGATGGCGGGTCGAGAGGCGGAGCGCACATGTCCATTCAAATCTGATTGTGTCGTGCGGCCCGCAGCGCCGTCGGGCGACGCCGGTGTCGCGATCTTCTGCTTTCATCGAACGTGTTCCGCCGCGCGACGTGAGCGCGGACAGCTCGGCGTGCGCCCGCAGCGGCGTTGCCGAGGCCGAAAATTATTCGGATCGTCTCATGACCAAAAATTGCCAGGACAAAGAAGTCGCCACGCTGATCGAGCGCGTCGCCTGGACGCCCGCTCCGGGCAATCTGCCGCGGCGCGCGCGCACGCTGATGATACAGGGCACGGCGTCGGACGTCGGAAAGAGCATGGTGGTGGCGGGGCTGTGCCGCGCGTTCGCGCGCCGTGGGCTGGTGGTGCGGCCGTTCAAGGCGCAGAACATGAGCAACAACGCGGCGGTCGCCGCCGACAGCGATCTGCCGCCCGGACCGGACGGCGAGATCGTTTTTGGCGAGATCGGCCGCGCGCAGGCTCTACAGGCGCGCGCGTGCAACGCCGCGCCGTCGATCCACATGAACCCCGTGCTGCTGAAGCCGCAGACCGACATCGGCTCGCAGGTGGTGTTGCGCGGGCGTGTGCTCGGCAACTGCCCGGCGCGCATCTATCACCGCATGCGTCATCACATGATGCCGGCGATTCTCGACAGCCTCGACCGCTTGCGCGCCGAGGCCGACCTCGTGCTGGTGGAAGGCGCGGGCTCGGGCGCGGAAGTCTATTTGCGCTCGTCCGACATCACCAACATGCATCTCGCGGCCGCCGCCGACCTGCCGGTCGTGATTCTCTCCGACATCGACCGCGGCGGCACGATGGCGGCGATCGTGGGCAGCCACGCGCTGCTCGATCCGGCCGATCGGGCGCGCGTGGTCGGTTACGTCGTCAACAAGTTCCGCGGCGATTTCTCGCTGTTCGAGCCGGGCGTGAAGACCATCACGGAATGCACCGGCTGGCCGTTTCTCGGCGTGCTGCGCTGGTTCGCGCATGCCGACCGTTTGCCGGCGGAGGATTCGCTGGCGCTCGAGCGGCCGGCGACCGGAGAGGGGCGGGGGCTGAAGGTCGCGGTGCCGCGGCTTTCCCGCATCGCCAATTTCGACGACCTCGATCCGCTCGCCGCCGAGCCGGGCGTCGCACTCCGCTTCGTCCAGCCGGGCCATGCGATTCCATCGGACACCGACGTGATCATTTTGCCGGGCTCGAAGGCGACCCGCACCGATCTCGCGACGCTTCGCCGCGAGGGCTGGGACATCGATATTCTCGCGCATGTGCGGCACGGCGGCCGGGTGGTCGGGTTGTGCGCCGGCTATCAGATGCTCGGGAAGGTGGTGCGCGATCCGCAGGGGCTGGAAGGCGAGCCTGGCGAGACCGCGGGGCTCGGGCTGCTCGACATCGAGACCGAGATCGGCGGCGAGAAGCGTCTGGTCGAGATCGACACGATCGACCGCCGCAGCGGCTGCCGCGTCACCGGTTACGAGATGCACATGGGCCGCACCACCGGCCCAGGGTTGTCACGGCCGTGGCTGATGCTGGACGACGGCGCCGGAAACCCGCGGCCGGAAGGCGCGGTGTCGGCCGACGGTCGTGTGGCCGGGGCCTATGTGCACGGCCTGTTCGGCTCGGATGCGTTTCGTGATCACTGGCTGCACGCGGTCGGTGCGCAAACCTCCGCGCTCGACTTCAAGGCGCGCACCGAGGCGGCGATCGACGCGCTCGCCGATCACTGCGAGCAGAATCTCGATCTCGACGCGCTGCTTGCGCTCGCACGACGCTGATGAAACGATCCGCGGTCAGGCGATCGAGGCGAGGGCGGGCGCGATCGCGCGCGCCTCGGCGATCAGCGCCGCGGTGAGCGGCGGCTGCGGGTCGCGCTTGGCGACGACGAGGCCGATCAGCGTGGAGACGTCGGGCGCGACGATCGGCACCGTCTCGATCGTGCTCGGCATCGCCAGCTCCTCCGCCATGACGCGCGGCATCACGGTGGAAAGCCGGCCGGCGCGCAGATGCGTGGCGAGCACCACCATCGAGCTCGATTCCAGCATCGGTTCGACGGTGACGCCGGCCTCCTGAAAAATGCGGTCGATGATGCGGCGGTTCTGCATGTCCGGCGTGAGCAGGCACAGTGGCAGCGTCGCGACCTCTTCCCACGTCACCGACGGACGATTGGTGAACGGGCCGCCGCGCGGCGTCACCAGATAATAACGTTCGCGATAGAGCGGTACCTCGGCGACGCGGCCGACCGGCTCGTTGTCGAGATAGGTGAGGCCGGCGTCGGCCTCGAGGTTTTCCAGGAGCGACAGCACCTCGGTCGAGGTGTGCGAGGCGATCGAGAGGCGGATCTCCGGATGGCGCTGCCAGAAGGCGGCGGTGAGCCGGTAGACCACCGGCAGCGCGGTCGGAATGGCGGCGATGCGCAGATGCCCCTTCAGGCCGAGCTTCATCGTCTCGATGTCGGCGTGCATCGCCCGCATGTCGCCGACGATCCGCCGCGCCCATTCGAGCACGCGCTCGCCCTCCGGCGTGAAGCCGAGAAAACGCGCGCCGCGATCGACCAGCGGCACGCCCATCATGCTTTCGAGTTGCTTGATCGCCGCGGACAGATTCGGCTGCGACACGCCGCACACTTGCGCCGCACGGCCGAAATGCTTTTCGCGGGCGAGAGCCAGCAGGAACTCGAGTTTCTCTTGCATGAACGATCTGTGAGCGCGGTCCGGCTACCTGGGGACGAGGCCCGTCGGCGGCCCGTGCCGCGGCGCAATTTATACCATGTTCGGGGCGCGGCCTATCGGGGGAATCGCTATGGTTCGGACGACCCGGTGGTGGTGACGGCGGCGTGTGTCGCCGGGGTCGCGTCAGGGCGCGCCGTCGCGACGCGGGTCGGGCCGGGCGTCGTGCAGAGCGTCGTGGAGGACGTCGTGAAGCTCGCGCAGATCGAGCGGCGTGGTGTCGCCGCGCATCGCGGCGAACATCTGCAGGCGCGAGCGCGCGTCCTCCTCGTCGACGATCGAAAGCGCGAAGCCGGCATGGACCAGCACCCATTGGCCGACCATCGCCTCGATCGCCTCGCGCGATTCTGCGAGCAGTGCGACCGACACCGCGTCGGCCGTGCCGGTCTGGTCGTTCGACTCGGGCGCGAGCGCGACCATCGCGCGCTCACGATCGAGAACCTCGACGATCTTGCGCGGGAGCGCGATGCACATCGCCGGGCCCGCGTCAGGCGGCCGGACGCGGCGGCGCGTCGCCGGTCACGACCTCGTGCAACACCGTCGGTGCGGCGGTGCCGGGACGCCATTTGGCGGCGGGATGCGCCGGGTCGGTTTTGGTCGTCTCGGCGCCGCGGCGCGGCTCGTGATCACGTCCACAATGCTCGCACATCATCGTACCTCCATTTCGATCAAACGCATTCGATCGCCCCCGGTGGGGTCGAGACGAACGCCGCCGCAGTGCGGGCAGGCGTCCAGGCGGGATTCGACCTCGACCGCGGCGCCGCAGTCGAGGCAGGTGGCACGGCCGGGCGGCCGCTCGATCTCGAGCGCCGCGGCGTGCAGAAAGGTGTCGCGCGAAGAGATCTCGAAGGCGAAGCGCAGCGCTTCCGGATCGAGGCAGGAGAAGCGGCCGATCTCGAGACGCAGGCGCTTCACCGTGCGAAAGCCGCGGCGGCGGCGCTCGCCGTCCAAAAGCTCGATCAGATTCGCGCAGATCGTCAGCTCGTGCATCGCCGGTCTCGGTGAGGAGAAAGAGCCCTCCTCCCGCGGGCGGGAGGAGGGAAGGGGCGCGGCGGGCGGAAACGAAGGTCCGCCGCGTGTTCGGTGAAGCCCGAGCCTTGCCATCGTCCGTGCCCTCGTCCTTCGAGACGCACTCCTGCGGAGTGCTCCTCAGGACGAGGTCGAGCTCGGTCGCCGGCAAAATCACGCCGGCTCGGCGACGCGGGCGTCGGCGGGAATCGGGGTCGCGCCCTTGGCGAGCTTCGCCTTCAGCTCGGCATACTCGTGCTGGACGTAGTTCTCGGCCCACACCTGATCGGCGATCGCCTCGACCCGCACCGCCGAATACTTGTATTCGGGGGTCTTCGAGATCGGGTCGACGTGATGGACGGTGAGCTCGTTGCACGCGCCGATCCACCACTGGTAGGTCATGTAGACCGCGCCGAGATTGGTGCGATCGGTGACGTTCGCGCGGGCGATCACCTTGCCGCGACGCGACTGCACCCACACGAGATCCTGGTCCTTCACGCCAAGCGGAGCGGCGTTCTTCGGGTTGATCGTGACGTAGCCCGGCTCGTCGGCGAGCGTGGTGAGCGCCTGGCAGTTGCCGGTCATCGAGCGGCACGAATAGTGCCCGACTTCGCGCACCGTGCAGAGCACCAGCGGGAAGCTGTCGTCGGTCTTGTCGAGCGGCGGCCGCCACTCGGAGGCGAACAACAAGCCCTTGGTGCTCTTGGTCTGGAACTTGTTGCCCTTGTAGAGCCACTTCGTTCCGGGGTCCTTCTCGTCGATGCACGGCCACTGCACGTAGCCGAGGCCTTCCATCTTCTCGTAGGTCGCGCCCTTGTAGATCGGGCACAGCGAGATCAGCTCGTTCCAGATCTCCTCGGTGTCCTTGTACTTCATCGGATAGCCGAGCGCGGTGGCGAGCAGGCTGTGGATCTCCCAGTCGTGCTTGAGGTCGCCCTTGGCATTGACCGCCTTGTAGGAGCGCTGGAAGCCGCGATCGGCGGACGAGAACACGCAGTCGTGCTCGCCCCACGAGGTCGCCGGCAGCAGGACGTCCGCGAACATCGCGGTCTTCGTCATGAAGATGTCCTGCACGATGATGAAGTCGAGCGCCTCGAAGCCTTTGCGCACCGCGGCGAGGTCGGGCTCGGTCTGGGCCGGATCCTCACCGAAGATGTACATGCACTTCAGCTTGCCGGATTCGGCCGCGTGCGGCACGTCGGTGAGCGACATGCCGGGGCGGTCGGGCAGGCTCGGCACGCCCCACGCCTTGGCGAACTTCGCCCGCACCTCGGGGTCGCTGACCTGCTGGTAGCCGGGATAGACGTTCGGCAGAACGCCCATGTCGCACGAGCCCTGGACGTTGTTCTGGCCGCGCACCGGGCCGACGCCGACATTGGGCTTGCCGAGATTGCCGGTGAGCAGCGCGAGGCCCGACAGCCCCTTCACCACGTCGACGCCCTGGCCCCACTGGGTGACGCCCATGCCCCACAGGATGGTGGCGGTCTTGGCGCCCGCATACATCCGCATCGCCTCGCGGATCTGCGAGGCCGGCAGGCCGGTGATGCCCTCGACGTACTCGGGCGTGTATTTCTCGACGATCTTCTTGTACTCGTCGAAGCCTTCCGTGTAGTTCGCCACGAACTCCTTGTCGTACAGGTTCTCGGTGATCAGCACGTTGGCGAACGCGTTGACCAGCGCCATGTTGGAGCCGTTGTTCAGCCCCAGCCACAGGTCTGCGAGCCGGGCGGTCTCGATGTGGCGCGGATCGCAGACGATGATCTTCGCGCCCTTCTCCTTCGCCTTGACGATGCGGCGGGCGACGATCGGGTGCGAATCGGCGGCGTTGTAGCCGAAGCACAGGATGCAGTCGGTGTCCTCGATCTCGCAGATCGAGTTGGACATCGCGCCGTTGCCGAGCGTGGTGGCGAGGCCGGCCACCGACGGCGCATGGCAGACCCGCGCGCAGTTGTCGATGTTGTTGGTGCCGATCACCGCGCGGGCGAACTTTTGGGCGACGAAGTTCGATTCGTTGCCGGTGCCGCGCGACGAGCCCGTCATCATGATGGCGTCGGGGCCGTGCTTCTTCTTGATGTCGGCGAGACGGCCGGCGGTGTAGGCGATCACCTCGTCCCACGACACGGCGCGGAACGGCTCCGAGCGCGAGGTGCGCATCATCGGCTGCTTCAGGCGCGGCGTGAGGATCTTGGTGTCGTTGATGAAGTCGAAGCCGTACCAGCCCTTGAGGCAGAGCTCGCCCTCGTTGGTCACGCCGTTCAGCGGCTCGACGCCGACGACCTTGTCGTTCTCGACCAACAGGTTGAACTTGCAGCCGGAGCCGCAGTACGGGCAGACCGAAATGGCTTTTTCCATGGTGTCACCTCGCGGTGTGAAGGGGAATCAGGCGACGACGCCGAGCGCCGCCTCGGCCGCCGCGCGCTCCTGACGGAGCTTGCGGGTGGCGTCGAGCGCGCTCTCGTCCATCACGTGGAGCGCCTTGGTGGGGCACACCTCGGCGCAGGCCGGGCCGTTCTCGCGGCCAATGCAGAGGTCGCACTTGTGCGCCTCGGCCTTGGTGCCGCTCGACAGCTGCACGCCGGCGAAGCTGCGGGTGGCCGGCACCGAGATCACGTCCATCGCGCCGAACGGGCAGGCGACCACGCAGGTCTTGCAGCCGATGCAGCGCTCCTGGTCGACCTGCACGGTGTTCTGCCGGTAGACGATCGCGCCGGCCGGGCAGGCATTGAGGCAGGGCGCGTCGTCGCAGTGATGGCAGGTCACCGGCGTCGAGATGTTCAGCGTGCGGATCAGCTTGAGACGCGGGGCGAAGTCCTTCTTCGTCATCGCGCCGACGTCTTTGCTGGTCTGGTGGGCGAGAACACAGGCGATCTCGCAAGTCCGGCAGCCGATGCACTTGGCCGGTTCCGAGACGATGAGTCGATTCATCTGAACGTCTTCCTCGAGATTTTGGCTTGAGGGGGTGAGGGCGGAGCCGGCCCGGTCCGAGACGACCGTGCCGGTCGGGGCGCCGCGGGCGCCGTCGCGAAACCCGGCCCCGCCCGCGCGCGCGCGGCAGGCCATACGGCGGGGCGCACCGCGCGGGGCGCCGCCGCCGGGCTCGCACGC
>NZ_AKZI01000123.1 GCF_000293785.1 Rhodovulum sp. PH10 | reverse complement strand
GAGGGCTCTTATCCGGAGAACGGCCGCGGGCTCGCGATGAACGGCGCCGAGGTGGTGTACCGGGCCTCGCTGCCGGCGCCCTTCACCGAGAACGACTTCTTCGAGATCACCAACAGGGCGCGGGCGCTCGAGAACAACATGTACATCGTCGCCCCGAACATCGGCAGCTATCACCTCCATCCGGAGAGCAAGGTCGGCATCGACGCCGGCGGCGGCCAGTCGATGATCGTCGACTATCGCGGCCAGATCACCGGCAAGCAGCGCGACACCAACGGCTCGACCTTCGTGTCCGGGGTGATCGACATCGAGGCGCTGCGCCACCATCGCGAGAGCGCGCAGGTGACCAACTGGCTCAAGGACGTGCGCAGCGAGCTCGCCCAGATCATCTACGAGCAGCCGGTCTACCCGAAGAACATGTACATGGACAAAATCCCGGGCAAGCACGCCGAGTACAAGCGCGAGGTGATCGACAAGCAGGTCGCCTCGATGCAAGAGCGCGGCATCTGGAAGAAGCCGTCGCGGTGACGGAGCCGGCGGCGCGGTCTTCACCCTCTCCCCTCGTGGGAGAGGATGAAGAGGACCGGAGGTCCGAGCCGGCCACGGGGGATCTCCTCCTGCTCCGAGCCAGCGGACCGTCCCCTCACCCGCTCTCGCTTCGCGCGGGCACCCTCTCCCGCGAGGGGAGAGGGTCGCGCACCGGCACGCTGTTCATGTTCGAGTTCGAGCCAACGAAAGACCAACGATGACCGACCAGTACAAGTATCTCCTGCCCGACGACCGCATCCCGCGGGCCTGGTACAACATTCAGGCCGATCTGCCGGTGCCGCTGCCGCCGGGCCTCAATCCCGCGACCGGCAAGCCCTTGGCGCCCGACGACCTCGCGGCGATCTTCCCGATGGAATTGATCCGGCAGGAAGTCTCCACCGAGCGCGAGATCGAGATCCCCGAGCCGGTGCGCGAGATCTACAAGCTGTGGCGCCCCTCGCCGCTGCATCGCGCGGTCCGGCTCGAGCGGGCGCTCGATACGCCGGCGCGCATCTTCTACAAGTACGAGGGCGTCAGCCCCGCCGGCAGCCACAAGCCGAACACCGCGGTGGCGCAGGCCTTCTACAACCGCGAGGCCGGCATCAAGAAGCTGTCGACCGAGACCGGCGCCGGCCAGTGGGGCTGCTCGCTCGCCTTCGCGGGCTCGCTGTTCGGGCTCGAGGTCAAGGTCTACATGGTCAAGGTCTCCTACGCGCAGAAGCCGTACCGGCGGGCGCTGATGGAGACTTACGGCGCGACCTGCATCCCGAGCCCGTCGACCGAGACCGCCGCCGGCCGCGCCGTGCTGGCGGAGCACCCGGATTCGCCGGGCAGCCTCGGCATCGCGATCTCCGAGGCGGTCGAGGTCGCCGCCCAGAACGCCGACACCAATTACGCGCTCGGCTCGGTGCTGAACCATGTCGGGCTGCACCAGTCGGTGATCGGCCTCGAGGCGATCGAGCAGATGGAGATGGCCGGCTTCTGGCCGGACGTGGTGATCGCCTGCGCCGGCGGTGGTTCCAACTTCGCCGGCATCGCGTTCCCGTTCCTCGGCAAGAAGCTGCGCGAGGGCACCGACGTGCGGGTGGTGGCGGTGGAGCCGGCCGGCTGCCCGACGCTGACCCGCGGCACCTATGCCTACGACTTCGGCGACATCGCGCATCTCACGCCGCTGATGAAGATGCACACGCTCGGCTCGAGCTTCGTGCCGCCGGGTTTCCATGCCGGGGGCTTGCGCTATCACGGCATGGGGCCGCTGGTCAGCCACGCCAAGGAGCTCGGCCTGATCGAGGCGCGCGCGGTCTATCAGAACCCGTGTTTCGAGGCGGGGCTGATGTTCGCCCGCGCCGAGGGCATCGTGCCGGCGCCGGAATCGACCCACGCCGTGCGTGGCGCGATCGACGAGGCGCTCGCCGCCAAGGCCGAGGGCAAGCCGCGCACCATCCTGTTCAACCTGTCGGGCCACGGCCATTTCGACATGCAGGCCTATATGGACTACGCCGCCGGCAAGCTGCAGGACCTCGACTACGACGAGGCGGCGCTGGCGGAGTCGCTCGCCAAGCTGCCGGAGGTGGCGCCGGCCTGATCCTTTCCGGTGGTCGGCGGGCCCGCGGTCCGCCGCTCGTTCACGCTCTCTTCACCATGGCGGGTCGGCCGATTGCCGGCCCGCTTTTTTCGTGCCGCCCGTTCCCCGCCCGTTCCCCCGTCCGCGCGCGGAAAAAAGAGCCGAAAAATCTACCGCCGAACGGCGCCCCGGGCGCAGCCATGCCCACAGCGGCCGCGCGCCCTGCGCGCCGGGCACGCCAGCCCCGCGACATTCCCCTTGACGATCGGCGGGGCTCCGTGATGGATTTGTAACTAGGCGGTTACTTGGCCGGTCCGGTCGAGCGGGATCGCCGCTCCATTTCGTTTTTTCATCCGCGAGGCTCGCCAATGGCCACCAAGAAGCTCGGCATCATCATGCACGGCGTCACCGGACGCATGGGGCTCAATCAGCACCTGGTCCGTTCGATCGTCGCCATCCGCAGCCAGGGCGGCGTTCCGCTCGCCAATGGCGACCGGGTGATGCCCGACCCGATCCTGGTCGGGCGCAACGCCGAGAAGGTCGCCGCCCTCGGCCGGCAATACGGCATCGAGCGCACCACCTCCGATCTCGACGCCGCGCTGAAGAATCCCGACGACATCATCTTCTTCG
>NZ_AKZI01000122.1 GCF_000293785.1 Rhodovulum sp. PH10 | reverse complement strand
GGCCGCGCTGGGGGGGAGCCGGTGGCGGGCTTGGTCGTGGCGGGCTTGGGCGCGGCAGCCGCAGGCGCGGACGCGGCCTTGGCGGCCTCGTCGTCGCCGAAGCGCTTCTTCGCCTCCTGCTCGGCCTTGCGCTTGGCCTCGTCCTCGACGCGGCGGCGCTCGTCCTCCTCGCGCTTGCGCGCCTCGGCGGCCTCGCGCTCGATCTTCTCGGCGGCCTCGCGCTCCTTGCGGCGGCGGGCCTCCTCCTCGGCGATGCGGCGCTCCTCGGCCTCGCGGACTTTTGCGTCGGCGAGCGCGTGGGCGCGGGCGGAGCGCTCCTCCTCGGTGAGGGTGCGCAGCACCACGCCGGACGAGCGCGAGCCACCGCCCGAGCGGCCACCGCCGCCCGAGCGCTGCGCGTTGCGGCTCTGTCCGTGGCCGCCACCGTGACCGCCGCCGCCGTGACCACCACCGTGGCCACCGCCACCGTGGCCGCCCTGCTGCGGCGTCGACGACGGCTCGCCCTTGGACTCGGGACCAGGGGCGCGGCGCTTCACCTTCTCGACCACCACCGCCTTGCTGCGGCCGTGGCTGAAGCTCTGGCGCACCACCCCCTGCTCGACGCTGCCGCGCTTGAGCGACAGCGTCTTGGGCTGCGCGACCGTCAACGTCTTCTCGCCGGGGTTCTTCGTGTCAGTCATTACGATCCTAGTCTCGGGCCGAGGATGCGGCCGTCTGCCTGTCGCCCCGCGTCGTCACGGAGCCACATGTACGAAATGTGTCGAGCAAGCGCCAGCGCCCCAGGACCGCGTCGGCCGCGCGCCCGGGCAGAAGCGCAGCATGTATCACATTTGTGCGCCCGAGTGCCAAATCCAATTCGGCGGAATCGAGCGACTGGAACACCGGGCGCGGACGATCGTCCGCGTCCGGCCGGCGCGCCGCCTGGGCGGCGATCTTGCGCACCCCGTCGGGGGCGGCATCTCGGGCGTGAATCAGCGCGATCGCCCGTCCGGACGCGATCGCGGCCTCCACCTTGGTGGTGCCGGCGACCACCTCGCCGGCCTTGTGGGCGATCGCCAGCGCGTCGAGCACCGACCGCTCCAGAAGCCGCTCGGTGACCTCGGCGAGGTCGGGATCGACCGTCACCCGATCGCGGAACGCGCGCCGCAGGGCGCCCTTGCGTACCGCGCGGATCACAAGATCGCGACGAGCCGAGACCCAGGCGCCGCGACCCGGCAGCCGGGCCTTGAGGTCGGGCACCACGTGCCGGTCGGGACCGGCGACGAAGCGGATCAGCGCGGCGACCGGCAAAACCTCGCGGGTGGCGACGCACATCCGCTCGGTCGCTCCGCGGCCGCGCGGACCGGAATCGAGGACGTCCTCCGCCGGCGCGTCGTCGTCCACGCGCGCGCCCGCGCTCCCGGACGGCGGTCCGTCGGGGGCGGCGGCCGGGGTGGCCGGCAGCGGGGCGTCGGTGGCGTCGGCCGGCATCGGGATCGCGGCTCTCCTCTCGGTCTCTTCGCTCTGGTCGTTTCTCTGGTCTCTGGACGTTCTGTCCGTTCTCACGGTCGGCGCCGGCTTCCGGTCCGGCGCCGAAAAATCCCGCTGCGTCCGATGGATACTGCGGCGCAGCGAACAGCGGGCGGGCCGCGGACCGGCACCCGGTCAGGCGCGGGCGTCGGTCTCCGGCTCGCCCTCGCCCGCCTCGTCTTCGCCCGCCTCGTCTTCGGCGCCCTCGTCTCGGGCGGCCTCGTCCTCGCCGGCGGCTT
The DNA here is from genome assembly GCF_000293785.1 of Rhodovulum sp. PH10. Classification (GTDB taxonomy): domain Bacteria; phylum Pseudomonadota; class Alphaproteobacteria; order Rhizobiales; family Xanthobacteraceae; genus Rhodoplanes. Next base: position 12,210 of record NZ_AKZI01000122.1, on the reverse strand, counting down.
CCTCGTCGGTCTCGCCCTCGGTCGCCTCGTCGGTCTCCTCGCCCTCGGTCTCGGCCTCTTCCTCGACCTCGCGGTGGAGATCCGCCTCGGAGATCCAGCCGGCCTTGACGCGGGCCTGCATGATCATCTCCTCGCACTCGTCGCGGGACAGCTCGAAGCCGTCGAGAATGCCCGGCTCGCGCTTGGTCTCGCCGTCCTTGCGCTCGGTCCAGCCGGCGAGGTCGTCGGTGGCGCAGCCGGCGAGGTCCTCGACCGTCTTGACGTCGTTCTCGCCGAAGGCGACCAGCATCTTGGTGGTGACGCCGGGCACCTCCCGGACCTCGTCGGCGACGCCGAGCTCGACGCGCTTGGCGTCGTACTCGGCCTCGATCTGGGCGAGATACTCCTGGGCGCGCGCCTGCAGCTCGCCGGCGGTCTCCTCGTCGAAGCCCTCGATCGAGGCGATGTCCTTCTCGTCGACCATCGCGAGGTCCTCCACCGAGGTGAAGCCCTCGGAGGCGAGCAGCTGGCCCACCACCTCGTCGACGTTGAGCGCCTCCATGAACAGGTTCGAGCGCTTCTCGAAGTCGGCCTGGCGGCGCTCCGACTCCTCCTGCTCGGTGAGGATGTCGATGTCCCACCCGGTGAGCTGCGAGGCGAGCCGCACGTTCTGGCCGCGCCGGCCGATCGCCAGCGACAGCTGCTGGTCGGGCACCACCACCGCGATGCGCTCCTTGTCCTCGTCGAGCACCACCTTGGCGACCTCGGCGGGGGCGAGCGCGTTCACGACGAAAGTCGCGATGTCCGGCGACCACGGGATGATGTCGATCTTCTCGCCCTGCAGCTCGTTCACCACCGCCTGCACGCGCGAGCCGCGCATGCCGACGCAGGCGCCGACCGGATCGACCGACGAATCCCGCGAGATCACCGCGATTTTCGCCCGCGAGCCGGGGTCACGGGCGACCGCCTTCACCTCGACGATGCCGTCGTAAATCTCCGGCACCTCTTGCGCGAACAGCTTCGCCATGAACTGCGGATGGGTGCGGGAGAGGAAGATCTGCGGGCCCCGCGGCTCGCGGCGCACGTCGTAGATATAGGCACGGATGCGGTCGCCGTTACGGAACACCTCGCGGGGCAGCAATTCGTCGCGCCGGACGATCGCCTCGCCGCGGCCGAGATCGACCACCACGTTGCCGTACTCGACGCGCTTGACGATGCCGTTGACGATGTCGCCGATGCGGTCCTTGAACTCCTGGTATTGCCGGTCGCGCTCGGCCTCGCGCACCTTCTGGACGATCACCTGCTTGGCCGACTGGGCGGCGATGCGGCCGTATTCGAGCGGCGGCAGCGTGTCGGCGATGGTGTCGCCGACCTGCGCGGCGGGATTGTGCTTCCTGGCGTCGTCGAGGCTGATCTGGTTCGCCGGGTTCTCCACCGTCTCGACCACCAGCATGTGGCGGGCGAGGCGCAGCTCGCCTTTCTTGGGGTCGATCTCGGCATGGACGTCGGTCTCGCTGCCGTAGCGCGAGCGCGCCGCCTTGGCGATCGCGTCCTCCATCGCCTGGATGACGATGCTGCGGTCGATCGACTTCTCGCGCGCGACGGCGTCCGCGATCTGCAGGAGCTCGAGCTTGTTGGCGCTGACGACAGCCATTTCAGTCTCCTTTGGAACGCGGACGGGCGGGCGCGTCACCCGGGTCCGGTCCGTCGTCTTGAGCATCGGTGCGGGCGTCTTTCGACTTGCGGCGCGCCGCCCGCTGCCGGCGTGCCTCGCGGTCCTCGGCCTTGCCGCGCCTGAGCGACTCGGTGATCAGCGCGTCGGTGAGCAGCAGCTTGGCGTCGCTCATCTGCTCGACCGGGAGCAGCGCCGTCTCGACCACGCCGTCGCCCTTGTCGATTTCCACGCGGGCGGCGGAGCCCTCCACGGCGGCGATGGTGCCGCGGTAGCGCTTCTTGCCGCCGACCGGCACCGCCATCTCGATCTTGGCGAGGTGCCCGATCGCGCGCGCAAAATCGGACAGGCGCACCAGCGGCCGGTCGATGCCGGGCGAGGATATCTCGAGGCGATAGGCGCGGTCGACCGGATCCGTCTCGTCGAGCACCGGCGAGAGGGTGCGCGACACCAGCTCGCAGTCCTCGATCAGCATGGTGCCGTCCGGCTTCTCGGCCATCACCTGCACGGTGCAGCCGTCGATGCCGGACACCTTGATCCGCACCAGGCGATAGCCGAGCCCGGCCAGCACCGGCTCGACCACCGCGGCGACGCGCGCCGAGAGGCCGCTCTCGGCGATCAGCCGCGGCTCGTCGAGACCGGTATCGATCGTCTCCGTCATGTGTCGACCAGCAAAGGATTCGACCCGCGAAGGGCCGCCATCGTCCGCGCCCGCCGTGTCGCGACGACGACGCCCGGACCGAGGCCAATAAAAAAGAGCGGGTCCCGGGCGGGCCCACTCTCACGATCCGATCGGGCATCCGACCGTTATGAGACGTCCTCAGACGACACGGAATATAGCGGAGAATCCTTCCTTCGCAAGAGAGTCGGGCGATCGCGCCACCCGGCGCACGTGAATCCTCGACGGCGGCGGACCGCCTCATTAGCCTTGCGGAAAGGCCGGGCGACCGGTCGTCAAGGAGATACCGGAGGACCCCCGATGGATGCGATGGAGAAGCCCGTAAGGCTCACGGTCGACGTGTGGTTCGAGTTCGCCTCGCCCTATTCCTATCTCGCGGTGATGCGGATGGGGCGCCCCGCCCACACCGCCGGCATCGACCTCGTCTACCGGCCGTTCCTGCTCGGCCCGATCTTCAAGTCGCAGGGCTGGGACACCTCGCCGTTCAAGATCTATCCGGCCAAGGGGCAGTACATGTGGCGGGACTGCGAGCGGCTGGCCGCCGATCTCGGCCTGCCGTTCAAGCGGCCGCCGAGCTTTCCGGTGCACAGCGTGCTCACCTCGCGGGTGGCGCTGGTCGGCCTCTCGGAGCCGCCGGGCCCGACCCGGTGGGGCGAAAAATTCTGCCGGGCGGCGTTCCGCGCCGGCTTCGGCGAGGGGCTGGAGCTCGCCGAAGCCGCGGTGATCGCCGACATCCTGACGCATCTCGGGGTCGCGCCCGAGCCGGTGCTCGAAGCGGCGCAGACGCCGGCGATCAAGGACAAGCTGCGCGAGGAAACCGCCGCGGCGCAAAAGCACGGGATTTTCGGCGCGCCGACCTTCGTCACCGCCGACGGCGAGATTTTTTGGGGCAACGACCGGCTCGAGCAGGCTTTTGCCTGGGCCCGCCGGCTGGCCGGGCACCGGCTCGCCGGGGCGACCACCCCCGCCACATGAAGCCATCGCGGTCGGCGCCCTCGAGGGCGCCGGCCGTCGCACGACCGGGGAGAAAAATTACCCGCCGACCCAGTAGCGGATCAGCGCGCTGCCGCCTTCCAGCACCCCCCACACCATCGCCGCGCTGGTGGAGAAGGACAGCACCGTCGCCACCAGCGAGATGCCGAGCAGAACCCGGTCGTTCTCCATATAGGCGAACGCCACCAGCATGATCGCGAAGGTCGGGATGATGTGGCTGAAGGGGATCGGCCAGACGATGGTGGCGGCGAGCAGGAGCACGACGAGCCCGACCAGCCGGCCGGCGCCCGGGAAGGCGACCTGCGGCCTGCGGCCGACCATCCGCTCGAGCCGGGCGAAAAAGGCGATCGCCCGATTGGTCCAGCGGGTGAAATGCCGGGTCGGGATGGCGCAGTCGGTCACCGCCCGCGGCAGCCGCGGGCAGTCGTAGCCGAGCATCATCTGGAACGCGGCGAAGGCCAGCACGAAGCCGGTGACGAAGGCGACGCCCGGCGCGAGGCCGAGCAGTGCCAGCACCAGCACCAAAAGGCCGAACGAGCGCGGGCCGAGCCGGCCGATCAGCCAAGCGAGGCTGACGCGGTCGGGCGGCGCCTCCGCGAGCAGGCGCGCCAGCGCGACCGATGTGGGAACCCCGGGTTGCAACGCCAAAAACTCCAGTCGCTTCTCTCCCGGCCGGCCTCCCACCCGAACGGCCGCCGTCCGCCCGCTATATAGGCCTTGCCGGGCAGCGTGGAAATGCCGCTGGCGGGCTGCGGGTTTCATCGCCGCGCGAGGCGTTTCGTCGCGTGTGGCGCCGGCCGCCCACACCCGCGGACCGGCCGGGCGCGCCGGTTGACGGCCCGCGCGGCCGAAGCGATAAGAGCCCGGTCGCGCATGGCCTTCCGAGAGGCTTTCCCGCCGGGAAAGCGCACCGGCGCGTGTCGCTGTCCGGCCGATGGGCGCGCCCGACCACGGAGGCTTTGGTGACGACGTTTCTTCCCCCCGCCGACAAGACCGCGATCGCCCGTCAGACGGCCCGCATGCTGCTGGAGATCGAAGCGATCAAGTTCAATGCCGACAAGCCGTTCGTGTTCACCTCGGGGTGGGCGAGCCCGGTCTATGTCGACTGCCGCAAGCTGATCTCCTATCCGCGCCTGCGCACCGCGCTGATGGATTTCTCCGTCACGACCATCCTGACCGAGATCGGCTACGAGTCGATCGACGTGGTGGCGGGCGGCGAGACCGCCGGCATCCCGTTCGCCGCCTGGATCGCCGACAAGATGCTGCTGCCGATGCAGTACATCCGCAAGAAGCCGAAAGGATTCGGCCGCAACGCGCAGATCGAGGGTTTGGTCACCGAGGGCGCGCGCACGCTTCTCGTGGAGGATCTCGCCACCGACGGCCGCAGCAAGGTCGGCTTCTGCAAGGCGATCCGCGATGCGGGGGCGCGGGTCGACCACTGCTTCGTGCTGTTCTATTACGACATCTTCCCCGACGTCTCGATGCACGAATCGGGCGTCACCCTGCACCGCCTCGCCACTTGGCACGACGTGCTGGAGGTCGCGACCGACAGCGGCAGCTTCGATGCCGGCGTGCTGCGCGAGGTGAAGAGCTTTCTCGGCGCGCCGTCCGCCTGGTCGGCGGCGCACGGCGGCATCTCCGATTTCGCCAGCTCGCCCGAGGCGGTCGGCACCGGCAGCGGCGGCCCCGGCTCGACGGCAGCGGCGTGAGCGCCGCCCGCATGAGTGATCCTGCGACCTCCCGCGGGGCCGTGCTGCTCGACCTCGACGGCACCATCAGCGATCCGGCGGGCGGGGTCACCGCCTCGTTCCGCCACGCGCTCGCCCGGCTCGGCAAGCCCTTGCCGGACGGCGAGCCGCTCACCTGGATCATCGGCCCGCCTTTGCGCGAGAGTTTTGCGCGGGTGCTGGGGGACGATGCGATGGCGGCCGAGGCGCTGACGCTCTATCGCGAGCACCACGCCGCCGGCGCGCTCTACGACAACCGCGTCTATCCCGGCATGGCCGAGGCGATCGGCACGCTCGCCGGCGACGGCTTTCGGCTGTTCGTCGCCACCTCCAAGCTCGTCTCGTTCGCCGAGAAGATCGTCGCCCGGCACGGGCTGTCGGAGGTGTTCGCGGGCGTCTACGGGTCGTCGCTCGACCGCAAGGTCGAGGAGAAGGCCGACGTGATCGCGCTGTGCCTCGAAACCGAAAAGCTCGACCCGGCGCGCTGCGTGATGGTCGGCGACCGCAAGCACGACGTGATCGGCGCGGCGGTGAACGGGCTGTCCTGCATCGGCGTCACCTGGGGGTTCGGCGGCATCGACGAGCTGGAAGAAGCCGGCGTGACGGTCCTGTGCGACGCCCCGGCCGCGCTGCCGGGCCTCGTGGTGCAGACGATCGCGGGGACCCGACGGAGCCGCGGCGGCGCGTGACCGCCGCCGCAGATGATCAGATCATCCGCTCGCTCGCCATGTAGCCGCCGAGCAGCGCGAGGCCGAACAGCACCACCGCGCAGGCCGCCGCCACCTCAAGCCCGCGCACCATCAGCGCGCCGCGGCCGTCTTTCGCGCCGGCCAGCCGGCTCGCCACTCCCTTGGCGCCGACCGCGAGCGTCGCGATGCCGGAGACGGTCAGCGCGGTGCCGAGCCCCATCAAGAGGGTCGAGCCGACGCCGGCCCAGAACAGGCCCTGCGACAGCGCGAACACCAGCACCAGGATGGCGCCCGAGCAGGGGCGCAGCCCGACCGCGACGATCGCCGCAAGCCCGCGCGACCAGCCGCCGGGACCGGCGAGCTCGGCCGGCGCCGGCCCGTGCGAGCAGCAGCCGTCGTGATCGTGGTGATGATGGTCGTGAGCGTGATCGTGGTCGTTGTGGTGCGCATGGCCGCAGGCGCAGGCGCTGCCGTGATGATGGTCGTGACCGTGGTGCGCGTGGTCGTGATGCGCGTGGTCGTGTGGTTCGGCCGCGGCCGGCTCGGCATGGATCGCCGATCCGTGCACGTGGCTCCGAGCGAGCCCGTCTCGATGCGGCTCGGCGTGCAGAAAGCCCGTCCCCGCCGGCACGCCGGACAGGGCCGGCGCCAGCACCAGCGCGCCGCCGTCGGCGCCCGCCTCCGCCCGCTGCTCCCGAACGGCGCGTAAAAAGCCGCGGCCCTTGGTCAGCACCAGCCGGACGCCGATGACGACGATCAGCGCATAGCTCGCGGTCTCGATCCAGCGCACCGCCTCGGTCATCGTCGCGGCGGTGGCGTTCAGCGCGACCGCGGCCACCGCCACCACGGCGATCGCCACCAGCGCCTGCAGGAGCGCCGAGGCGAACGACAGCACGATGCCGCGCCGCCAGGTCTCCTCGTTGGCGATCAGATAGGAGGAGATCACCGCCTTGCCGTGGCCGGGGCCGGCGGCGTGCAGGATGCCGTAGACGAACGACACGCCGAACAGCGTCCACATCGCGGTGCCGTCGGCCTTCGCCGCCCGGATCAGGCCGGACAGCGAGCGATAGAACTGCGCCTGCTGCGCCAGCACCCAGCCGACCAGCCCGGTCTCCGCCGAAGCCGGCGGCGGCGCCGGCGTCCGCACCCCGAACGGCGACTGCGCGAGCGCGTCGGCGAGGCCGGCCGAGACGACCAGCACGGCGAGGACGCCGAGGCAGAGCGCGAGCGGCGCCTGCCAGCGACGGCGGGAGATCACGGGCATCGGACCATCACCTTGTTGCCGAACAGCTCGCCGACATTGGACATCTCTTCGGCGAACTGCGCCTCGGTCATGCGCTGGATCTTTTTGGTGAGCGCGGCATCGTCCGGCTTGTGGACCGACACCGTGCAGGCGGCCGGCGCGCCGGCCAGCGTGAACGGCGTCTCCTCGGCGAACGAGAAGTCGACGAAATAGGTGGGGTCGTACACCTCGAGGTCGATCGTGCGCGCCTTCACCGGCGTCTTCAGCGGCAGCGTGAAGTGCAGCGTCAGGCGGGAATCGTGAAACTCGAGCCAAGCGTCGACCGGGTCGGTGAACGACGCCGTCTTCCCGTCGAGCTTGGCGTAAGTGAAGAAGTCGAACTCCTTCAGCGAGGTGACGTTCACCTCGGCGAGGTCCTTCAGGTCGTCGCGGGTGAAGGCGCCGGGCGTCTTCGACGGGATGCCCTGGGTCGCGTAGGTGGAGAACATGTCGTCGAACGTCCAGGCGTTCCGCACGCCGGTGACGGTGCCGTCGGGGGCGACCACGAGGGCGTTCTTCATCACCACCCAGACATGAGGGTGGGCGCGCGCGGGCGGCGCGAGCAGCGTGCAGGCGGCGAGCACGAGCACGGCGAGGAGGCCGCGCAGGCGAGCGGTCGAGCATGACGTCATGGGTCGGACTCGGCGGTCGATTCGACCGGGCAAAGCACGGCACCGACCATACCGGCGAGTGGGGCGGAACGAAGGCCCGCGACTGCGAGCACGAAACGAAACAGGCGGGCCGGGGCCCGCCTGCTCGATCGTCCGGACGTCGTTTTCCGCAAGCGAGGGCGCCCCTCGCCGCCTCGCTCAGGCGCGCTCGAGCGCGTGCTTGGCCTTCCACTCCGACATGAAGCCGAACGCCTCGCCGAGCAGATGCGGCGTGTGGCGGCCGGGCGACTTCTCCAGCGCCAGCCGGTAGTACTCGGCGAGCGCCGGCTTGTAGTCGGGGTGGGCGCAGTTGTCGATCATCACCTTGGCGCGCTGCTTGGGCGACAGGCCGCGCAGATCGGCCAGCCCCTGCTCGGTGACCACCACCTGCACGTCGTGCTCGGTGTGGTCGACGTGCGAGACCATCGGCACGATGCAGGAGATCGCCCCGTTCTTGGCGGTCGACGGCGTCATGAAGATCGACAGATAGGCGTTGCGGGCGAAATCGCCCGAGCCGCCGATGCCGTTCATGATGCTGGTGCCGGCGATGTGGGTGGAGTTGACGTTGCCGTAGATGTCGGCCTCGATCATGCCGTTCATGGCGATCACGCCGAGCCGGCGGATCACCTCCGGATGGTTCGAGATCTCCTGCGGACGCAGCACCACGTGCTTCTTCAGCTCCTCGGCGCCGCTGTTGAAGCTCGCCGCGGCGTCGGGGCTGAGCGACACCGCGGTCGCCGAGGCGAGGCTCATCTTGCCGTTGCGGATCAGCTGCAGCATGCCGTCCTGCAGCACTTCCGTGTAGGAGGTGAGATTGTCGTAGGGGCCGTCCTCGAGCCCGGACATCACCGCATTGGCGACGTTGCCGACGCCCGATTGCAGCGGCAGCAGGCCGTGCGGCAGCCGGCCCTTCTTCACCTCGTGCTCGAAGAACTCGAGGATGTGGCCGGCGATCCGCTTGGAGTTCGCGTCGGGCGGCGTGAAGGGCGTGTTGCGGTCGGGCGCGTCGGTCCGCACCACCGCGACGATCTTCTCGGGGTCGCAGCGGAAATACTGCTCGCCGATGCGGTCGCCGGGGGCGAGGATCGGGATCGGCTTGCGGAACGGCGGCAGGCGCGTGCCGTAATAGACGTCGTGCATCCCCTCGAGGGCGGGATTCACCCAGTCGTTCACCTCGATGATGATCTTGTCGGCGAGGTCGAGCCAGGTCTTGTTGTTGCCGATCGAGTTGGCCGGGATCAGGCTGCCGTCCTCGCGGATGCCGGCGACCTCGACGATGGCGACGTCGAGATGGCCGAGATAGCCGAACCACACGAACTGGGCGACGTGCGACAGATGGATGTCGATGTATTCCATCGCGCCCGAATTGATCTTCGAGCGGCAGGTCGGATCGGACTGGTAGGGCAGCCGCATCTCCAGGCCGTTGACCTTGGCGAGTGCGCCGTCCAGCTCGGGCGCGGTCGAGGCGCCGGTCCACACGCCGACCCGGAACGGCTCGCCCTTGGCGTGGGCGGCCTCGATGCGGCGAGCCAGCGCCAGCGGCACGGCCTTGGGGTAGCCCGCCCCCGTGAAGCCGCTCATGCCGACATTGGCGCCGGCCGGGATCAGGGCTGCGGCGTCCTCGGCGGACATGATCTTGGAGCGCAGCGCCGGGTTCAGGATTCTCGATGAATTCGACATGGGAGTCCGTTCGGTGCGGAGGGGGTGCGGCAAACGTCCAGCGTTTCGGCTTATACGCCGGAGTCCCGGGGGACCATCCGACGAACAACTTACGACGTTAGGATACCGCCGGGCACACCTCTACAACCGGCCACCGCGGGTGGCCGGCAGGCCCTCTCACACGCGCCGCGGGTCGATCGTCAGCCTCGGCTCGCGCCGCGCATGTCGGCCTCGATGGTGAGCCGGCCGGGCGAGCGGAACCGCGAGCGGTAGACCTGCAGGTTCTCCATCACCCGCTGCACGTAGATGCGCGTCTCGGTGAACGGGATGCGCTCCACCCAGTCGACCGGGTCGACCCGCGGGTCGCGCGGATCGCCGTAGCGCTCGGTCCACTGCCGCACCCGGCCGCGCCCGGCATTGTAGCCGACGAAGGCGAGCACGTGATTGCCGTCGTAGGTGTCGATCAGGTCGGCGAGCTCGGCCGCCCCCATCTGCAGATTGTAGAGCGGGTCGCTCTTCAGCCGCTTGCGGTCGAACCGGATGCCGAGCCTCCTGGCGATGGTGCGGCCGGTCGGCGCCGTCACCTGCATCAGCCCGAAGGCATTGGCGTGCGACACGACGGTCGGGTTGAAGCCGCTCTCGGCGCGGGCGATCGCATAGACGAGGCTCGGATCGGCCTTCGGCCCGAGCGGACGATAGCTCGGCAACGCCCCGGCCGGGAAGGCGAAATGGTCGAAGCCGTAGCCGCGGGCGAGCGCGTGGCGGCCGATCGCCATCATGCCGCGGGCGTCCTGGTGGGCGGCGGCGGTCTCGGCGATCAGGGTCAGCGTGCCGACCTCCCCGCAGCGCGAGAGGTCGCCCGCGAACGGCACCACAAGCTCGCGATTGCCGGTCGCGTAGAGCAGCTCGACCGCGCGCACGAGGTCGAGATGGCGCAGGCGGGCGAGCTCGGCGCGCGAGGGCGGCTGCGGCCGACGCACGGGAATCGCGCGCTGGCCGAGCTTGGCGCTGGCGAGCTGGCCGTAATAGGCGGCCGGATGCTGGGCCGCGGCGGCATAGAACCGGCGCGCCTCGGCGCGGCGGCCGCTCGCCTCGGCGGTACGGCCGAGCCAGTAGTCGGCCCGCGCGAGCGAGGTCGGGTGGGTCGTCAGCTTCGGGATGCGGGCAAAATGCCGCTCGGCGGTGCGCGGGTCGTGCAGGTAGCGCAGCGCGATCCAGCCGGCGGTGAACGGCTTGTCGACCCGCAAACTTTCGCGCGAGGCGAGCGGCGCGTGGGCGGCGACCCGGTAGGCGAGCCGGTGCTGCCCGGCATCGAGCAGCTCGCGCACCAGCGTGCGGCACTCGCGCCACCAGTCGTCGGCGTCGACCCCGGCCTTCTCCACCCGGGCGACCGCGAGCAGGCGGCCGGCCTCGATCGGATGGCCGGTGCGGCGCAGCCACTGCGCGCGGGTGAACACATAGGCCGGGTCGTGGCGCAGCGCGCGCGGCACCGCGCCGAGCAACGCCCCGGCGTTGCGGGCGCGGCGGTTCACCGCCGAGCGCGCTTTCGCCAGCGCGACATAGCCCGGCCCGGGCAGTCGCTTGGCGGCGCGGATCGCGCCCGAAATATCGTCGGCGAAAATCCGGGCGCGGTACCGCGCCTCCTCGTCGCGCACCGAGAGGAGCCCGGAGAAGGTCGACAGCACCTCCTCCTCGAGGTTTTCCGAGAAGCCGGCCTCGCGCCAGGCCCGCACCACGTGCTTTTGCGCGTTTGCGCGGTCGCCCTGGGCGAGAAGCGCGCGGGCGAGCGCCAGCCGGCCGAGCGCGGTGATCGGCTGCTGCCCGGTGAAGAAGCCGAGCACCGTGCGGGGCGGATAGTCCTCGGTCCACAGCCGCATCTCGGCGCGCTTGCGCACCAGCACGATGCCCGGCCACGCCGGGTTTTCGCGAATATAGGCCGCGTAGCGCCAGAAGCTCTCGGGCGGATCGCCGGAGCGCAAAATCGCCCATTCGGCGAGTGCGCGGGCGGTCGGGTCACGGATCGCGTCGCGGCGGACGCTCGCCGCCTCGCCCTTGCCGCGGCCGGCGAGCGCGATCGCCTCCTTCAGCGCGGCGATGTCGGCGGCCGACGCCTTCGGCATCGGCCGGTGAACGGTGACGGCGGTCGCCGGCGCGGCGCCGACCGCGGCGACGGCGGCCGCAGGGGCGGCGATCCGCAGCGGTGCCGGGCGGCTCGCCGGGGCGGGCTCGGGCACCGGCGGCGTGCTGCCGGTGAAGACCGCGTGCGCCTGCAGGACACGGCCGATCGGGTCGTGCGCGGCGACCGCGGGGCGCGCCCGCGGCAGCGGCGTCGGATGCGCCCGCGCGCGCGGCAGCGGCACCCGGCGGGCGGTGCGGTGTGCGGTCGCGGAGCGGGAGGCGGCGCGGGCGAGACGCACCGCGGGCGTCGCCGCCGCGGCCGTGGCGGAGGTGGCGTCGGCTGCGGCCGAATCGAGCCCCGCCGCGGGCGACGGAACAAACGCTCGCTCCACCGGATCGGCGGAGGGTGTGGCACGTGCGGGGACCAACGACGCGAGCACGGCGCAGGCCAGAATCGGGAGTGCGGCGAGGCGGTTGCGAGCCGTCTGCGGCATGAACGTCCTCCGATCGTGGTTCTCTCGGGCGATTTCTCGAGCGACCTCTCGGGCGAGGGACGGCCCCGGCCCGTCCCGCTCCTTTGTCCGAAAAGACCGTCAACGAAGTGCAAACGCGAGTCAAATCGCGCCGAAGGTCAAATCGGGCGGAAGGAAAGTATTCGCATGGCCGAATCGTGACGAATGTCGGGCCGGCGACCGCTCGACTGCTGCGAAACTCTCAGAGCCCGTTTGGGAACTCCGACGGGGCTGCGCCGGAGCCGCTTTC
>NZ_AKZI01000121.1 GCF_000293785.1 Rhodovulum sp. PH10 | reverse complement strand
GCCGAGGCCGGCGACGCCGCCGCCCGCCGGGCCGCCGCGACGGCCGCGCCGCACGTCTCCGCCGAGCCGCCGGGCCCCGATCGAGTCGCGCCCCAGGCCGCGCCCCAGATCGCCCCACAGGTTGCGCCCGTCCATGTCGCCCCTGCCCCGGCGCCGGTCCCGCCCGCCCCGGTGTTCTCCCTGAGCGACACCGACCGCGCGCGGCTGACCACGGTGCTGGCCGATCTCGACGCCTGCAAGCGGCTGCTCGACGAGGCGCTGGCGGAGCCGGCCGCGACCCCCTAAAACTCGCCCGAACGATTGTCCAAGCAACGCAACTCGGCCGGTCCCCCGCCGGCACGATCCGGCCGATTCATGACCGAGCCCAGCAGCTACACCCACCGCCGCGGCCGGTTCGCCGCCGAACGCAGCTACCGCATCGCGCCCGACGCCCTCGCCTGGACCGAGAACGGCCGGGAACGGCGGCTCGCATTTGCCGACATCGCGGCGCTCGAGGTCTTTCTCGCCCGCATTCCGGGCGTGCCGGGCGCCTATTGGACCTGCCTGCTCCACCGCAAGGACGGCGGCCGTGAAAAAATCTCCGCCGCGCACTGGACCGGGCTGCGCAGCGTCGAGGACCGCTCGAAGAGCTACTTTCCGTTCGTCCATGCGCTGACCGCCCGCATCCAGGAGGCCAATCCGCAGGTCGGCTCGATCGAGCACCGCAGCATTCGCGATCGCATCGACACCGCGGTCGGCAGCACCGGGGTCGGTGCGCTGCGGCTTTTGCGCAAGCTCGACCTCGAGCGCGGCGCGGCGTTCGCGGGAGCGGCGATGCGGCGGATCGGACCGCGGCTGCGCGGCCACCGCACCGCCGACGAGCAGCTCGCGACCGTGTTTCCCGACATGTCGAAGGCCGAGCGCGAAAAGGTGCTCGCCGGCATGTGGGACAATTTCGGCCGGCTGTTCGTCGAGTACGCCCACCTCGATCGCCTGTGGGATTACGACTGGGACGACCCGAAGCCGGGCGGGCGGATCGAGATGGACGCGGCCTCGGCCGAGCGGCTGAAGGGCGCCTGCCGCGGCGGCGGCCGGGCGATGTTCTTCACCGGCCACATCGCCAATTGGGAGATCACCCCGCTCGGCGCCACCACGCTCGGGCGCGAGATCGCCGTGGTGTTTCGCGCCCCGCGGATCGGCGCCTTCACCAAGGAGATGGTCAAGCAGCGCAGCGCGCTCGGCTCGACCGTGATCTCCGCCGGCCCCGACACCCCCTTGCGGATCCGCGAGGCGCTGAAGAGCGGCAAGATGGTCGGCATGCTGGTCGACCAGCATTACGTGCGCGGCATCGACGTCGACTTCTTCGGCCGGCGCTGCAAGGTCAACCCGATGCTCGGCCGCTTCGCCCGGATGTTCGACTGCCCGATCTATGGCGCCCGCGCGATCCGCCTGCCGGACGAGCGGTTCCGCTTCGAGCTGGTCGGGCCGCTCGCGCTGCCGCGCGACGCCGACGGCAAGATCGAGGTCGACGGCACCATGCAGATGGTCACCGACGTGATCGAGGGCTGGGTGCGCGACCATCCCGAGCAGTGGCTGTGGCTGCACCGCCGCTGGCGGTAGCCCCCTCGCCTCTCGCCGCTCCGACGACCTCTTCGACGCAAAAGGGCCCGCCACACCGGCGGGCCCTTCGCGTGTCGTCTCCTCGGCGGGCGGCCGAAGCCGCCCGCGGGCTTTACCCGATCAGCCGTGCGCCAGCACCGCGAGCAGCAGCAGCGCGACGATGTTGGTGATCTTGATCATCGGGTTCACGGCGGGGCCCGCCGTGTCCTTGTAGGGGTCGCCGACGGTGTCGCCGGTCACCGAGGCCTTGTGCGCCTCCGAGCCCTTTCCGCCGTAATGGCCGTCCTCGATGTACTTCTTGGCGTTGTCCCAGGCGCCGCCGCCGGAGGTCATCGAGACCGCGACGAACAGGCCGGTGACGATCACGCCGAGCAGCATCGCGCCGACCGTGGAGAAGGCCGCCGACTTGCCGGCCGCGCCGCCCCCCGCGATCACGTAGATCGCGAAATAGACGACGATCGGCGACAGCACCGGCAGAAGCGACGGGATCACCATCTCCTTGATCGCCGCCTTGGTCAGCAGATCGACGGCACGGCCGTAGTTCGGCCGCTCGGTGCCCTTCATGATGCCGGGCCGCTCGTGGAACTGGCGCCGCACCTCCTCGACGATCGCCGAGGCCGCCCGGCCGACCGCCATCATGCCCATGGCGCCGAACAGGTACGGCAGCAGGCCGCCGAACAGGAGGCCGACCACGACGTAGGGGTTGGTCAACGCGAAATCGAGCTGCACCCCCTCGAAGTACGGGTAGGTCGCCGAATCGCCGATGAAGTGGCGAAGATCCTCGTTGTAGGCCGAGAACAGCACCAGCGCGCCGAGACCGGCGGAGCCGATCGCATAGCCCTTGGTGACCGCCTTGGTGGTGTTGCCGACGGCGTCGAGCGCGTCGGTCGACTTGCGGACCTCCGCCGGCAGGCCGGCCATCTCGGCGATGCCGCCGGCATTGTCCGTCACCGGGCCGAACGCGTCGAGCGCGACCACGAAGCCGGCGAGCGACAGCATGGTGGTGACGCCCACCGCGATGCCGAACAGGCCGGCGAGCCCATAGGTGACCAGGATGCCGGCGATGATCACGATGGTCGGCATCGCGGTCGCCTCGAGCGAGACCGCGAGGCCCTGGATGATGTTGGTGCCGTGACCGGTGACCGAGGCCTTGGCGATCGTCTGCACCGGGCGGAAGTTGGTGCCGGTGTAGTACTCGGTGATCCACACGATCAGGCCGGTGACGGCGAGGCCGGTGACGCCGCACACATAGAGCTGCCAGCCGGAATAGCCGACGCCCGGCAGCGGGCCGAAACCGATCAGCAGCGCGACCACGCCGGCGATGCCGATCAGCGACAGCACCGCGGTGGCGATGAAGCCGCGATAGAGCGCGCCCATGATCGACTGGTTGGCACCGAGCTTCACGAAGAAGGTGCCGACGATCGAGGTGATGATGCACAGGCCGCCGATGCCGAGCGGCAGCATCATCATCGGCAGCAGCATGTCGGTGCCGCGGAAGAAGATCGCCGCCAGCACCATGGTGGCCACCGTGGTCACCGCATAGGTCTCGAACAGGTCGGCGGCCATGCCGGCGCAGTCACCGACATTGTCGCCCACATTGTCGGCGATGGTCGCCGGGTTGCGCGGATCGTCCTCCGGGATGCCGGCCTCGACCTTGCCGACCATGTCGCCGCCGACATCCGCACCCTTGGTGAAGATGCCGCCGCCGAGACGGGCGAAGATCGAGATCAGCGAGGCGCCGAAGCCGAGCGCCACCAGGGCGTCGATCACCACGCGCTGGTCGGCCGCGAAGCCGAGCCCTTGGGTGAGCACGCCGAAATAGACGGTGACGCCGAGCAGCGCCAGGCCGGCGACCAGAAGGCCGGTGATCGCGCCCGCCTTGAACGCCATGTCGAGGCCGCCGGCGAGCGAGGAGATCGCCGCCTGGGCGGTGCGGACATTGGCGCGCACCGAGACGTTCATGCCGATGAAGCCGGCCGCGCCCGACAGGATCGCGCCGATGGCGAAGCCGCCCGCCACCAGCCAGCCGAGAAACAGGCCGAGCAGCACGAAGATGACGATGCCGACCACGCCGATATAGCTGTACTGGCGCTTCAGGTACGCCTGGGCGCCCTCGCGCACGGCGCCGGAGATCTCCTGCATGCGCTCGGTCCCGGCGTCCGACGCCATCACCGAGCGTACCGCCCATATGGCGTAGACGATGGAGAGCGCCCCGCATAGGACGATGACCCACAAAGCTGTCATTGATGACCCTCGACTGATTTTCGTTGGCAGGGGCCCCGGGACCGGGGCGCACAACGCACGGCCGGCTCCCATTCCGGCCGGCCGGAAAAGCCGCGCGCGGACCTTGCCAAAAACACGTATGTGACGCAACGAAAACCACGGTACGAAAGCCCTGATCCACGGTCTCTTTCCGCCCGCCCGGACGGTCCGGCGGCGGCCTTCGCTCGCCCTTCCCGCGGCACGCGACGAAACGGCGGCGGGCGTCCGGCGAGGACGCCGCGACGGCGGACGGATCGCGATTCACTGGCGCGAGGCCGCCGCGCAGGCCGGCTCCGATCCCGGACACACGGGATCACATCTCAAAAAAACTGCGTGATCCGGTCATCCGCGGTTGCCTCGGGGCCTGCGCATGTGATGATTCGGCGACGCCTCCGCCACATCGTGACGAGACGGCGCCGCGCCGACCTGCGGCCTCGGCCGCCCGTGTGCGCAGTTCGGTCAACGTGAAGGACGTGCCGTGGTCCCCCTGCCCCGCCAAAGCGGCGTCCGGCAAGACGTTTCGAGCCGCTCGACCGCCGCAAAACTCCGGCGCACCTGCGAGCGGAGGCGGTCGTGAGCCCCGCGGCACCGCCCCCTCCGCCCGGCCCGTCCTGGCTCGTTCTCGCCGACGACCTCACCGGCGCCGCCGACTGCGCCGTCGCCTTTGCCGCCCGCGGCTACCAGGGTGTCGTCGTGCTCGACGGCGACCGTCCCCCGGCCGACGCCGGCGCGTCCCCGCAGGCGAGCGACGACGGCTCCCCGTCCGGCACGGCGGGTGTGGTGCTGGCGGTCGACACCGACGGCCGCCGGCTCGACCCGGCGGGCGCGCCGGCCCGCCAGCGGGCGGCGCTCGCCGCCCATCTCCGGCCCGGCGACCGGATCTTTGCAAAGATCGATTCCACCTTGCGCGGGCATGTCGCGGCGGAGACCACCGCGCTGCTGGAGGCGCTCGCCGAACGTGAGAGCGCTCCGCGCACGGCCTTCGTCGCGCCGGCCTTCCCGGCGAACGGCCGCACCACCGAGGCCGGCCGCGTGCGGGTGCACGGCAGGCCGCTGGCGGAGGCCACGCCGCTCTCGCGCCGCCACGCCGCCGGCCTCGACGATCCGGGCGACCTGCCGGCCCGCTTCGCCGCGGTCGGGGTGTCGGCCGACACCATCCCGCTCGCCTGCGTCCGCCGCGGGGCGGAGGCGGTGCGCGCCGCGGTGAGTTCGGCGATCGCCGCCGGCCGCCGCGTGCTGGTGTGCGACGCCGTCACCGACGAGGACCTCGCGATCATCGCCGCGGCGACGCTGCCGCTCGCCGACCGGCTCGTGTTCGTCGGCTCGGGCGGGCTGTCCGGCGCGCTCGCCGCCACCGAGCGCCCGGACGGGCGGGCGCCGCCGGCGGCCCCCGAAACGCCCGGTCCCGTCCTGGTCGTGGTCGGCAGCCTCGCCGACGTCTCGCGAAAGGGTTCGGCAAAACTGTCGGCATCCGGCCGGGTCGCCACCGTCACCTTGCCGGAGGCGGTGCTGCGCGATGCGCCGAGCTCCCCCGCCGCGGCCGAGCTGACGGCGCGGATCGAGGCGGCGCTCGCCACCGGCGACGTGCTGGTGGAGACCGAGACCTCGGCCACGACCGATCTCGTCTGGGCGGACGTGGTCGGCAACACGCTCGCCGAGATCGTCGCGCCGGTGGCTCCCCGTCTCGGCGGGATGATCGTGCCGGGCGGCGGCACACTGCGGCCGCTGCTCGCCCGCATGGGCGTGACCGGCATCCGGCTGTGCGCCGAGATCGAGCCCGGCATCCCGCTCGGCCGCACCATCGGGGCGACCGCGCTGCCGATCGTCACCAAGGCCGGCAGCTTCGGCGACGAGCACTCGCTCGCCCACTGCCTCGACCGGTTGTCCGCTGCGCTCGGCCGCCCTTCGGCGACCGGCACCGGCACGGACGGCGACGCCACCCGGCAGAAGCCGGTGGTGGCGGTGACGATGGGCGATCCCTCCGGCATCGGCCCGGAGATCGTGGTGCGGGCGCTCGCCGGCGGCGAGATGCTGGACCTGTGCCGGCCGCTGGTGATCGGCGACGCCGCAAGGCTCGAGGAGGCGGCGAAAATCCTCGGGGTGCCGGTCGCGGTGCGGCGGATCGAACGCGCCGCCGAGGCCGGCTTCGCCCGCGGCACCATCGATTGCGTCGATCTCGGCGTGGTGCCGCCCGGCCATCCGTTCGGCGTGGTGTCGCCGCTGTCCGGCGAGGCCGCGTATCGCTACGTCGCACGCGCGGCGGCGATCGTCGCCGCCGGCGAGGCCGACGCGATCTGCACCGCGCCCCTGAGCAAGGAGGCGCTGCACGCCGCCGGCCATCCCTATCCCGGCCACACCGAGCTGTTGGCCGAGCTGACCGGCACGCCGGAAGTCTCGATGATGCTGGTCGGCCCGCGGCTGCGGGTCGTTCACGTCACCACCCATCTCGGCCTGGTCGACGCGGTGGCGGCGATCGAGCCGGGCCTGGTCGCCCG
The DNA here is from genome assembly GCF_000293785.1 of Rhodovulum sp. PH10. Lineage (GTDB taxonomy): Bacteria > Pseudomonadota > Alphaproteobacteria > Rhizobiales > Xanthobacteraceae > Rhodoplanes. Next base: position 39,953 of record NZ_AKZI01000121.1, on the reverse strand, counting down.
CACCATCGCCCGCGGCCGCGACACGCTGGTCGCCGCCGGGGTGGCGCAGCCGCGGATCGGCGTCGCCGCGATCAATCCGCATGCCGGCGAGCACGGCCTGTTCGGCCGCGGCGAGGAGGAGGCGAAGATCGTCCCCGCCATCCTCGCCTGTCGTGCGAAGGGGTATTCCATCGAGGGGCCGCTGCCGGCCGACACGCTGTTCTTCCGCGCCCAGCGCGGCGACTTCGACCTGGTGGTGGCGATGTATCACGACCAGGGCCACATCCCGATCAAGGTCACCGGGATCGAGTCGGGCGTGAACGTCACCGTCGGCCTGCCGGTGGTGCGCACCTCGGTCGATCACGGCACCGCGTTCGACATCGCCGGCCTCGGCATCGCCGACGCGCGCAGCATGATCGCCGCGCTGACGCTCGCGGCCGACCTCGCCCGGCGCGCCCGCGCACCGGCCTCCCCCCGATCATCCGAGCATCACGAAAGGCCACCGGAATGCGCCGCCGACGCGAGCGACAGCAGCAGATTCTCGACCTGATCCGCTCCGGCGAGGAGAATGTCGAGGTGTTGGCCGAGCGGCTCGACGTGTCTCTCTCGACCATCCGCCGCGATCTGCACCGGCTGTCGGAGACCGGCGCCGTCACCCGCACCTATGGCGGCGCCATCCTGTCGCGGCCGGCGGTCGAGGACGCGCTGGCGAGCCGCGAGCACATCAACCTCCAGGCCAAGCAGGCGATCGGCCGCGCCGCGGCGGCGATGGTCGACGATGGCGACCGCGTGCTGCTCGACGTCGGCTCGACCGTCGAGGCGCTCGGGCTGCGGCTGAAGAGCCGCAGGCTCACCGTCGTCACCAACAATCTCGCCCTGGTGCCGGTGTTCGCCCATTCCGAGACGATCGAGCTGACGCTGCTCGGCGGCACGCTGCGCTCGATCAGCATGGGCACGTTCGGGCCGCTCGCCGAGCTGATGATGCGGCGGATCACCGTCGACAAGCTGTTTCTCGGCGCCGACGGCGTGGTCGCCGGCCGCGGCCTGTGCGAGGCGACGCAGGAGCAGATCGCGCTGAAGGACTGGATGGTGCAGCAGGCGGCGCACGTGTTCCTGCTGGTCGATGCGAGCAAGCTCGGCAGCGCCCACCAGCCGGCCTGGCTGCCGCTCGGCCGCCCCTGGACGCTGGTGACCGACGCCGAGGCGACCCCCGAGCAGCTCCGTCCGTTCCGCGCCCTGCCCGAGGTCACCGTGGTGGTGGCCGAGGCCGGCGCCGACCGCCCGCCCGCCGACGCGGACGGCCAGGACGCTCACGCCCCACAGGACCCTCGCGCCCCGCACGACGCTCGCGCCCCACACGACGCCCACGCCCCGCAGGGCGCCCACGCGCCGCAGGGCGCGCCGGACCGGACGGAGGCGCAGAACCACTGATCTTGCCCTCGGCGACGGCACCCCCTAAAATCGATCCCGCATCGAGAGTTGGGGCGACGCCCAACGCCAACCTGCCGTTCCGGGCAAGGTGGCACTCCCAGGGTCCGATCGACCGGGGAGGATGTGGCCGAGCCGGCAACCAAACGGATCACGCCACCCGCGTCCGCCCCGAGCCAGAGGACGGACGACCCCCAAATGCCGATAAAAATCCCCGATGGCCTGCCCGCCCGCCGCACGCTGGAGGCGGAAGGCGTCACCGTCATGAACGAGACGGACGCGATCCGGCAGGACATCCGTCCGCTGCGCATCGGCCTGCTCAACCTGATGCCGGACAAGATCCGCACCGAGACGCAGTTCGCCCGGCTGATCGGCGCCACCCCCCTGCAGGTCGAACTGACGCTGGTGCGGATCACCGACCACGTGTCGCGCCACACCGCCGCCGACCACATGGCGACCTTCTACCGCCCGTGGAGCGACGTGAAGACCGAGAAGTTCGACGGCTTCATCGTCACCGGCGCGCCGGTCGAGCTGTTGCCGTTCGACAGCATCACCTATTGGGACGAGCTGACCGACATCTTCGACTGGACCCGCACCCACGTGCATCGCTGCCTGACGATCTGCTGGGCGGCGCAGGCGGCGGTCCACCACTTCCACGGCATGCCGAAGCACACGCTGCCGCAAAAGGCGTTCGGGGTGTTTCGCCACCGCGTGCTGGTGCCGACCTCGCCCTATCTGCGCGGCTTCTCCGACCGCTTCCCGACCCCGGTGTCGCGGCGCACCTCGATGCTGAGCGCCGACATCCCGGCGGGCCGCGGCCTGTCGGTGCTCGCCGAGGGCGAGGAGACCGGGCTGTGCCTGGTCGACGACCCGGAAAACCGCACGCTGCACATGTTCGACCATCTCGAATACGAGACGGCGACGCTCGCCGCCGAGTACACCCGCGACGTCGCCGCCGGAAAGACCATCGCCATTCCGAAGAACTATTTTCCGGACGACGACCCGTCGCGACCGCCGGAGAACCGCTGGCGCAGCCACGCGCACCTGCTGTTCGCCAACTGGATCGCCGAGATCTACCGCACCACGCCGTTCGACGTGGCGACGATCGGGCAGGACGCGACGATCGGGCAGGACGCCACGGTCAGAAGTGACTGAAGCTTTCGCGGGGAAACCGCATGCGGCCGCCGTCCGGGCCGATCACCGCGAGCGGCGCCGGATCGGGCAGGATTTCGCCGATCTCGGTCGCCGTGACGCCCGCCGCCGCCGCCGCGGCGAGGTAGTCCGCGAGGTTTTGCGGAGCGACGGTCGTGAGAATCTCGAAGTCGTCGCCGCCGGTCAGCACGGTGGCGAGCTTTTCCGGCTCCGCCGCGATCACCCGCGCCGCGGCGGGCGACAACGGGACGCTCACCGCGTCGAGGGTCGCGCCGACGCCCGAGGCGGCACAGAGCTTTGCCAGGTCGCCGACCAGGCCGTCCGACACGTCCATGCTGCCGGTGGCGTGCGTCCGCACGGCGTCCGCTGCGGCGGTGCGCGGCTGCGGCACCCGGTATCGCTCGACCAGATGGTCGCGCAGCGCCGCGTCGAGCCCCCACCGCTCGGCGATCGAAACATCCTGCCGCACCAGAAGGCCGAGCGCGGCGTCGCCGATCGTGCCGGTGACGACGATGCGGTCGCCGGGCTTCGCCCCGCTGCGCTTCGCCATCGTCCCGGCGGGCACCGAGCCGAACGCCGCGATCGACACCATCACCGGCCCCGGCGAGCCGACCGTGTCGCCGCCGAGCAGCGGGCATCGATAGGCCTCGGCATCCTCGCCGAGCGCCTGCGAGAAGGCGGCGAGCCAGTCGTCCGAAAACCCCTTCGGGAGCGCGAGCGAAAGCAGGAAGCCGAGCGGCGCCGCCCCCTTGGCGGCGAGGTCGGAGAGGTTGATGCGCAGCGCCTTGCGGGCGACGGTGGCGGGCGGATCGTCGGGCAGATAGTGCATGCGCTCGACGATGGCGTCGGCCTTGAGCACCAGCTCGTGGCCTTTGGGCGGCGTCAGCAGCGCGGCGTCGTCGGCGAGCCCGAGCGCGCCGGGATGTTTTGCGAGCGGCGCGAAGTGCCTCGCGATCAGCCGGTCCTCGCCCGATGCCGATCCCGACGGCGAACCCGGATCCGGCTGCCCTGCTCCGCTCATGTGGTCGTCCTTCGAGTCGTCCCGCCGTCCCTGTGGCAGGCGTCCCTATAGCAGCCTTCGCCCGGCCCGGCGCGCCCCGGTCCCGTGTCCCATGTCGCGTATCCCATGTCCCGTGTCGGGCTCAGGCGGCGTCGATCCCGAGCCGGATGGTCGGGTGGCGCGGCAAGAGCGCAGCGTCGACGTTCACGCGGCGGCCGCCCGGCGCGACCTCGACGCGGTTGCGGCCGCGCTCCTTGGCCCGGTAGAGCGCCTGATCGGCCTGGTGCTGCAGCATCGAGAGGTCCAGCACGGCGTCGTGGGAAAACACCATGCCGATGCTCACCGTCGCCTGCACCGGCCAGCCGTCGACCACGCTCGCCATCTCGGCGAACGACGTGCGGATGGTCTCGGCGATGGCGATCGCGCCGTCGCGCGGCACGTCGTGCAGCACCACCGCGAACTCCTCGCCGCCGATCCGGCCGACCACGTCGCCCGGCCGCACCGCCCGCTGGGCGCTCTCGGCGAAGATCTTCAGCACGCGGTCGCCGACCGCATGGCCGAACCGGTCGTTGATCGACTTGAAGGCGTCGAGGTCGGCGAGCAGCACGGCGGTCGGCCGCGGCGCCTCCACCTGCCGCTTGGCGATGCGGTCGCATTCGACGAGGAAGCCGCGCCGGTTGGTGATGCCGGTGAGGAGATCGACCATCGAGGCGGTGCGGTGGCGGAACTCGGTGCGCTCCTTGGCCATCGCCAGCAGGATGAAGGCGATCGAGATCGAGAACAGCAGCGCCTCGGAGCTGAGAACGGTCAGCCACACGCTGCCGAACATCTGGTTCGACGGCGACCACGGCAGCAGCACGCTCAAGGGCGTGCGCAGCAGAAACAGCGCGCCGTGCGCGAACAGGAGGAAGGTCGCCGGCAGCCGCGACACCAAGGGCTCGGCGCGGCCGCGCCAGAACTCGGCGGCGGTCGCCCAGGTGTAGCCGGCGATGATGCCCGCGCTCACCAGCGCGCGCAGCTCCATCGTCTCCCACTCGAACCGGACGTGGCTGGCGCCGAGCCACAGCACCGCGCCGGCGATCATCACGAGCGGCATCGGCCGGCGCCCGTCGAACACCCGGGCGCCGGTCCAGGTCACCGCGAACGAGGTCAACAGCACCGCGTTGGCGAGATCGATGGTGATCTCCGTCGGCCAGCTGCCGTACATGCCGAACAGCGTGATCGAGCCCGCCCGCAGGAGATGCGCGCCGGCCCACCACGCCACCGCCTCGATCGCCGGGTTCTGGAACCAGACGAACAGGAGCAGCAGGCCGAGGATCGCCTCGACATAGATGGTGACCAGGAAGAGCGTGTTGACGTCGATGGCCATGGTCCGAAACTCGGCGGCGACCGCGTTTGCCGCGGTCGCAGACCTCCTTCGCTAACGGGTGGGCTCCCAACAACTCCTGAAGGTCGCGACCGATCCACCCCCCTTCGCCCGCACGGTTACGCGCCGGTTGCCGAAACCCACCGCTTTCGCCGAAAATGCCGCGCATCGGCCGTGCGTCCGGCAGTCCGGACGAGGGGCCGGCCGACGCCCCCACCCCCGGAGCCCGATGACCAGCCCCGACACGTCGAAAAACCCGCCCGCCGTGCTGGTGTGGTTCCGCGACGACCTGCGCGTCGCCGACCACCCGGCGCTCGATTCCGCCGCGCGAAAGGGTTTGCCGGTCGCCGCGCTGTTCGTGCTGGACGAGGAGAGCCCCGGCCTGCGCCCGCTCGGCGGGGCGGCGCGCTGGTGGCTCGCGGGATCCTTGCGGGCGCTCGGGGAGGGGTTGGCGCAGCGCGGGGTGACGCTGGTGCTGCGGCGGGGGGGTGCGGCGACGGTGGTGCCCGAGGTGGCGGCGGCGGCCGGCGCGACGACCGTGGCTTGGAACCGACGCTACGAGCCGGCGGCGGCGACCATCGACCGGACGGTGGAGGCGGCGCTCGCCCGGCAGGGCGTCGCGGTCGAGACGTTTCAGGCGTCGCTGCTCGCCGAGCCCGAAGCGTTACGGACCAAGAGCGGAAAACCGTTCGCGGTGTTCACGCCGTTCCTGCGCGCGGTGCTCGCCGGGCCGTCCCCCAGGGCGCCGCTGCCGGCGCCCGGACCGATGCAGGGCGTAGAGGGACTTGCCTCGGATGCGCTCGACGACTGGGCGCTCGAGCCGCAAAGGCCGGATTGGGCCGGGGGCTTACGGGAAACCTGGACGCGCGGCGAGGCGGCGGCGCAAGCGCGGCTTTCGGAGTTCGTCGAGGACGGCCTCGCCGGCTATGCGGACAAGCGCGACCGCCCGGACCTGCCCCACACGTCGCGGCTGTCGCCCCGGCTGCGGTTCGGCGAGCTCTCCCCCTTCCAGGTGTTTTCCGCCGCCGCACTCGCCCGCGAGGCACCGCCCGGCCGCCGCCCGAGCGACACCGACGTGGACAAGTTCGTCGCCGAGCTGGTGTGGCGGGAATTTTCCTGGCACCTGCTCGCCGCCCATCCGGACATCGCCACCGCGAACATCCAGGAAAAATTCGACGCCTTCCCGTGGCGGGACGACCCGGCGGCGCTGTCGGCCTGGCAGCGGGGCGAGACGGGCTATCCGATCGTCGACGCCGGGATGCGCGAACTCTGGACCACCGGCTGGATGCACAACCGGGTGCGGATGGTCGCCGCCTCGTTCCTGGTAAAACACCTGCTCACCGACTGGCGGGCGGGAGAGCGGTGGTTCCAGGACACGCTGGTCGATGCCGATGCCGCCAGCAACCCGGCGAGCTGGCAATGGGTGGCGGGCTCGGGCGCCGATGCCGCGCCCTATTTCCGCATCTTCAACCCGGTCCTGCAGGGCCGGAAATTCGATCCCGCGGGCGACTATGTCCGTCAGTTCGTGCCGGCGCTTCGGTCGCTGCCGGCGCCCGCCGTTCACGCGCCGTTCGCGGCGAGACCGCTCGATCTCGCCGCGGCGGGCGTGACGCTCGGGAAAACCTATCCGGCGCCGGTGGTCGATCTCGAGGCGGGGCGCGAGCGGGCGCTGGACGCGCTCGCCCGCAGCCGCCGGCCTCACCAGAAGTGATACAGAGCGTTCAGCCCGAGGACGCCGACCACGATCAGGTAAATGGCGACGACGTAATTGAGGAGCCGCGGCGCGATCAGGATGAGAATGCCGGCGATGAGCGCGACCAGCGGGGCGATATGAGCGGTCGTGACGACCATGACGATCTCCTTGCTCGAACGAAATGAACGATCGGAAACGTCCCGGAGGACAAAACGATCCTTCGATAGCCGATTCCACCCCCGCCTGTCGGCCCCCTCCTGCCGCCCCCGACGTCTCTCGGCTCGACGTGTCCTGCTCGACGCCCTCACCGAAAGCGACTACCAAGAAAACCCCTCCGAGTGCAGGATCCCGCCAATGCCCGCATCCCCGTTTCCGTCGCCGTACCGTCCGTTCGTCACCACCGAATGGCTCGCCGAAAAGCTCGGATCGCCGGACCTCGTGGTGCTCGACGCCTCGTACTACCTGTCGACCCAGAACCGCGATGCCGACGCCGAGTATCTCGCCTCCCACATCCCGGGCGCGCTGCGGTTCGACATCGAGCGGGTCGCCGACAAGACGACGACGCTGCCGCACATGCTGCCCTCGGCCGAGCAGTTCGCCGCCCAGGTCGGCGAGATGGGGATTTCGGAGACCGACACCATCGTCGTCTATGACGGGCTCGGCCTGTTCTCGGCGCCGCGCGTGTGGTGGACGTTTCGTTTGTTCGGTGCGGAGAAGGTGTTCGTGCTGGAGGGCGGCTTTCCCCGCTGGGTCGCCGAGGGGCGGCCGGTGGAGGCCGGATCCGTGACGCGGCCGCCGAAGACGTTTCGGGTGACGACGCCGGCCGATCTGGTCGCCCGGTCGGTCGCCGACGTGGCGCGGGTGCAGAAGACGATCGCCGAGCGGAGCGCCCAGGTGGTCGATGCGCGGGCGAACGACCGCTTTCGCGGCGCGGCGCCGGAGCCCCGCCCCGGCCTGCCGTCCGGCCACATCCCGGGATCGTTCAACGTGCCGCACGCGGCGCTGGTCGAGGACGGCCTGCTGGTGCCGCCCGAAAAGGTCGCCGCCGCCTTCGCCGCCGGCGGGGTGGATCTGGACAAGCCGGTGCTGACGAGCTGCGGCTCGGGCGTCTCCGCGGCGGTGCTGTGGATCGCACTCGACACGCTCGGCAAGGCGCCGGTCGCGCTCTATGACGGCTCGTGGACCGAATGGGCCGGCCGCGGCGACCTGCCGATCGCCACCGGAGAGGGGTGACGCCCCCCGGCACCGCGGGATTGACCGCCGCGGAGTGCGCCTTATCGTCGTGGCCGATCCATCGGAGCCGGCCATGGACGAGGCGACCGTTTCCACCGACCCGCACGCCGAGGTGATCGCGCGTACGAAGGCCGTGTGCGGCCGTCTCGCCGAGCTCGGCGTGACGGCGCGAATTTTCGGCTCGCTCGCCCGCGGCGAGTTTCGCCAAAACTCCGACATCGACTTCCTGGTCGTCGCCTGCCCCGCCCGGCTGAAATACGCCATCGAGGGTCTTGTCGAGGACGGGCTCGGCGGGCTTCGCTTCGACGTCGTCTATCTGGACGAGGTGCCGCCCCACAAGGTCGCGCGGTTCATCCGGGAGGCGATCGATGCGGAGCGCCTTCGCTGACGTCGCGACCGAGCTCGCCGACATCGCGCGCGAGGTGGCGATGCTGGACGAGGCGACAGACATTCATCGCACCCGTGGTCCGGCCGAGACACCGGCGTTCCGCTGGCTGATGGTGCAGGGCCTCGCATCGGGCGTCGAGAAAATCTACACCGGCTGCGAGCGGGTGATGAGCCTGATCGCGACGCATGTCGACGGCACGCGCGTCATGCGGGACGAGGGCTGGCACGTCTCGTTGCTGAAACGCATGGCGACACCCTCCGCGGTCCGGCCGGCGGTGATCTCGCCCGCCTGCTTCGACGCGCTCGACCGGCTCCGTGCGTTTCGGCACCGCCAGCGCAACACCTACGGCCTCGTGCTCGACGCCGAGATCGTCGCGCAGCGCGCCGCCGAGACCCGCCCGGCGTTCGAGCGGTTCCGCGACGAAGTTCTCGCTTTCATGGAGACGTTTCGCGATCCGCCACCGCCCGGGCGCTGAACGACGCGAGGGTGACGGACGCGAGCGTCCTCACCCCAAGATCTGCCCCAAGAAGGTCTTGGTCCGCTCGTGCTGCGGATCGGTGAAGAAGGCGTCGGGCGAGTTGATCTCGACGATCTGGCCCTCGTCCATGAACACCACGCGGTCGGCGACCTGGCGGGCAAATCCCATCTCGTGGGTGACGCACAGCATGGTGGTGCCGTCCTCGGCGAGCGAGACCATGGTGTCGAGCACCTCTTTCACCATCTCCGGATCGAGGGCGGAGGTCGGCTCGTCGAACATCATGATCTTCGGGCTCATGCACAGCGCGCGGGCAATCGCCACGCGCTGCTGCTGGCCGCCCGACAGCTGGCCCGGATATTTGTGCGCCTGCTCGGGGATTCGCACGCGCGCGAGATAGCGCATGGCGACCTCCTCGGCCTCCTTGCGCGGCATCTTGCGCACGTGGATCGGCGCCAGCGTGCAGTTCTCCAGCACGGTCAGATGCGGGAACAGGTTGAACTGCTGGAACACCATGCCGACCTCGCGGCGCACCTCGTCGATCCGCTTGAGGTCCTGCGTCACCGTCACGCCGTCGACCACGATGGTGCCGCGCTGGAACGGCTCGAGCGCGTTGACGCAGCGGATCAGCGTCGATTTGCCGGACCCCGACGGCCCGCAGATGACGATGCGCTCGCCGCGCGCCACCGAGAGGTTCACGTCCGACAGGACCTGGAAGTCGCCGTACCATTTGTAGAGGCCGGTGATCGCGACCGCGGGCCCTTGCGTCGCGGCCGGCGCCGCCTCCGCCGTCCCGGCCTTTTCCGCGGTCTCGATCATCGAACGCTCCTCTCGCTCAGCGCCGGTCGGCGGCCCCGAGCCGCCGCTCGACGCCCGAGGCGTAACGCGACATGAAGTGGCACGCCACGAAGTAGCACATCGCGGCGAAGGCATAGCCGGTGAAGCTGGTCACCGGGGTCGCCCAGGCGGGATCGTTGCGCGCCACCTCGATGGTGCGCAAAAAATCGAAGATGCCGACGAAGAACACCAGAGTGGTGTCCTTGAACAGCGCGATGGCGTTGTTGACGATGTTGGGGATCGTCACCTTCAGCGCCTGCGGCAGGATGACCAGCGCCAGCGTGCGCCAATAGCCGAGGCCGAGCGCGGCGGCCGCCTCGTACTGGCCCTTGGGGATCGACTGCAGGCCGGCGCGCACCACCTCCGCCATGTAGGCGGACGAGAAGATCGCGATGCCGACCAGCGCGCGCATCAGCTTGTCGGGCGACCAGGCGGGCGGCACGAACAGCGGCAGCATCACGCTCGCCATGAACAGCACGGTGATCAGCGGCACGCCGCGCACGAACTCGATGAAGATCACCGAGAACAGTTTCACCACCGGCATCTCGGAGCGGCGGCCGAGCGCGAGCAGCACGCCGACCGGCAGCGACACGACGATGCCGACGGTGGCGACCACCAGCGTCACCAGCACGCCGCCCCACAGCGCGGTGTCGATCGTCTCGAGGCCGATCATCGGAAGACCGTGCAGCAGCACGACGGAGGCGGCCGGCAGCGCGAGGAAGAAATAGGCGGCGCCGAGATCGCGGCGCGGCGCATCGAGCCACATCATCCAGACGAGGCCGACCGCGAGCAGCGCGAAGAAGACGTTCACCCGCCAGCGCTCCTCCATCGGGTACGGCCCGTAGACGAAGAAGTTGATCCAGGTGCGCACGAACGCCCAGCAGGCGCCGGGATCGGGGTTTTGCGCGGTGGCGAGACAGGCCTCGCGGCCGTCGTCGCCGCTCCACACCGCGTGGAAGACGAGGAAGTCGAGGAGCGGCGGCACCACCCAGGCGATCGCCGCGACGATCAGGACGGTGAGGAGGCCGTTGAACGGCGACGAGAACAGATGCGCGCGCGCCCAACCGAGCGGCCCGCGCGGCCCCTTCGGCGGCGCCACCCGTTCGGCGCGCTGCGTGCGAACGAACAGCACCGTGTCGGTGGTGGTGGCCATGTCGCTCATGCGGCGTGCGCCTCGATGCGGAGATCCGGAAGAACCGTCGACACGCCGGCCGGGCTCCCGCTTTCGCGGGACCGCGCGGAGATCGGCGCGCGCGCCGAGCGCATGGGGGGCGTCGGGGGCGTCGGGGGCGTCGTCACGGCCGCGTTGCGAGGTCGCTCGCGCATGGCTCCGCCTATCGTTCCACCAGCATGACGCGCTTGTTGTAAATGTTCATCGCGAGCGAGGTGGCGAGGCTGATCGTCAGATAGACCGCCATGGTGAGGACGACGACCTCCACCGCCTGCCCGGTGTTGTTGAGCACCGTGCCGGTGAAGATCTGCACGAGGTCCGGATAGCCGATCGCCACCGCCAGCGTCGAGTTCTTGAACAGGTTGAGATACTGGTTGGTCAGCGGCGGCACGATCACCCGCATCGCCTGCGGCACCACGACGAGCCGCATGGTCGGTCCCCGCCGCAGGCCGAGCGAATAGGCCGCCTCGGTCTGCCCCTTCGGCACCGACAGGAGGCCCGCCCGCACCACCTCGGCGATGAAGGCCGCGGTGTAGATCGACAGCCCCGCCAGCAGCGCCACGAACTCGGGCAAAATCTCCAGGCCGCCGCGGATGTTGAAGCGGCCCATCTGCGGATAGGCGAAGGAGATGCGCGCCTCGATGAAAATCGCGACCAGGAGCGGCAGGCCGAGCACCAGAAAAGCCATCACCGCGATGTCGAGCGGCGTCGCGGCGATCCGCCCGGTCTTGCGGCGCCACCAGCGCCAGGCGATCGCGGCGACGATGCCGCCGAGCAGCACGAGCGCCAGCGTCTGGCCGCCGAACACGTTCGGGGCGGGCAGGAACAGGCCGCGGATGTTGAGATAGCCGCCGCCCGGCAGCATCACGCTGTCACGGATGTCCGGCAAGGCCTTGAGGACGGCGTTGTACCAGAACAGGAGCTGCAGCAGCAGCGGGATGTTGCGGATCAGCTCGACATAGCCGGAGGCGAGCTTCGCCACCAGAAAGTTCGGCGACAGCCGCGCGATGCCGACGACGAAGCCGATGATGGTGGCGAGTGCGATCGCCAGCGCCGCCACCAGCACGGTGTTGAGAAACCCGACCCAGAACGCCCGCCCGTAGGTGGAGGCCTGGGCCGAGTAGAAGATCAGCGTCTGGCTGATGTCGAAGCCGGCGGTGACGTTCCAGAAGTCGAACCCGGTCGCGATATTGGCGCGCGCGAGGTTCTCGGCGACGTTGATCACCGCCACCCAGGCGAGCGCCGCCACGACGACGATCAAGCCCGCCTGGATCAGCAGGCCGCGCAGCCGCGGCCTGCCGAGGGTGGGAACGGGCGCGGCGCCGCTCGGTCGCGTCATGCCGGCTCCGCGCGCTCAGCGCACCGGCGGGGCGTACATCAGCCCGCCCTTGGTCCACAGCGCGTTCTGCCCGCGGGCGATCTTGAGGGCCGAGTTCTGGCCGATCGTGCGGTCGAACACCTCGCCGTAATTGCCGACCTTCTTGACGATGCGCACCACCCAGTCCTTGGTCAGGCCGAGCTGCTCGCCGTAATTGCCCTCGCTGCCGAGCAGCCGCTTGATCTCCGGATTGGCGGAGGAGACCATCTCGTCGACGTTCGACTGCCCGATGCCGAACTCCTCGGCGTTCACCATCGCGAACTGCACCCATTTCACGATGTCGAACCACTGGTCGTCGCCGTGCCGCACGAAGGCCGCGAACGGCTCCTTGGAGATGACCTCCGGCAGCACCACGTGGTCCTCGGGCTTGGCGAGCTTCAGGCGCACGCTGTAGAGCTGCGAGGCGTCGGTGGTGTAGGCGTCGCAGCGGCCGGTGTCGTAGGCTTTCAGCGCCTCGTCGAGGGTGGCGAAGGTCACCGACTTCAGCCGCATCTTGTTGGTGCGGAAATAGTCGGAGAGATTGAGCTCGCTGGTCGTGCCCTGCTGCACGCACACCGCCGCGTCGTTCAGCTCGAGCGCCGAGTTCAGCTTGAGCGACTTTCGGACGATGAAGCCCTGGCCGTCGTAATAATTGATCATCGTCGCGTTGAGCCCGAGCTGGGTGTCGCGCGACAGCGTCCAGGTGGTGTTGCGGATCAGCACATCGACGTCACCGGACTGCAGCGCCGTGAAGCGGTCCTTGGCGGTGAGCGGGATGAACTTGACCTTGTCCGGGTCGTCGAAGATCGCCGCGGCGAGCGCCCGGCACATCTCCACGTCGAAGCCGGTCCAGACGCCCTGGGCGTCCGGCATGCCGAAGCCCGGCAACTGCCCGTTGGCGCCGCAATTGAGCACGCCGCGTGCCTTGACGGTGTCGAGGGTCGCCGCCGATGCGGACGAGAGCCCGACCAGGGCTGCGCCGGCGACGGCCAGTGCGACGGAAACCCATTTCATAATCGCCTCATTGACAGTGCGAGGAGTCCGGTGCATGGGCAGCGTCCGTGACGCGACCCGTGCGCGTGATGATGCATGTCTCGTGCCGAGAACCGGCCGCCCGGCGGTGCCCGCGCCCCGAGCGTGGTCCGGCCGAGCATATCAGAACGAATGCAAAGCCGGGTCAAGGGCGTCCACGCGCCCGTCACGGCCGTCCACACGGTCCGCTCGCGACCACCCCCCGCCATGCCGTCACGCTCGAGGACGGCCGAGGAATCCGGAATGAAGAACGACCCCGATCGGACCGCAGCGCAGCCGCTCGCGCCCTCCACTCGCCTGGTGGTCGGCGGCCGCCGGCCGGAGGAGCAGTACGGCTTCGTCAACACGCCCGTCTATCACGGCTCGACCGTGCTCTACCCGACCGCCGAGGACTTCCGGGCCCGGCGCTCGCGTTACAAGTACGGGCGGCGCGGCACGCCGACCTCGGACTCGCTCGAAAGTCTGCTGGCCGACCTCGAGGGCGAGGCCTGTGCCGGCGTCGCGCTGCTGCCGTCCGGCCTCGGGGCGATCTCGGCGGCGCTGCTGGCGGTGCTGAAGGCGGGCGATCATCTGCTGATGACCGACTCGGCCTACGAGCCGACCCGGCATGTCTGCGACCACCTTCTCACGCGGTGGGGAATCTCCACGACCTATTACGATCCGCTGATCGGCGCCGGCATCGAGGCGCTGGTTCGGCCGAACACCAGAGCGGTGTTCGTGGAAAGCCCCGGCTCGCTGTCGTTCGAGATCCAGGACGTGCCGGCGATCGCCGAGGTCGCGCACGCCCACGGCGCCGCCGTGCTGATGGACAATACGTGGGCGACGCCGCTCTATTTTCGGGCGCTCGACCACGGCGTCGACCTGTCGATCCAGGCCGGCACCAAATATATCGGCGGGCATTCCGACATCATGTTCGGCTGCGTGGCGGCCAACGCCCACTATGCCGACGTGTTGCGCGACACCGTCTTCTCGCTCGGCCTGTGCGTCGGGCCGGACGACATGAACCTCGCGCTGCGCGGCCTGCGCACGCTCGCGGTGCGGCTGCCGAGCCATTTTGCCGCCGGGGTCGAGGTCGCGACCTGGCTGGAGGGCCGGCCGGAGGTTTCGCGGGTGCTGCACCCGGCGCTGCCGTCGCATCCGGGTCACGCCCTGTGGAAGCGCGACTTCACCGGCGCCTGCGGGCTGTTCTCGATCGTGCTGAAGCCGGTGCCGGAGACCGCCGTCGACGCCTTCCTGAACGCGATCGACCTGTTCGGGATCGGCGCCTCGTGGGGCGGCTACGAAAGCCTCGCCATCCCGTTCGACTGCTCGAAAATCCGGACCGCGACGACCTGGGCGCCGGGCGGCCCGACCGTGCGCTTCCATATCGGCCTCGAGGCGGTCGGCGACCTGATCGCCAATCTCGACGAAGGCTTTGCCGCCCTGAACGCCGCCGCGCAGGCGGGGTGAGCTTTTTCGGGGCGTTGTCCGATCCGTCCGATGAAGGCGACCGGGTGCATCATGCGCCCGGTTGCACTATCTTCCGGGGACCACGGCTCGGAGACACACGATGGTCGCACGACGGCAGCCCGCGTTCCCGACGGAGGTCGTCCGCGACCCTTCCGTGATGGACGGCGCTCCCGTGGTGAGCGGGACGCGGATCCCGGCCGAGACGGTGCTCGCCTATCTGCGCGCCGGGCAGGGCCCGCGTGATCTGTTCGAGGATTATCCGAGCCTTCCCCTCGACGGCATCGAGGCGGTGGTCGCCTGGGCGGAGGCCGTCTACGGCCCCGACTGGCGCCTGCGGTCGGACACGGCCCCGACCGGGCGATGAGCCGGCTGCTGATCGACGAATGCCTGAGCGTCGGGCTCGTCGCCGTGGCCAAGAGCCGCGGGGTCGCGGCCGATCACGTTACTTGGCTCGGCAAGAGCGGCTGGCAGGACCGCAACCTCGTCGCGTTCGCGGTCGACGGCGACTACCTGATGGTCACCAACAACCGCCGACACTTTCTGCGTGAATATGCCAAGCTGGCGGCCCATCTCGGGCTGGTCGTCATCGTCCCGGCTTTGCCGCGGGCCGGTCAGAGCCGGCTGTTCGAGGCAGCCCTGGACACGCTCGCCGCCCGCGAGGACGAAGGCTTCGACCGAGTGGTGGAAGTCTTGGCGGATGGCCGCGTCACCGTGCGGGAATGGACGCTCGCCGCCCACGATCCCGGCCACATCGACCATCCGTCCTGGGATTGACGCGGCAGCCGAACGCCCAGCGCCACGCCGTGCCCACTCCCGCGGCGTCTGCCCGTCGTACCCCCTACTCCGCCGGCGTGCCCTGGACCGGGGCGGCGACGCCCGCCGCGCCGGCGCGGCGCTCGCGCAGCACGAAATGCAGGTTGCGGAAATACACGAACACGCCGAACGCCTGGCCGGCGATGAACACCGGATCGCGCCGATAGAGCGCGTAGATCAGCAGCAGCACGCCGCCGCCGATCGAGAACCACCAGAAGGCGACCGGCATCACGCTGCGCTTGGCCCGCTCGGAGGCGAGCCACTGCACCACGAAGCGCATCGTGAAGAGCCCCTGGGCGACCAGCCCCAGCAGCACCCACCAGTCCACCCGGGTGACGAACACGTCGTAGAGATAGCCGCCGATGGCATGCGACAGGTCGATCAGCATCACGGTCACCCTTCCGACACCTGCGGAACGCGCTTTCGCCTCCGGATCAGCCACCAAACTCCGGCAAGATCGAGGAGACCGACCCACAGCCGGTCCCAAATCCCGTATTTCGACGTGCCGTGGCGGCGCGGCCGGTCGACCACGTCGACATAGGCGATGGTCCAGCCGTCGCGCCGCACCAGCGCCGGCAAAAACCGATGCAGCCCGTCGAAATAGGGCAGCGCCAGAAACACGTCCCGCCGAAACACTTTCAGGCCGCAGCCGGTGTCGCGGGTGCCGTCGGCGAGCACGGTGCTGCGCACCGCATTGGCGATGCGCGACTGGAACCGCTTGAAGCCGGTGTCCTTGCGGCGCACCCGCTGGCCGGCGACCAGCCCGATCTTCGCGTCCGCCCGCACTTTTTCGAGCAGCGCCGGGATGAAGGCCGGGTCGTTCTGACCGTCGCCGTCGAGCGTCGCGACCAGCGGCGCGCGGGCCGCCGCGACCCCGGTGCGCACCGCCGCCGACTGGCCGCACGAGGCGGCGTGCCGCACCTGCCGCAGCCACGGCCGCTCGGCGCGCAAACGGTCGAGCTCGGCGGCGGTCTCGTCGGTCGAGCCGTCGTTCACATAGACGACCTCGAAGCGCTCGGCGGAAAGCGCCAGCGCGATCTCGTCGACCAAGGGCGCGATATTGGCGGCCTCGTTGCGCACCGGCACGACGACCGCGACGGCCGGTTCCGGATCGGTTTGGTGGGACATGGCGGGAAACGGCTCCTCAGGGGTGCGCCGGGCCGGGCCGTCGCTCGACGGCCGCCGCGAGGGCGCGCAGGACTCGGGCCGCGGACGGCGCCGGCAGCGGGCGCACCGTGCCGTCCGGGGCGGGGATGAAGGCGAGCCGGCGGGTCGCGAACCACTCCCGCACGAGGATCGCGCCGAACGCGCCGAAGGCGGCGCCGGCGACCACGTCGCTCGGGAAATGGGCGGAGACGACGACGCGGCTCACCGCGATCACCAGGGCGTAGGCCCAAAGGTAAGGCCGCGCCTTCGGCCACACCGCGCCGATCGCGACCAGCGCCGCGAAGGCGGTGATGGTGTGGCCGGACGGCAGGCTGGCATATTCCGACCGCCACGAGAGCGGCGAAAACGCCCACGGCCCGTGCTCGGAGGGGCGAAAGCGGCCGATCCAGCGCTTCAGGATGGTGCCGACCAGCCCCGGCAGCCCGACCGCCACGAACACGAAGCCGATGCGGGCGACGAAGGCGGCGAGAATCGCCCGCGACCAGCGGTCGAGCGTCGGGCGGATCAGCGCGGCGATCCACAGGATCGCGCCGCCGAGCGGGATCAGCAGCCAGCCGGAGCGGCCGAAATCGGTGACGTCGTCGAACAGCCCGATCACCACCGGCGGAAAGCCGCGCACCCCGGCGGCGAGCGGATCGACCAGGAGCATCAGCGCGGCGACCAGCACGACGACGACCGCCGCCCAGCGGCGGTGCGCGCGCAGAAGCGCCTTGTAGCCGAGCGTGCGATAGGGCCGGCGCGGCCGCGCGAACAGCACGTCGAGCCATGCCGCGAGGTTTTTTGCCGCCACCACGGGCCACGCCGCCCGTTTCCCGCCCGAAGGCGCGCCGTGATCGGACGTCGTCGCCGTCACGGATCGACCCCGGCAAAGGTCGCGATCGACACCCGCCGGCCGCTCGACAGGTTGACGCCCTCGATGCGGGGGCCCGGCACGTAACGCAGGCCGATGGTCCAGGCGCGCTGGGCAAAGGCGCGCTCCTGGCTCTTCTCCACGAAGACGTAGCGGCAGCGCCCGCCGACCGCGAGGAAGTCGGCCGCGCCCGCCCCGAACACGTGCTGCACCTGGGTGCCGACCAGGAAGACGAGGCTCGGCTCGTGATAGCCGGCGGTCGCCACCGCCGGGCGGTCGCAATTGCCGAAGGCGACCGCGCGGGCGAGCTGGAGCGAGGGAAACAGCGCGCCGATGGTCGAGAAGGTGGCGCCATAGGCGGCCGTCGCGATCAGGATCGCCGCCGCCGACGCCCGCATGAACGACACCTCGACGCCGTCCGCCTCGAACAGCCACCACGCGAACAGCGCCGAGATCACCGCCGCGGCCGAAAAGCCCCAGGTGACCAGCCCGAGCCGCTGACCGATCCAGATATTGACGACGATCAGGCCGAGCGCGATCACGCAGGTGAGGATGAACCACCACATCGCGGCGCGCCGCAGCCAGACGTTGCGCGACAGCGCGTCCCGCTCGATCGCCATGGCGATCAGGATGGCGACCGCCGGATAGACCGGCAGCACGTAGTGCGGCAGCTTGGTCATCGCCGCCTCGAACACCAGCCAGGTCGGCACCAGCCAGGCGAGCAGGAAGCGGGTGCCGGGCTCGCGGCGGGTGCGCCACACGGCGCCGGCCGCCATCGGCGCCAGCATCGCCGCCGGGAAGAAGGTGCCCCAGAACAGCAGGAAATAGAGGCCGGGCGGCCCCCAGTGCGACTCCTGCCCGGAGCCGACCTTGGCCAGCAGGTCGCGGCCGAGCGAATCGGCGAAGAAGCTGTCGCCCGCCTTCACGACGATCGCCACGAACCAGGGCAGCACCAGGAGCAGCATGAAGGCGACGCCGGGCAGCGGCTTCAGCCGCACCAGCCAGCCGCCCGAGCGGTCGGCGATCACCAGCGCGAGGATGGTCAACCCGACCACCATCAGGATCAGCGGCCCCTTGAGGAGGATGCCGCCGGCGAGCGCGCCCCAGAAGATCGCGGGCGTCAGCCACGGCCGGCAGACGACGGTGGCCGGCGGCTCGCTCACGGGGGCATCCACCACCGGCCTGCCCGAGGGTCTGCCCGAAGGTGTGCCCGATGCGCGGCCCGACGGATGGCGGATCGCGCCGATCGCGGCCCCCACCGCGGCATAGCCGGCGGCCGCCCCCGGCCCGTCGCGCGGGCTGCGCCCGGCGAGATAGGCGCGCGCGAGCGCCCCCATCGCGGCGATCACCGTGAGGAAGAGCATGGCGTCGGTCTTGGCGAGCCGCGCCTCGACGCCGAGCAGGATCGAGCTCGCCATCATCAAGCCCGCGAGCACCGCGGCGCGCCGCGAGACGAAGGCGAGCGCCGTCCAATAGACCAGCAGCACGCCGCCGGTCGCGCCGATCAGCGAGGGGATGCGATAGAGCGAGATCCGCGTGTCGGCGTTCGGCACGCCGAGCGCGGCGGCGGTCTCCACCACCGCCGACTGAAGCCAGTAGATGCCGACCGGCTTCTTGTAGCGGCTCTCGTCCTGGAAGCGGATGTCGACGAAATCGCCGCTCTCGACCATCTGCTTGGTGGCCTGGGCGAAACGCGCCTCGTCGCGGTCGACCGGCGGCAGGCGGAACAGGCCCGGCACGAAGGCGAGAAGGCAGGCGAGCACGAGAAAGATCGCGGCATGCCTGTGCGTGCCCGCCGACCAAGCGAGCAACGTTTCGAGCCGCATCGCAACGCCGTTGCGCGGCTTCGATCGGGCAGCGACCGTCATCGTGGTGTCCTGCTGAAAGTCGCGCGGACAATAGAGAAAAGGCAGCGGCCGGGGAAGCACCCCACGGCGCGGGGCGGCTCCTCTGTCACCGCCGGGCAACACACGGAAAACCGCTTTTTCGACAATAATTTGATGCGAGTTCTACTGGACCCGCACGAGCACGCTGTCGCTCGCACCCGCGGCGTCGGTGACGGTGAGGCGCACGAAGCCCGGCCCGTCGGGCGCCACCACCGTGCTGCGTCGGTCGCGGAGCGTCGCCGCCGGGCGGCCGTCGACCAGCACGGTGACGGGCTTTCTGCCACCGGCGATCTTTACCGCCAACGCCGCCGGAGCACCGCCGCCGGCGAGCGCATCGAGCCTGGCGCCGTTCGGCGGGAAGACGATGCGCAGAGCGGGCGCCCCCTCGCTCGGCAGCGCGCCGGGGCGGAAATGCCGCTGCGGCGTCGGCAGCCGGGCGGTCGGGGCGACCACGACGCCGCGCGGGGCCGGTGGCAGCGCCGCGGGCGGCCCGCCCCGCCGGGCAAAAGCGTCGAACAGGATCGGCGCCGCCGCGGAGATGCCGGTGAGGCCCGGCACCGGCGCCCCGTCCGGCCGACCGACCCATACGCCGATGGTGGTGCGGCCGTCGAAGCCGAACGCCCAGGCATCACGGTACCCGTAGCTGGTGCCGGTCTTGAAGGCGATCCGCCCGCCGGCGGCGTTTTCCGGCGGCGGCACCCCGTGCAACACGTCGGCGACGTACCAGGCGGCGACCGGGTCGAGCAGCCTTTTGGGCGGGACGATCAGGGCGTTGTCACGGGTTTCGGTCAGCGCCACGGTGGTGCCCTGGCGGGCGAGCCCGGCATAAAGACCGACCAAGCCCTCGAGCGTGACGCCGGTGCCGCCGAGCCCCATCGCGAGGCCGGGCGCCTCGCCCTTCGGCAACGCCAGCGTCGCGCCGGCCTGGGCGAGCCGCGCCGTGAAGCGGCTGGCGCCGACCTCGTCGAGAATTTGCACCGCCGGCACGTTGAGCGAGAGCTGGAGCGCGCGGCGCGCCGTCACCGTGCCCTGATAGGCGAAATCGAAATTGGTCGGGGCATAGGCGCCGTAACGCACCGGCCGGTCGTCGACCAGAGTTTCCGGATGAAGAAAGCCGTCCTCGAAGCCGAGCCCGTAGACGAAGGGTTTCAGCGTCGAGCCGGGCGAGCGGACCGCCAGGGTCTGGTCGACTTGCCCCGCCCGTTTCGCGTCGCCCCAGTCGGCCGAGCCGACCCGCGCGAGAACTTCGCCGGTCGCGTGGTCGACCGCCAGCATCGCGACCGACACCTCCGGCCCGAGCGTTTGCGCCCGCTCGAGGGCGAGCGCTTCGAGGGATTTCTGAAGCGGCTTTTCGATCGTCAGGCGAATGGCTTGTGGCGGATTATTCGGAGATGACGCGAGCGTCGAGGATGCGAGTGTCCGGGACGCTAGCGTCCGGTCGGCGACGTGCGGGGCGACGAGCGGCATCGGCCGGCGAAGCGTCGGCACCGGCTCGGCTTTTGCGCGCGCGATCTCGGCCGGCTCGACCACGCCGGCCGCCACCATGCGGTCGAGCACCCGGTCGCGTGCCCGCTTGGCGGCACCCGGGAACCGGTCGGGCCGGCGCGCCTCGGGCGACTGCGGCAGCGCCACCAGAAGCGCCGCCTCGCCGAGCGTCAGGCGCCGCGGCGGCTTGCCGAACCAGGCGAGCGCGGCGGCCTTTATCCCTTCCAGATTACCACCATAGGGGGCGAGGCTGAGATACAGCGCGAGGATCTGGTCCTTCGAGAGCCGCCGCTCGATCTCGATCGCCCGCACCGCCTGCCGCAGCTTTGCGGCGAGCGAGCGTTCCTCCCGCGGCTCCAGCAGGCGAGCGACCTGCATGGTGAGCGTCGAGCCGCCCGACACGATCCGCCCGTTGGCGAGGAGCTGGCCGGCCGCCCGCAGCACGGCCCAAAGGTCGACGCCGGGATGGTCGCGGAACCGCTTGTCCTCGTAGGCGAGCAGGAGGTCGAAGAAGCGCGGGTCGACCTCGTCGGATTTTACCGGCAGCCGCCACCGCCCCTCCGGCGTCGTGTAGGGCCGCAGCAGCTCGCCGTGCCGATCCGACACCTCGACCGACCATGCGAGATCCTTGCCCACCGGCGGCGGACCGAGTGCGGCGACCCAGAGGGCCGTGCAAAGGAGGGCGACCAGCACCAGAACCGGTCCGGCCGCGACGAACCACCCCCGGCCCTTGCCCGGCTGCCAGAGCGTCTTCTGCCCTCGTCCTGAGGAGCCCGCGGAGCGGGCGTCTCGAAGGGCGGGGGCGGCCCGAGAGGCGAGCCAATGGGCGGCCCCGTGGTTCGAGACGCGATCCTGCGGATCGCTCCTCACCACGAGGCCGATCGAGGCGAGTGCTCGTCGCAGCCTGTCCCGGTTCATCGCCTATTGCCGGGCAGCGGTGACGGCGACGGTGCCGGTCGCGGTGCGGCCGAAGCGGTCGGGGCGGTACATGTCCTCCACATGGGCCTGCGGCGCGACATAGCGGCCGGGCGACACCGCCCGCACCACATAGGCGACCGTGAACATCGCCGGAGACTGGGCGTTGCGCTCGAACGCCGCCGAGAAGCGGTCGTCGCGGAACTCGGTGTTCACCGGCGCCACCCCGCCGGTGATCCAGGACAGCGTGCCGGTGTCGCCGGACGAGACGAGGCGCGGATTGTCGATCTCGAAGCCGGCCGGCAGCGGGTCGACCACCAGCACCCGGCCGAACTGCGGCTGCGGCTCGGTGACCGACAGCACCACCACGAAGCGCTGGTTCTGGATCGCGGTCGACGGGTCGGCCGGCTGCCCCTCGAGCGAGAAGTACTTTCGTTCGATGGAAAAGCCGTGCGCAGAGCCGGGCTCCGGCACCACCGGGGCACCGGACACGGTGAGCACCGCCTCCACCGCCCGATCGCCGATGTTCTCCACCCGCATCGGCCGGTCGAGATCATCAGTGGCAAAGCTGCGGTAGAGCGCGCCGTCGACGGGCCGGCCGTCGAGCGTCAGCGCCAGCTTGGTCTCCCCGGCGAGCGCGCGGGCGGCGAGCACCATCCAGGCATTCTCCTGGGTGGAGGTGTGCACCGCGCGGGCGCGGGCCTCCTCCACCGCCGTCTGAGCGGCGGCGAGCAGGTCTGCCCCGGCCCGGCTCTCGGCGACCAGCGTCACCACCGCCGCCGCATCGCGCAGCGCCGAGCCGTAGTCCGGCCGCCCGGCTCCGAGCCCGTCCGACGGCGGCGGCGCGGCGGCCTTCACCGCGGCGCCGAGCACCCGCTCGGCCCGCACCCGGTCGCCGAGCATCGCCAGCGCCGCGCCGATCTGCGCCTTGGCGATCGGGGTGGCGAGCGCATCGAGCTTGGTGTCGGCGATGTAGCGCAGGTCACCGACCGGCGCCGCGCCGTTGCGGGCGAGCACATAGAGCGCATAGGGCAGGCCGCGGGCGGCATCGTCGTCGCCTTGCCCGAGTTCAGGAGCATTGGCGACCACGTTGCGCAAGCGGTCGAGCGCCAGCCGGAACGCGGCGTCGGGCACCAAAAAGCCCCGCTCGCGGGCGCGGGTGAGGAAGTCGGTCACGTAGGCATCGAGCCAGACGTCGCCGCCGCCGGTCCCCCACAGGCCGAAGGCGCCGCCGGAATCCTGCCGCGCCAGCACCCGGTCGATCGCGTCGCGCACCCGCTGGTCGGCGTCGGCATCACGCGCGACGCGGGCGTCGGCGGCCAGCTCGTTCGCATAGAGGAGCGGCAGCGCCCGGCTGGTGATCTGCTCGGAGCAGCCGAACGGGTAGCGGTCGAGCGCCTTCAAAAGCCCGGCGACGTCGAGCGCCGCCGAGGGCCCGACCGAGAGCGACAGCGCGCCGGTGCCCGGCACCAGGTCGCCGAGCAGATCGGCGCCAAACGTGAGGCTTTCGCCGGGGGCGACCGGCCGCACCGTGCGGCGCGCGAGGATTTGGGTCGCCGGCTTCACGGTGAGCGAAAAGGCACGCTCGAGCGAAAAGCCGTTCGGGCCGCTCACCGCGAGCCGGACCGTCGCATGCCCCGAGGCGTTCGCCTTCACCGGGATGGACAACCCCTGGCGCCGGTGCGCGGAAAGCCGCACGGTCGCGGCCGATTGGCCGAGCGTCACCGGCCCGTCCGCCTCGGCGGTGATCCAGTAGTCGCCGGCGGCGCCCTCCACATTGTCGAGCTCGAGCGCAACGGTGCTCTCGTCGCCGCTCAGCAGAAAGCGCGGCAGCGTCGCGGTGAGCACCACCGGGTCGCGCACGATGACGTCGGCCGAGGCGTGGCCGACCTGGGCCTCCGACCACGCCATCGCCATCACCCGCACGGTGCCGGCAAAGGCCGGAATGTCGAAGCTCACCTCGGCGGTGCCGTCGGGCGCCACCGGCACCAGCCCGGAAAAGAGCGCCAGCGGCGGCTGGGTCGGCGGGCTCGCCTGCAGCGCCATGCCGCCGCCGTCGCCGCCGGTGCGGATCGCCCCGACCGTCCCCTGCATGCCGTCGATCAGATGGCCGTAGAGGTCGCGCAGCTCGGCGCCGAGCCGGCGCTGGCCGAGATACCAGTTTTCGGGCGCCGGCGGCTCGTACCTCGTGAGGTTGAGGATGCCGACATCGACCGCCGCGACGACGATTCTCGCCTGCTTGCCGGCGAGGCCGGAGACGGTGACCGGCACCGACAAGGTCTCGTTCGGCCGCACGACCTGCGGCGTCTTCAGCGCCACGCCGAGCGTGCGCGCCGCGCGGTCGACCGACACCCATTGCACGCCGACCGCCCGGCCGGGCATGCGCTTCGCCTGCGCATCGAGCGGCCGCAGCAGCGTCGCGACGACATAGGCCCCGCTGCCCCACTCGGCCGTCACCGGCAGGGTGAGCTTCGCGACGCCGGCCTCGACCGTGCGGTTCACCGTGGTGATCAGCTTGTCGGCGCCGAGCACGCTCAGGCGCACCCGCCCCGCGGTGCGGGCGGTGACCGCGACGGTCATCGTCTCGCCGCTGCGATAGGCCGGCTTGTCGACCGCGATCTCCAGAAGGTCCGGCGTGTCGGCGGAGGCTTCGGCGAAGAAGCCGGCATCGAACGCAACCGAGGCGCCCGGCACGCCGGGCTCGGCGGACGACACGTCGAGACGGTAACGGCCCCATTCGACCGGCACCGCGATGCGGCCGGGCGTGTCCGCCGCGACGTCGAGCGTGCCGTCGGCGACGCGCCGGATGGTCTTGACCGGCTCGTAGCTCCAGGAGCCGTCCTGCCGATACCACTGATAGCGGGTGTCGACTTTCAAAAGCTCCCATTTCACGCCGCGCTGGGCACGCGTGCTGCCGTCGGGCGCCGCCACCACCACGTCGAAGCGCGCGGTCTCGCCCTCGCCCACGGTGTCGCCGGAAAACAGCGCTTTTATCCCGATCGCCGGGCCGCTCGGGGCGACCGGCAGCGTCAGCGTGCGCTCCACCGCCCGGCCGCCCGCCTCCGCCATGCGGATCGCCACGGTTGCCTCCAGCGGACGCGAGGTCGCCGGCTTCTCGCGCAAGGGCACCTCGATGCCGGCAAATCCCTTCGCGTCGGTCGCCGGCAGGTCGGTGAGCGGCTGGCGGGTGGTGCCGGCGCCCTCCTCGTCGTCCTCACTCACGCCGAAGACGTAGCCCGGAAAACCCGGCCGTCCGTCGACCGCCTTCACCGTCACCTCGCCGTCGAGATCGAGGTCGGCGGCGGGCGCGCCGTAGAGGAAGCGTCCGTCGACCGTGACGGTCGCCGGCGCGCTCTCGGAGATCGCCTTCGCCTCGGTCTTCAGGTCGAACTCGATCCGGTCCGGCACGTAGTCTTCCACCAGGAACGAGGTCTCGCCGACCGCCGGGCGCTTGGGGTCGGTGAAGGCGCGCAGCCGCCAGGTGCCGGTGGGGGCGGTCGCGACGATCGGCAGATCGACGGTGCGGCCGCCGAGCCCCTGGTCGGCGACCACGATGCGGCGGTGCTCGACGCCGTCCGGCCGCGAGAAGACCAGCGTCAGCGGCACGCCGGTCGCGGCGACGCCCTTGGCGTCGCGCAGCAGCGCCGTCGCATGCACGGTCTCGCCGGTGCGGTAGACGCCGCGCTCGGTGACCACATAGGCGTCGAGCCCGTCGGGCGCCGGGCGGCCGTCGACACCACGATCGGTGAGGTCGAAGGCGGGCGCGGTGAGGCTCAGAAAGGCGTAGTCCCCGGCGAGCGCGGCGACCAGCACGGCCGGCGCCAGCCCCGCCTCGCCGCGGGAAAACCCGGCCTCGAACAGCGCGTGGCCGTCGGCATCGGTGGTGCGGGTGGCGAGGATCTCGTTGTTGCGGGCGACCAGCCGCACCTCGACGCCCGCCCGCGGATCGGTGCTCGCCAAGGCGTTCACGAACACATGGATGCCGTCGCCGGCCGAGACCGCAGAGAGGCCGAGATCGGAGACGACGAACCACTGGGTCGCGACCGGGCCGTAGTCGGTGTCGGGCTTTCCCTTCGGCTCGGCCGCCATCACGTAAACGCCGGGCTCGAGCGTCTTCACCGCCTCGCCGACCGGGAAGGCGGTGGTCACCTCGGCATTGAGCGGCGATTCGACCGAAAGGTCGCCCGTCCACACCTTCTGGCCGCGGGTCTCCGCGATCTGCTCCAGCGTGTAGCGGTCGAGATTGCGCTCGAGATTGTCGTTGGAGAGCGGGTCGATCAGGTTGCGGTCGCCGATCCGGTAGACGGTGATCGCCACCGCCTGCGTGTTGACGCTGACCACCGGAATGCCCTGCTGGCCGGTGCGCGGCAGCACATAGGCTTTGCCGCTGAAGCGGACGAACGGCTTTCGGTCGCGCACATAGAGCGTGTACTCGGCGGCGGTGGCGAGGTTTTCCCGCACGGTCGAGGGCAAGCCCTCGCGCAGCGTGACGTGATAGCTCTCGCCATGGCTCAGGCCGCCGACGCAGAGCTGGCTGCCCTCGACCGAGAGCGCCGGCCGGTTCTGACCCTCCACCGCGACGTAGGGCGAAAAATCGGTGCGGGCGGGAAGGGCTTCCGAGAACTGGAAGCAGGCACGCGGCGAGGCGGTGTCGGCATCGACCGTGTAGTCGAGCAGGCGAAAGCCGTGCTCGGCGCGCAGCTTTTCGTACAGCGCGCGGACGCCGGGGTCGTCCTGGAGGTCGAGGGAAAGCCGCAGCGTGTCGAGCGCCGGGCGCCAGATGTTGCGATCGCCATAGGCGCGGCCGAGCAGCACGAGGGCTGAGGCTTCGTCCGCCGGAGTGGTGGCGCGCTGGTAGCCGGCATAGGCGGCGGTGGCGGCGCGGTCGAGAGAACCCCAGCGGTTGCGGTCGTTCGCGGCGGTGGTGTCGAGGATGGCGCGCGAGTAGCGCAGCCAGCCGTCGGCGGCATCGGGCGTCACGGCGACCAGCTTTGCCAGCGCCTGCAGCGCGGTCTTGGCATCGTTGCGGGAGAGTGCGCGGGCGGCGTCGCGGCGCAGCGTCTCGGGCGTCGCCTTGCCCGCCGGGCCGGCGTCCCTGCGCAGCTGCGCCTCCAGCCGGATCGCGGCATCGGCGAGGTCGTCGCGCTGGAAGGCTTTTTCAGCCGCGCCGACGGGGGCGATGAAGGCGGTGGCGCCGAAAGCGAGCGGCAGCGCGAGAAGCACGGCGAGCGCGCCGGCCCGCAGACGATCGAGCATGGAAAAGATCCTCTCTCCGGGCGGCGTCCCGGTGCCTCCCGGCCGCATCGCAGGCCGGCGGCGCAACTCCGCCACCGGCTTGGTGTGGCGGCGGCGGTGGATGGTTCGATGGGGTGGCGAATGGCGAGTGGGGAGTAGCGAGTGGGCAGTCGTAGGGCGGATCAGGCGCACTCGGACCGGCGCTTCGCGCCGTCCGAGCACGAAGGCCGCGCCGTGATCCGCCGGCGGGACGTCCAGTCACGAAAGCCGCGCCGCAATCCGCCGGTGGTGCATTCCCGGCCGCCCGGCGGAATACGCTTCGCTATTTCGCCCTACCCTCCGCCCTACCTTCGGTTTCGCGCTCCTCCGTCACCCCGGCAGTCCCGTAGGGCGGATCAGGCGCACCGCGCCGTGATCCGCCGACCAAACCTCCCGTGCCTGCGGCGGAATACGCTTCGCTATTCCGCCCTACCCTCCGCTCCGTCCTCGTCCTGCACGATGCCGGCAAAAACCTCCGACAAGGGCAGGTCGAGCCCGAGCGGAGGAGTTCTTGCCATCGCATCGCGCCCGGCGATCGGCTGCGGGCCGGCGGGAAAGCCGTTTTCGCCGCGCACCCACAGCCACACCTTCGGCTCGTCCTGCGCCACCACGAGATAGGCCACGAGGCTGTCGAGCCCGAGATATTCGGCCGCCTTGTCGCCGAGGTCGACGGTGACGGTCGAGGGCGACAAGACCTCGGCCACCAGCACCGGCAATGTCGTCGTGCGGTCCTTCGGGCTTCCGCCGGCCGGCACCACGACGATGTCCGGGGCCCGCACCGTGTCGATGCCGGTTTCGGTGCCGAAGTCCGACAGCACATCCCAACGCGTATGGTCCAGCCTTTCGCGCAGGGCGACGAGCAGGTTCCCCACGATCAGCGCGTGTCCCCTCACCGGCCGCATCATCATGACGACGAAGCCCCCCACCAGCTCGCAGCGGCCCTCCTGGTCGGGCGCTGCACGGCGCTCGACCCAGTCGAGGAAGGTCGCCTTGTCCATGTGCCGCTGCGGAATGGTCATCGCTCGTCCTTTTGCGCACGGGAGGATAGCGAAACGCCGGAGGCGGCGCGAATGACGTCTCGGCGAGCGCGAAAACGCAGTCAGTCGGGCGACACGGCGCCGAAATTTTCGGGCATCTGCACCGCGACCACGGTGCCCCGCGCGGTCACCTTGCCGCCGGCCAGAACGTCGGTCTCCACCACCACCTTGCGGCCCTTGATCTGGGCGACGCGCCCGCGGATCTCGATCTCGCCGAGCGGGGTCGGAGCCAGATAGTCGACGTGCAGCGAGCCGGTGACGAAGCGGAACGCCGGCAGCGTGTCGAGCCCCCGCCCCTCCTGGCGATACATCGCGGCAGCGGCGGTGCCGGTCGAGTGGCAGTCGATCAGCGAGGCGATCAACCCGCCATAGACGAAGCCCGGAATGGCGGTGTGCCAGGGCTCCGGCACGAAGCGGGTGACGGTCTCGTCGCCGTCCCACACGGTCTTGATTCGATGGCCGTGCGCGTTGAGCCGGCCGCACCCGTAACAATGGGCGACGGCCTCGGGATAGTGGTCCTGAAATGCATCCATGCGATCGCTCGGCGGTGGCAAAGGGGGCGAGTGGCGAGGAAGAGAATAACGCCTCGCGCGTGACGGACAACGCCCGATGGTGCTGCGCGGGGACATGCCTCGCCCGTCCGATCGAAACGGCATGACAACCAGACGATATTACCGCGAGCCTCACACAACCATAAGCGATTGTAGATCGGCCGCTTCCGCCTTCCTTTCTGCCTCATGCAACGATTTCCGGGTCCCGCGACGCCCGCGCAGGGTGTAGGACGAGACCCACGGTTGCTGCGCTGCAGCAGCCGTGCGCGAAAACCCCCGCAAAGACCCCTGAAAGTGACATGGAGAGTTGGAATGGCGACCAGCCTGAAGGAGATGATGGCCGCGGCCAATGCCGCAGTCCCGAAAATTTCCCCGGACGAGGCGCGCGGCCTGATGGCGGGGGGCGACGTTCTGGTGGTCGACGTGCGCGACGCCCCGGAAGTCGCCAATTCCGGCAAGGTGAAGGGCGCGGTGCACGTGTCGCGCGGCATGCTGGAGTTCCGGGCCGACCCGGAGTCGCCGTTCCACGACAAGGCGTTCGACAAGGCGAAGACGGTGATCGTCTACTGCGCCTCGGGCGGCCGCTCGGCGCTCGGCGGCAAAGTCTTGAAGGACCTCGGCTACGAAAAGGTGCTCAATCTCGGCGCGTTCAAAGATTGGGTGGCCGCCGGCGGCGCGGTGGAGAAGCCGCTCGAGCCCGGCATGTGACGTGATTTTTTTGGACGGACAGCGATGGCCCACGCGAGGCCCCCTCGGCCGGAGCCCTCGCTGTCGCTCGGACTCCGACCTCTCCCCGCACGGCGGGGAGAGGTGAAAAGCCGTAGGTCGGCAGCCGTAGGGTGGGCAGAGGCGCATGGCGCCGTGCCCACCAGTCCACCGTGGCGGCCCATCGGGTCGGCCCGTGGTGCGCACGCTTCGCCGTGCCCACCCTACGGTCCGCGCATCCGCGCGTGACACACACGCGAGCGTGTCACGGGAGCGTGTGTCAGGCCAGCGTGTAGCTGGTCTTCACCGTGGTGTAGAACTCGATGGCGTAATGGCCCTGCTCGCGCGGACCGTAGCTCGAGCCTTTTCGGCCACCGAACGGCACGTGATAGTCGACGCCGGCGGTCGGCAGATTGACGTTCACCATGCCGGCGTCGGAGTTGCGCTTGAAGTGGGTCGCGTGCTTCAGGCTCGTGGTACAGATGCCGGACGACAGGCCGAACGCGGTGTCGTTCGCCACCGTCAGCGCCTCCTCGTAGTCCTTCACCCTGATCACCGCGGCGACCGGCCCGAAAATCTCTTCCCGCGCGATCTGCATGTCGTTGCGGCAGCCGACGAACAGCGCCGGCTGGAGATAAAAGCCCTGGGTATCACGATTGAGCCGCTCGCCGCCCCAGTGCAGCGTCGCGCCCTCCTTCTGGCCGATCGCGATGTAGCGCAGATCCTGCTCGAGCTGATTGTCGTCGACCACCGGACCGATATGGGTGCCCGGCTTCAGCGCATGGTCGACCACCAGCGCCTTCATGCGCTCGGTGAGGCCGTCGACGAAGCGGTCGTGAATTTTTTCCGTGACGATCAGCCGGGTGCCGGCGGTGCAGCGCTGGCCGGTCTGGTGGAAAGCGCCGTTGGCGGCGCACTCCACGGCGACGCCGAGATCGGCGTCGTCGAGCACGACGAGCGGGCTCTTGCCGCCCATCTCCATCTGCACCTTCTTCATCACCGGCGCGGTGACGGCCGCCTGGGCGATCTTTCGGCCGGTCGCGACCGAGCCGGTGAAGGAGATCGCCGCGACGTCGTCGTGGCCGAGCAGCACGTCGCCGATCTCCGAGCCGCGCCCCATCACCAGATTGAACACGCCGGCCGGAATGCCCGACCGCGCGATGATGTCGGCGAGTGCCCAGGCCGAGCCCGGCACCAGATCGGCCGGCTTGATCACCACGCAGTTGCCGTAAGCGAGCGCAGGCGCGATCTTCCAGGCTGGGATCGCGATCGGAAAGTTCCACGGCGTGATCATCGCCACCACGCCGACCGCTTCGCGGGTGACGTCGACCTCGACGCCGGGCCGCGTGCTGGCGAATTTTTCCCCGGCCATCCGCACCGCTTCGCCGGCGAAGTATGCGAACACTTGGCCCGCGCGGGTCGCCTCGCCGATGCCGTCGGCGAGCGTCTTGCCCTCCTCGCGCGCGAGCAGCCGGCCGAGCTCCTCCTTGCGGGCGAGAATCTCGTCGGAAATCCTCTTCAGCGCCTCGTAGCGCAGATGCGGGCTGGTGCGCGACCACGCCGGAAACGCCGCCTTCGCCGCGGCGATCGCGGCCTCCGCGTCGGCGCGGCTCGCGCGGGCGTACTCGCCGACGGTGTCGGAGAGGTCGGACGGGTTGACGTTCGGAGCCGCATTGGCGGCCGCGACCCATTCGCCGCCGATGAAATTCTGATGCACCGTCATGCCGGGAAGGTCTTCCGCTGAAGTTTTCGGGACGGCCGGATCATAGAGGCTCCGTCCGTCGAGGCAACGCGGGCGGGCGCCGCACCCGCCCGCTCCCGTCGCGCCCGGTCCGTCGCCGGGCGGGGAAAGAAAAAGCCCGGCGACGGTTCGGCGGCGATGTCACACCGTCTTCTCGGCGACGCCCGCCTCGTCGAAGGTCGCCATGCCGGCGTGGCAGGCGAGGGCTGCGCGGGCGAGCAGCATGGCGACCGCCGCGCCCGTCCCCTCGCCGAGCCGCATGCCGATGTCGAGGAGCGGCACCAGGCCGAGCGCGTTGAGCGCGGCGCGGTGGCCGGGCTCGGCCGAGACGTGGGCGGCGCGGCAGTGCGCCAAGGCGTCGGCGTTCACCCGCGAGAGCGGCAGCACGGCGGCGGTGGCGACGAAGCCGTCGAGCAGCATCGGCACGCCGTGGTGGCGCGCAGCGAGCGTCGCCCCCATCATCGCGGCGAGCTCGCGCCCGCCGAGCGCCGCGGCGATGCGCAGCGGATCGGCCACCAATTTCTCGTGGCGGGCGAGCCCGGCATCGACCACCGAGCGCTTGCGGGCGAGGCCCGCCTCGTCGATCCCGGTGCCGCGGCCGACCCAGCGCGAGCCGCCGCCGCCGAGCAGCGCCGCGCACAGCGCCGCCGCCGCGGTGGTGTTGCCGATGCCCATCTCGCCGACCGCGAACAGATCCGTCTCTGGGTCGACCGCCTCGTATCCCGCCGTCACGGCGGCGAGAAAATCGGCGTCGTCCATCGCGACCCCTTGCGTGAAGTCGCCGGTCGGCCGATCGAGATCGAGCGGCACCACGCGCAGCGCCGCGTCGGCCTCCTCGGCGAGCTTGTTGATCCCTGCCCCGCCCGCCGCATAGTTCGCCACCATCTGCCGGGTGACGTCGATCGGGAAGGCGGAGACGCCGCGCGCGGCGATGCCGTGATTGCCGGCGAACACCACGATCTCGACCTTGTCGAGCCGCGGGATCGGCCGGCCCTGCCAGCGGGCGAGCCAGATCGCCAGCTCCTCGAGCCGGCCGAGGCTGCCCGGCGGCTTGGTGAGTCGGCCCTGCCGCTCGGCCGCGGCTTCGGCGGAGGCGCGGTCACCCTCCGGCAGGTCGCGACAGGCGGCGCGAAGGTCGTCTAGAGTGTCGAAATTCAAGGAGAGTCCTTCCCGATGACCAGTCCATTCAGCAATACGAACAGCCTGCGCGATTGGCGCGACGACATGCGGGTGGCAATCGCGCTGCTGACCCGAATCCCGATGACGCATCCGGACGGGCCGGCACCGTCTTACCTCGCGCGAGCGCTCCGAGTCTTCCCGCTCGTCGGCGCGCTGATCGGTGCGATCGTCGGCCTCGTCTATCTCGCCCTGCACGGGCTCGGCGTGCCGGCGCCGGTCGGTGCGGCGCTGGCGCTCGGGGCGAGCGCGCTCGTCACCGGCGCGCTGCACGAGGACGGGCTCGCCGATGTCGGCGACGGTTTCGGCGGCGGCCACACCAAGGCGAAGAAGCTCGACATCATGCGCGACAGCCGGCTCGGCACCTACGGCTCGGTGACGCTGGTGGTGACGTTCGCCACGAAACTGTTCGCGATCGCGTCGCTGCCGGTGGTGGCGGTGCTGCCGGTGCTGGTGACCGCGCACGCGCTCGGCCGGGCGGCGATCCCGGCGCTGTCGGTCAAGCTGCCGGCGGCGCGCAAGGACGGGCTCGGCGCGCGGGTCGGCGCGCCCGAGCAGTCGGTCGCGGTCACCGCCGCGATGATCGCGCTGGTGGTGGCGCTGCTGATGCTGCCGCTGCGCGAGGCGCTGCTCTCGGTGCTGCTGGCGGTCGCCGCGGCGGCGGCGATCGGCGCGCTGGCGATGCGCCAGATCGGCGGGCAGACCGGCGACGTGCTGGGCGCCGCCGAGCAGGCGGTCGAGGTCGCCGTGCTGGTCGCCTGCGCGTCGCGCTTCGCGGCGTGACGGGACGCGACGCGATGGCCGACGAGCTTCGCCTCTGGCTGATCCGGCACGCCCCGGTCGACGGGCCGCGCGGGGTGATCCACGCGCCCGACGCGCCCGCCGATCTCACCGACACCGCACGGCTCGAGGCGCTGAAGGCGGCGCTGCCGAAAGACGCACCCGCCTGGGTGAGCCCGGCGCGCCGCACGGTGGAGACCGCGCAGGCGCTCGGCCTCACCGCGACCGAGGAGATGGATTTTCGCGAGCAGGGGTTCGGCGAGTGGACCGGGCGGCGCCACGACGACCTCGCGGTCGAGCTCGGCCCCGCCTACACGATCTTCTGGCGGGCGCCGGCGCGCCGCCGGCCGCCGGGCGGGGAAAGCTTCTGCGATCAGATCGCGCGGGTGAAGCGCGGGATCGACACATTGCCCGACGGCGACGCCGTGCTGGTGGTGCATTCCGGCACCATCCGCGCGGCGCTGTCGATCGCGCTCGACCTCGCCCCGGAATGCGCGCTGCGGTTCGTCGCCGATCCGCTGTCGCTCACCCGGCTCGACCGCCTGGCGGGGAGCTGGCGGGTCGGCTGCGTCAACCGGCGCTGACGCGGCCGCCCCGTATCGTCGTGCTGGCCTCGGCGCGCCGTCGAGCGGCGCGCAGGGTGCTGCCTCGGCGCGCCGTCGAGCGGCGCGCACCGTGCTTGGCTCGGCGCGCCGTCAAGCGGCGCGCACCGTGCGGAGGAACTTCGCCACCTCCTCGGCGAGGCGGTCGCTCTCGCCGGCCAAGGCCCGGGCCGACGACAGCACGCGGCTCGACGCCTCGCCGGTCTCGCCCGCCCCCTGGTCGACCTCGGTGATGGTCGAGGCGACCTCGGTGGTGCCGTGCGACGCCTCCTGCACGTTGCGGGCGATCTCGGCGGTCGCCGCGCCCTGCTCTTCCACCGCCGCGGCGATCGAGCCGACGATCTCCGCGACGCGCCCGATGGTGCCGCCGATCTCCTTGATCGCCGCGACCGATTCGCCGGTCGCCGCCTGCATGCCGGAAATCTGCGTCGCGATCTCGCCGGTCGCCTTGGCGGTCTGGCCGGCCAGGGCCTTCACCTCCTGGGCGACCACGGCAAATCCGCGCCCCGCTTCCCCGGCCCTGGCCGCCTCGATGGTCGCATTCAGCGCCAGCAAGTTGGTCTGCTCGGCGATCGCGGTGATCAGCTCGACGACGTCGCCGATCCGGCCCGCCGCCTGCGACAGCGCATTGATGCGGCCGTCGGTCTTCTCCGCCTGCTTGACCGCCTCGTCGGCGATGCGCGCCGATTCCTGCACCTGGCGGCCGATCTCGCTCACCGAGGCGGTGAGCTGGCCGGTGGCCGAGGCGACGCTCTGGACGTTGTCGGAGGCCTGCGCCGAGGAGGCGGCGACCGTCGAGGCGAGCGACTGGGTGGTCTCGGCGGTGCGGGTCAGCGACGCCGCGGTCTCCTCGAGCTCCTTGGCCGCCGACGAGACGCCCGACACGATCGCGCCGACCGCCGTCTCGAACTCGCAGGCGAGCCGCTCGCGGGTCGCCTCGCGCTCGCTGGCGGTGCGCGCCTCGGCCGCCTTCTGCTCGCTCTCGAGCGCCGCCACCCGCACGAGATTGTCCTTGAACACCTGCAGCGCCGCCGCCATCCGGCCGATCTCGTCGTGGCGGTCGGCGCCCTCGATCTCGACCCCGAGGTCACCCGCCGCGAGCTTCTGCATGGTCGCCGTCATCCGCGCCACCGGCCGCAGGAGCCCGGTGACCACGAACCAGCCGGCGGCGAGGCACAGCACCAGCGCCAAGCCGATCGCACCGAGGATCAGCACCCGCGCCGAGGCGAACACCGAGGCACCGCGCTCGGCCGCCGCGCGGCCGCCCTCGATGTGCCCGGCGAGCGCCGTCTCGACGCGCTTGCGCAGGCCGAAGAACAGCTTGCGGACATTGCCGACGAACTGCTTGCGGGCCGCCGCCATGTCGTCCGTCCACGAGGTCGCGAGCAGCGCCCGCCCCTCGGTGCGATGGGCGGCGAGGTCGCGCTCGAAGGCCTCGACGAACGCCTTCTCCTCGGGGGTCTTGACGCTCGCCGCATAGGCGGCCCAGGTCTCGTCGAGCTCCTTGTTGCCCTCGTCGAACAGCCCGTCGAGCCGCGTCTTGTCCTCCGGCCGCGAGGCGATGATGTGCGAGGCCTCGACCAGCCGGATCTGCTCGACCAGCTTGCCGGTGGTGCCGAGCCGCCCGATCGCCGGCAGCCAGACGTCGCGCAGCTCGGCCGCCGAGGCGTCGACATTGGCGAGCTGGCGAATCGCGAAGGCGCCGAGCCCGGCCGCGGTGAGCGCGACCAGCGCGAAGGCCGCCACGACCTTGGCGCGAACGGAAAGACGGAAGAACCGGGACATGGGAGAAAAATCCGAGACTGTTGCATCACGTGGAAGGCGAGGCATTACGTCCCGGCGACGCTGAAATTAGTATTAAGGGAGGAGATAAAAACAATCGGCCCGTGCAATTCGAGCATCCGCCTCGCGTGAAGGCAGTTCTCGGCCGGTATCGCAGCGTATTCGCGGACAGCGCTCGACACGAAAACTTCGGATTCCGAAAACGAGCGTCCGACCGCCCGCGAGCGAGGACGTCGCGCCGGCGATGCGGCACCGCCGGCGCTGCTCGCGCCGCCCGCGCGGCCCGGCGGCAGCGGCCGGGCCGCCTTCGGCCGCGCGATCGCATCCGGCGACTTGCTCCGGACCGCGCTGCCGGGTTATCTGGGCCGGCGAGCCGGCGGGTGCCGAAACGGCAGGAGCCGCCGTGTCGAAACGAGCGGACAGTCTTCTCTCACGGCCCCGTAGCTCAGCCGGATAGAGCAGCAGCCTTCTAAGCTGTTGGTCGCAGGTTCGAATCCTGCCGGGGTCGCCAACACTCTTTGATTTCAATGGGTTAAGGGCCGGTTCGACAAGGTTCGACAACGTTCGGCACGAAAAGCCGCCCCCGGTGGCACGGGGGCGGCTTTCGGTCGAGCAAGGAGCCCCGCAACCGAGCGGCGGCGCGTGCAACTATTGCACAGCGTCGCACGGGGCGACAATCCGGGCCAGCGCCCGGCCGCCGAGCATCACGAGGTCCGGGTGCGGGCCTCCCCGCCATCCTCGCCGGCGGAGCGCGGCCCTGACCGGCGCCGGGTAGGAGCGCCACAGCGCGGCGGTGCCCTCTCGGCTATAGACCCGGCGACCGTCTGCGGTCGGCGCCCACGCCGAGTGGAAACCCAACGTGGCGCACACCTGGTCGCGCGGCAGGGTGAGGACGAGCGTGCAGGCGGACAGGCACGGCCCGTCGATCACCACCCGCCGGCCCTCCCGTGCGAGACCGTCGTACTTGACTCTATAGAGAGCGATCGGCCCGCCCGGATCGTCCGTGATCCGCCAGTCGGCGCGGGCGGTGGCGGACGAGCCGGCCAGGCCCACGGCGGCGACCGCGGCCACCGCGCCGAACCGGACGGCGGCGGCGAGCGCGCCGGCGGCCGCGGTGAGCACGGCACCGGCGATCGAGCGCACGACGTGCCGGTGGCCGCTTTCCAGGGTCTCCACTCGCGCGGCCAAGGCAAGGGCGCGCTCCACCACCGGCGCCAGGTCCCGCGGCGTCAACGCCTGCTCGATCCTCTCGTCGATGCGGTCGAGCCGGCGGACCATGTCCTCTTGCCGCGCCTCGATCCGGGCGAGGACGGCGCCGAGTTCGGCGACGGTGGTGCGCGCCATGGCTCAGTCCTTCCCCGGTCCCTGGTTCGGCCACCAGAAATGGACGAACAGCCCGCCGACCACGAAGCCGACGAGCGGGCCGAGCAGCGGGAACGCCGCGCTGGCCCACCACACGGTCTGCGACAGGGTGGGTGTGTCGGTCGCGAGCGCCCACCCTTCGAGGAGGCCGAACGTCGCGATCACCGCGACGACGAATGCCCCCCAGCCCCAGCGAGTCACTTCGCGGCCGCCTTCGGCGCGTCGCTGGCGGCGAACAGGCCGAGCGCGGTGGCGATCACCGTGGCGTCGGTCATCAGCCGGCCGAGGTCGAACGAGCCCGTGTTGATCTGCACGAGGATGTCGATCACGGCGCCGAGGATGCCGGCGCCGCCGGCGGTCGAGGTCTTCCAGTTGGCGAAAATGGCGGAGAACATGGCTTTTCCTTCGAAGAGGCGCCGCACATTGGCGGCGAGGATGACGAGGACGACGACTGCCGCGCCGACGACGATCGGGGACGGGACGCCGGCGGCGGTCGCGGCGACGACGGCGCCGGTGGCGGCGCCGATCTCGATGACGGGGGAAGGCCCGGACGGAAGGTCGAGGGCGTGCGGGTCGAGCTCGACGAGCGCCTTGGCGATCGCCACGGTGCCGAGCTGCTCGTCCCAGGCGGTCGAGGACCACTTCCCGTCCGCGATGTACTTTCCGCGCTGCTGCAAGCTCGTGGCGGCGAAGAGGTACGGCGAGTTCACGCCGCGGGCGATGTAGCCGGTGCCGTTGAAGCGCTCCCACTGGTAGAGGGCGCGCGGGATCGACCAGTCGGTGATTTTGTCGAGCTGCTTACCCGGCATGGTGAGCGCGTCGATCGCCGCGGCTTCCCAGGTCGAGAACGGGCCGCGGTTCGGCGGTTCAAGGCGCGTTTTTCGCCCGGTGCCGATGATCTTCTCGCCGTTGTGCAGGACGCCGGCAAAGTCGCCGCTCGACTCGCGCCAGTGGGCGCAGGCGATCCACCACCACGGCACGCCCGTCTTGGCCTGAACGGCCTCGTAGCGGGCGCGGTTGGCGATCAGCTTGCGCGCCGCCGAGACGGCGCGGGCGTGATCGTCCGGCGAGATCGTCGCTTTCGCCCACAGGTTCGCGAGCCCGACTTTGGAGGCCGCGAAAGAGGGGTTCGCCATCAGCCCACCTCGCCCTTCGGCGGGTCGGCCACGGCGACGGCGTTGCGCTTGTCGAGCGCCTCCGCCATCTCGCGGAGCGCCTCCTCGACGGCTTCGAGGCGGGCGTCATTCGGGTTCGGGGCATTGGCCGCGGCCTGCCAGGACGCGATGGCCTTGCGGGCGGCGGCGAACAGCCCGGACAGGACCGTCCATCCGCCGATCGCAGCCATGCCGCCGAGCAAGACCTGCAAGGCGGTCGAGACGTCGCTAAGGAAACCCATTTCCATTTCCCTTTCGTTAGGAGGTGGCGAAGGCAACAAAAAAGCCGCCCCGAAGGCGGCCGGCCGTTACCCGTCTGGTAAGGTGATCAGTTCTTCGGCACGCCGCCGATCGGCACGCAGGCAGAGGCCCGGAGCGCATGCCCCGTGCTGGTGGCGAGCCGCGCGCGGGCGGCCTCGCAGGCTTCGGCGTCGGGATACGGTGACAGGAACGCCGGCTGTGACGTCGTGATCAGAAGGAAGACGAGAACCCAGGTCGGCATGATGGCCTCACAGTCTTGCGGCAGCGCGGAACGCATCGGGCAGTGTCGCGGGGTCGATCCCGAGCGCGGGGGCGAGTGTGCTGAATAGGGGGTTAGCGATGTTGAACGTGGCCCGGTATTTCCATTCGATCTCGGCGCGTGCGCGCTCCGTCTGATCCGTGATGGCGCCGATCGCCGCGGCCACATCCGCCTCGGTCTTGCCGAGGTCGAGGAGCCAGAGCAGGCACTGTGCCTTGCTGATCTCTGGAACAGGATCGGGCTCGGCCGGAGGCTCAAAGCTCACGAGCGCGCCATCGATCAATCGCCGCCGTCCGGGATGCTCGATCATCTCGCGCCACTGCTCGTCGGTGATCGGGACAGACTCGGCAGGGATCGTCGGATTGATGTCGTCGGAGTAGAAGGCCGTGGCAAATCCGGCAGCGTCGAGAATTACGAATTTGCTCATGATCAGTATCCGATGGCGATGAAGAAGGCGGCAGCACCGGCCGCAGCAATAACACCAGTGTTGTCGATCGATCGATGCTCGGTCACGAACGAAGTGCGAGAGGCACTGGTGACGTACACGGATCGCAGTAGGGCCGGATTGTTCCCGACGTTCATCGTCACCTGCACTGAGCAGCAGACAGCAGGAAAAGCGACGGGGAAGCTGGTAGTCCGTGTCCCGTTGGACGGACTCCCCGTCATCCCCCACTGGATGATCAGGCCGCCTGGGAGCTTGACATACCCGCTCGACGCCTTGCTGAGGCCGCTCGCGAGCCCAGCCGACGTGACAGCGCGAACAGCATCAGTGCCGGCCAAGGCTTCTGCGCTGGTCGCAAGCTCGACGACGCCGGAGGCGCTGTCCGTCGCGCCCTGTTTGATGTTCGCGAATGCCGCCGGCGCGCTCGCGACGTCGGACAGGTTGTTCGCCGCGAGCAGATCACCGCCGCCGGCGATCGTGTCCCATCCCGGATCGGCGTTGGGGCCTGCCGTCCGTAAATACTGTCCCCCCGTCCCGGCCGCGAGCTTCTGCCATCCGGACGCGCCGCGAAACAGAATATCGCCGTGCGCCGCCGACCCAATCAGGTCGAGCGCCTGCGAGATCGTCAGGTCTTCGGGAGAGCCCGTTCCGGCCGTATCGCGCCCGATCAGCCGGGCGGTCGCGAGCGGCGCCATCTTGGCGAGGGTGATCGCCCCGTCCGGCACGGAAAGCGTCGGGTCGCCGGAGACGCCGTCCCCGTTGGCGACGGCGACCGTCGCCGACCCGGTGATGGTGCGCTGTGCCCAGGTGTCGGCCGCCGTGCGCACCGCGATGCCGGTCCCGGCGAGCCCTTCGAGCGCGGCGAGGTCGTTCGCAAGCCCGAGGGTAGGATTGCCGCCCACGCCCGTGCCGTTCGCAACGGTCAGGCCCGCCGCCGGGCCGACGAGTGTGCGCGTCGCGAAGGTCGCGGCACCGGTGCGCACGACGTGGCCGCTCGTCGACAGCGCGGCGAGCGCGTCGAGGTCCGCGTCATGCGGCTGCACGTCGGAGCCGATCGCGACGCCGAGCGTCGCCCGTGCGTCACCGGCCGTCTCGTCGGCGAGCAGGCCGCGCGCGAACGGCGTGAGGGGGGGGGGGGGGGGGGGGGTGGC
>NZ_AKZI01000120.1 GCF_000293785.1 Rhodovulum sp. PH10 | reverse complement strand
CCCACGGGAGAGGGTAAGAACCCGAGCCGTTCAGCCGGAAACCGTATCAGCCGGCGAAGGCTTGCTCGAGA
Source organism: Rhodovulum sp. PH10 (assembly GCF_000293785.1). Classification (GTDB taxonomy): domain Bacteria; phylum Pseudomonadota; class Alphaproteobacteria; order Rhizobiales; family Xanthobacteraceae; genus Rhodoplanes. The sequence continues at coordinate 50,336 of NZ_AKZI01000120.1, read as the reverse complement.
TCGGCGATGATGTCGTTCTTGTCCTCGATGCCGATCGAGAGGCGCACGACGTCCGGCCCCGCACCGGCGGCCACCTTCTGCGCGTCGGTGAGCTGCTTGTGGGTGGTCGAGGCGGGGTGGATGATCAGCGACCGGGTGTCGCCGATGTTCGCCAGGTGCGAGAACAGTTTCACGTTCGACACCAGCTTGACGCCCGCCTCGTAGCCGCCCTTCAGCCCGAAGGTGAACACCGCGCCCGCGCCCTTCGGCACGTATTTCTGCGCGAGGTTGTGATAACGATCGCCCGGCAGGCCGGGATAGCTCACCCACGCCACCTCGTCGCGTGCATCGAGCCATTCGGCCACCGCCTGGGTGTTGTCGCAGTGGCGCTGCATGCGCAGCGGCAAGGTCTCGATGCCGGTCAGGATCATGAAGGCGTTGAACGGCGACAGCGCGGGCCCGAGGTCGCGCAGGCCGAGCACCCGGCAGGCGATCGCGAAGGCGAAGTTGCCGAACGTCTCGTGCAGCACCATGCCGTTGTATTCGGGCCGCGGCTCGCACAGCATCGGATAGCGCTTGTCGCGCGACCAGTCGAAGGTGCCGCCGTCGACGATCACGCCGCCGAGCGAGTTGCCGTGCCCGCCCAAGAACTTCGTCAGCGAGTGGACGACGATGTCGGCGCCGTGCTCGAACGGCTTGCACAGGTACGGCGTCGCCAGCGTGTTGTCGACCACCAGCGGCACGCCGGCGCGCTTGGCGACCTGCGCGACCGCCGCGATGTCGGTGATCACGCCGCCCGGATTGGCGATGCTCTCGATGAAGATCGCCTTGGTCTTCGGCGACACCGCCTTCTCGAAGCTCTCGATGTCGTCCGGGTCGGCCCACACGACGTTCCAGCCGAAATTCTTGAACGAGTGGCTGAACTGGTTGATCGTCCCGCCATAGAGTTTTCGCGAGGCGACCACCTCGTCGCCCGGCGTCATCATCGCGTGCAGCACCAGGACCTGCGCGGCGTGGCCGGAGGCGACCGCGAGCGCCGCGGTGCCGCCCTCGAGCGCGGCGATCCGCTCCTCGAGCACGGCGTTGGTCGGGTTGGTGATGCGCGTGTAGATGTTGCCGAAGGCTTGCAAGCCGAACAGCGAGGCGGCGTGCTCGACGTTCTCGAACACGTAGGAGGCGGTCTGATAGATCGGCGTGACGCGCGCGCCGGTGGTCGGGTCGGGCTGGGCGCCGGCATGGACGGCGAGCGTGGAGAAGCCGGGCAGACGGTCGGTCATGGTCGCTCCGTGGAAGGCCGGGGGGCCGGGGGATCGGCAACGGTCCCGTCCGGTTTATCCCAGGGCCGGGGGGCGTCAAGGTTCCCGCGCCGGAACGAAATACCTTTGCGCCGTGCGCCCGGCGGCGAGAACGCCGTTCTCGCAGTGCGAGACTTCAGGAGCGATCGTCCTCCGTCGCGTCGCCGGGCTTTTGGGCAAGTCCGCCGCCCGCCGTGGTGATCCGGCCGAGCGAGAGGCGCTGGCCGCCCGCCGGGGCGGGGGGACGTTTGGACGAGAGCGTGCGGGAGTTCACGCCCATCCAGGAGATTTCCGACGACAGCCGACCGTACTCGATCTTCGGGCAGCGGTTCATCACCACGGCGATGCCGTTCTCCTCTGCCCGCGCGGCGGTGGCGTCGTCGCGCACCCCGAGCTGCATCCAAAGAACTTTCGGGCGCACCGGCAGCGCCAGCATCTCGTCGAGCACGTCCGGCGCGTACGAGGCGTTGCGGAACATGTCCACCATGTCGATCGGCTCGGCGATGTCGGCGAGGCTGGCGAACACCTCGCAGCCGGCGATCTGTTGGCCGGCGAGGCCGGGATTGACGGGAAGCATCCGGTAGCCGCGCGCGAGGAGATACTTCAGCACGAAGAAGCTCGGCCGGTTCTCCTTGGCCGAGGCGCCGAGGAGCGCGATCGTCTTCGTGCCGGTGAGGACTTTTCGGATGAAGGCGTCGGGGTAATCGTCGTGGGTCATGGGGGCTCGTGACGGACTGGCGGCGTTCCGGCAAGCTGGAGGTGGTGGAGGCTTGTCGGATATGACAATATAGCGGGATCGCGGCGATGCCGAGGCGGATATCCTGGGTGAAGGCCGCGTGGACCACGTTTCGGGATTTTCCGGTCGAGGCGCAATTGCGGATCACCCGTGCGCTCGAGATCGCCGCGGACGGCGAGACGGCCGACATCGCTAAGCCGATGAAAGGTCTCGGCTCCGGTGTGTTCGAGATCGCGCTTCCGTATCGCCGGGACGCCTATCGGACGGTCTATGCGGTGACGATCGGGGCCGACCTGTGGGTGGTTCACGCCTTTCAGAAGAAGTCGAAGCAAGGCATTGCGACGCCGCGTCATGAGATCGACGTGATCCGCGACAGGCTGAAGCGGCTGAGGGAGCAGTCTCGATGAAGGAACGGCTCGAGGTGGTTCGCGGCTCCGGCAACGCCTTCGCCGATCTCGGCCTGCCGAACGCGGGTGCCGAGCGGATCAAGGCGCATCTCGCGGCCGAGCTGATCCGCGTGATGCGCGAGCGAAAGCTCACGGCGGCCGCGGTCGCCGCGGCGACCGGTGTGACGGAGGCCGACATCTCCCGCATCCGCAACGCCCGGCTCGGCCGGTTCTCGATCGACCGGCTGATCCGCATCCTCGAAGGGCTCGACCAGCAGGTGCAGGTCTCCGTCGTGCCGCGAGGACGAAGGCCCGGGGCGCTGCACGCCCCCTCGTGACGGAGATCGTCCCCCCGCTCACCGCGGCTGGTGGCGCCGGGCCTTGCTGCCACGGTTGATGGCGGCGCGGCACTCCGGGCTGATGCGGCGGGCGTTGCGCTTCAGGCAGCGATAGACCCGCGCGTGGTCCGGGATTTCTCGCTGACAAACGGTCTGGGCGTCGAACTGGCAGGCCTGCTGATCCTGCGCCGACTGGGCGCGGGCGATGGTCGGGCCCGAGACGGCGCCGCCGGCGATCAACAGAGCGAGCGCGAAGGGAGCGCCGAAACGCAGGGACACCGAACGCAGGGACAGGGAACGCAGGGACAGGGAACGCAGAGACACGAAACGCATGGGGGGTGCTCCTCGTGGGGGACGGGGACGGGGGAGAGCCGCCGGAAGGCGGCGAGCGGCCCGATCGTGGCGATGCCGATCGCGGCCGACACCACGGCGTCGAGCGCGGTGGTGTCGAGGCACACCGGACGGCCGGCGACGACGGCGAGCGCCGTCATGCCGAGCGACACGGTGAGGCCGAAGGCGGTGCCGGCGAGCACGCTGCGCCGCAGCGTGCGGGCATCCGGCCGGGCGAGGCGAGCGAGAGCGCCCGCAACGAGTTCCGGCAAATGGGCCGGGGCGCTGCCGAAAACGCTCATGGCTCCTCCCAGCGGGCGGGGCGCTTCTCGACGAACGCGCAAATTCCTTCCTCGGCGTCGCGTGCCAGCATGTTCTCGGTCATCACCTCCGAGGCGAAGCGGTAGGCCTCGGCGAGCGGCAGCTCGAGCTGGCGGTAGAAGGCGGGCTTTCCGTAGCGGATCGCGACGGCCGATTTCTCGGCGATCCTTTTTGCCAGCGCCAGCGCCGCCGTGCGCTCCTCGCCGGGCGCGACCACTCGGTTGATCAGCCCCATCCGCAGCGCGTCCTCGGCAGACGTCATGTCGCCGGTCAGAAGCATCTCCATCGCGTGCTTGCGGGAAACGTTGCGCGACAGCGCCACCATCGGGGTCGAGCAGAAGAGGCCGATATTGACGCCGGGCGTCGCGAAGGCGGCCTTCGAGGAGGCGATCGCGAGGTCGCAGCTCGCCACCAGCTGGCAGCCGGCGGCGGTGGCTGTCGCATGCACCGCGGCGATCACCGGTTGCGGCAGGTTCACGATCGCCTGCATCATCGCCGCGCAGCGCCCCATCAGGTCGGCGAAATAGGCGCGGCCGCGGTCCGGATCGGCGCGGTGGGCGGTCAGCTCCTTGAGGTCGTGGCCGGCGCAGAAGGCCGGGCCTTCGGCGGCGAGCACCACGGCACGCACCGAGCGGTCGGCGGCGATCGCATCCAAGGCGGCGTGCAGCGCGGCGATCGTCGCGTCCGACAGCGCGTTGCGGGCTTTCGGGCGGTCGAGCACCAGGAGCGCGACGCCGTCGGCGTCCTCGCGGCGCACCAGCGGCGCGGCGGCGGGCGGCGAGCTGTCGGCGCCCGGCGAGCTGGCAGCGCCCGAGGCGGCGGCGGGTGTGAGCGTGTCGGTCATGGCGGTCCCTCGTTGGCTCGGCGTTCGCTGATCGGGGACGCGTCCCCTTCTCGGGGAGTTCCTGCCCTCGTCGGGGGTGACCCGTGCCCCTGGTCGGGGGAATTTGCGCCTCTCGGCGGCCCGGCAGAAGCGGTTGCGAAAGATTGGAAAAAGCTACTCTCGCGCGCCGTTCTCGCGCAAGCTTCACACCTTCGGTGAACCCCCGCGGCCCGATCCCGTTCCTCTGGCCGTCCCGTGCCGCTCCTTGCCTCGAGAGTGCCCAGAGAGTCCCCATGCACGACCCCCGCCCGTCCTCGCCGTCACCCTCGCCGTTATCCTCACCGTCCTCGCCGCCGGCCGGATCAACGGGCGAGCAGCCGGCCGTCATGACGGTCGCCGAGCTGGAGGCCTTCCTGGCCGCCGAGTTCCCGCAAATGTTCAATGCGGCGAGCGGCTTGCACGTCGAGTCTGCGCGCTTTCACGGCGCCCGCGTCCGCCAGGCGTTCCGGCCGGAGTTCTTGCGGCCGGGCGGCACCGTGTCGGGACCGACCATGATGGCGCTCGCCGACGTCACCATGTACGTCGCGGTGCTCGCCTCGATCGGCCCGGTGCCGCTCGCGGTCACCACCAACTTCTCCATCAACTTCCTGCGCCGCCCCGCCCAACGCGACCTGATCGCCGACGCCTCGTTGATGAAGCTCGGCAAGCGGCTCGCGGTCGGCGAGGTTGCGATCCGCTCGGAGGGGCACGACGAGCCGGTCGCCCACGTCACCTCGACTTATTCCATCCCCTCCGGGTATTCCCGCTAGGTAACAGAATACCGTAATTGTAACACACTGACTTCATTGGCCGTTTTTTGCCGCTGGCGGGTTGACCGGGACGCTGCCGGCAGGTAGAAGCGCCGCCACGACGGGCACTCGTGTGCCCGAGGGTTCCAGCAATCGGATCAGGACGCCATGAAGAGCTATTCGGCCAAGCCTGCCGAGGTCGACAAGAAGTGGGTGATGATCGACGCCAGCGGCCTCGTGGTCGGCCGGCTGGCGGCGATCGTGGCGCTCCGGCTGCGCGGCAAGCACAAGCCGACCTTCACGCCCCACGTCGACTGCGGCGACAACGTCATCATCGTCAATGCCGACAAGGTCGTGTTCACCGGCCGCAAGCTGCAGCAGAAGGTGTACTACCACCACACCGGCTATATCGGCGGCATCAAGGAGCGGTCGGCCAAGGCGATCATGGAAGGTCGCTTCCCGGAGCGCATCGTCGAGAAGGCGGTGCAGCGCATGCTGCCGCGCGGGCCGCTCGGCCGCCAGCAGCTCGGCAATCTCCGTGTCTATCGTGGGCCGGAGCATCCGCACGCCGCCCAGACTCCCGAGAAGCTCGACATCGCGGCGATGAACCGCAAGAACGTGAGGGCGTGATCATGGCCGAGACCATTCAGTCCCTGGAGGAGCTCTCGGCGCTCAAGCCGGACGCTCCGGAGGCCCCGAAGTACGAGCAGAAGCTCGACGGCCTCGGCCGCGCCTACGCGACCGGCAAGCGCAAGGACGCGGTCGCCCGCGTGTGGATCAAGCCGGGCTCCGGCAAGGTCGAGATCAACGGCAAGGAGCTCGACCGCTACTTTGCCCGCCCGGTGCTGCGCATGCTGATCCAGCAGCCGCTGGTGGTGGCGAACCGCACCGGCCAGTACGACATCCGCTGCACCGTGTCGGGCGGCGGGCTGTCCGGCCAGGCGGGCGCGGTGCGTCACGGCCTCGCCAAGGCGCTGACCCATTACGAGCCGGATCTGCGCGGCGTGCTCAAGCGCGGTGGCTTCCTCACCCGCGATCCGCGCGTGGTCGAGCGCAAGAAGTACGGTCGGGCCAAGGCGCGTCGGTCGTTCCAGTTCTCGAAGCGCTGATCTGTCTGTTCCGCCGCCGCACGGTGGCGGGACCGAGAAGTTCGGAAGAGGGGGCGCGAGCCCCCTTTTTCGTTGGCGCAGGTTTTCTTTTCGACCCTTCCGGGTGGCCGTTAATCCTCGATCGCAAAAACTTGCGGCGACGCTTTACACGCGCGCCTCCGCGCTCTCTCATGCGCCGATCGAGAGACGAGGATTGCATGCGGAGGCCATTGCGGATCGTCCGCTCTCCGGCTCGGGAGAGTGGCGGCGGCCGCCGTCGCGACCGGGTGATGGGGTGGCGATGACGGCGGCGATCTCGGATTTTCTCGCATCGGGCGACACCGACGAGAGGCCCGCGCGCGGGTCCGTCGCCACGTCGGACGCGGCGACGTCGGCGGCGCTGCCGGGCGGCTGGGTCGTCGTGCCCGCGCGCGCGGCGGCGCGGGCGGGCTGGAACGCGGCGCTCGAAGCGCTGCCCGACGGCTCGCCGTTCCAGTCGGACGAGTGGGGCGCTTATCGCGAAAACCTCGGCGGACGGTCGCTGCGCTACGCGGTGCCGGCCGCAGGCGGCGGCTTTCGCGCGATGTGCCTCCTCCAGCTGCGCCGCTTCCCCGATCGCACCGGCATCGCCTGCTGCATCGGCGGCCCGGTCGGCGACGTTTCGGCCTGGAGCGACCTGCCGGCGGCGATCCTCCGAAGCCAAAACCTGTCGCGGCTCTATGTCCGCTTCCGCTGCGACCGCCCGCGCGAGGCGGCCGACGTCGTGTTCCTGCGCCGGCACGGCTGGCAGCCGCCCGCCGTCGACACCGGCCTGTGCCTCAGCCTCGCGCTCGACCTCTCGACCGGACCCGAGGCGCTGCTCGCCGGCCTCGACCGCCGCTGGCGGCGCAATCTGCGCCACGCGCAGGAGGCCGGGCTGACCGTCGCTCGGGTGAAAAACCCGGACGCCGGCGAGGTCCGCGCGCTGTTCGCCGAGATGGAGGGCCGCAAGCACCTGCCGTCGCTGTTCTCGCAGGCGCGGCTCGCGGCGCTGTTTCGCCATGCCGGGCCACGCCTGAGCTTTCTCGAATGCCGCGACGGCGCCGGCCGGCTCGTCGCCGTGCGGGGGGCGGCGACCGTCGGCGATCGCGCCTGCGACTATCTCGCCGCGTCGAGCCCGGAGGGGCGGCGGCTGTGCGCCTCCTATCTCCTGTTGTGGGAGCAGCTCGCGCGGTGCCGGCGCGCCGGCGTGGTTCACTACGATCTCGGCGGGATCGACCCGTGGAAAAATCCCGGCGGCCATCAGTTCAAGCGGCAGACCGGCGCGCGCGAGGTCGAATATCTCGGCGAATGGGATTTTGCGACGTCGCCAGCTTTGCGCGCGACCGCCAACTGGCTGATCGGCAAGCGCCACTGGCTGCCGCATCTGCCGCACTTGCCGCATCTGCCGCGGCTCGGTTCGCCGCTCGGGTCCTCGCGCGGCTGAGGGTTTTGGCCGGCGTCACGCCGGCAGCCGCACCATCGCACGCGACTCCACGAAATCGCGCGCCTCGAGCGCCGTCAGCTGCGCCTCCATCGCCGTGAAGGCGGGCCGGATCGCCGACACCTCGTCGGGTCGCCAGACCAGCCGCTGCCACGGCTTCGCCATCGGCAGATCCTGGTCGACCGTGAGGCCGGCGGCGGCATAGGTCTCGGGCAAGGTGTCGATTGCGTCGCCGACCGGCATGAAGACGAGATAGCGCGCGCGCTCGTTCGTCCAGGCCAGCGTTTGCGGGTCGGACAGCACGCCCATGGTCAGCCACGCCCGCTCGAAAAGCCCCATGCGGAACTCGACGTCGCTCGACGCCGCCGCGCACACCGGAAAGCGGTCCACGCCGGGCGGCGCCGGCAACGGCGCATCGCTGTCGTGGACGAAGATCGGCGCGTAGCGCGCCGGATCGAGCCCCTCGGCGAACGCCACCCAGTCGGCGATCCGGCTGTTGCGGCCGGGCGAGAGGCCGGTATTGCGCAGCGTGATCACGATCGCCCGCCGCTCCCCCGCCACCCGGGCGAGCCAGGCGTCGGCGAGCTTTTTCCCGTGCGCGGTCGCGCCGAGCAGCGGCCAGACGCCGGGGTTTTCGCGCGCCCGGTCGAACAGGTCGCGGGGATCGGGCCGGCGCGGCACCGACAGGCGATAGTCTTCCGGATAGAGATGCGCCTTGCCGGGGGCGATCAGCGACCAGGCCTGGTCGCGGTCGGCGCACACGGCAAAGCCGCGCACGCTCGGCAGCAGCGAGAGCATCGGCAGCAGCACGTGACGCAGCCGCCACTGGCGTGCGGCGACGTCGTCGGCCGCCTCGATCGCCGGGTCCTCCTTGCGCAGGCCCCGATGCGCGCCCGGCACGAACACCACGGTGATGCCGGCAAACCCGCGGCGGCGGCGCTCGAGCTCGGCGGCGGCGAGCGTTCGGGCGAAATCCCACGACACCGGCGCGACCGAGAGATCGTAAAAGACCTGGAGGCAGTCCTCCGACCACACGACGCTCGCCGGCGTCGCCCGGTGCAAGCGGTCGCTCGCGCGGATCAGCGCGTCGCGAATGCCGCGGGTGATGCCGAGGCGGGGCAGGGCGTACTCGTTCGGCACCAGGCGAACGAGCCAGCGCGGACCGGAGGCGCGAAGGCCGGCGTAGGCGCGACGAAACATCATGCTCGGGCTCGCGGATGAAAAAACGAAAATACCGGTTCCAGGAATGGACCGGGGCGCGCCGTCCTGCAAGGTCGATCGTGTCGCGCACGAGCGGCGAGACCGGGCGCCGAAAGGAGCGGCAGCGCGACGGTATGCTGCTCCCTTTCTGGGCAATGGCGAGAATTGTCGGCCGTGAAATCCGAACTTGTTAACACCCGTGTTGCTACTGAGGCCCGTGTCCGGGTCCACGCAACCGGGATGCTGTCTCGCGCCGCTCGGCACCGCGCTCCTGGTGCCGAGCGCGTCGCGCGTTCAAGCGCTTTCGCAAATGTGCGGCCGCGGCCAGCGGCGGCTACTGGACCGCGCGGGTCTGCTCGGACGCGGGCCGCTCCGGAGCCGGTGCCGCGGCGTCCGGCGTTTCGTCGGTCGTCTGCGGTGGGTTTGCCCGCGGTGCCTCGGCCTGCGGTGCTTCGGTCGGTGCCGTGGCCGCCGGTGCGGAATCCCGCGAAGCCGAGCGCTCGGGCACCGTGGTCTCGAACGGCGTCGCGCTCTTGCCCTGCGCCAGCCCGACCGCAAAAAGCTTGCTCATGTATTTCTGATCGAACAGGCCGGTGCTCGCCTCGTCGAATTTTTGGTCGACCGCGGCGAGGTTGAAGGTCGTGCCGCTCTTCCGGGCGGCGGCCGCGGCGAGCGCGACGATGCTGCTGCTCGACCGCTTCACGCCGATCGACAGGGAGCGCCCGAGCACGCCGATCAGGCTCGAATCGGTGAGCGAGAACTCCGAGCGCAGCTTGCCGTTCACCACCACCGTCAGCTCCGACATCGGCAGCCGGTCGGTGGAGGTGGCGAGCAGCATCGAGTCGGGCGCGACATAGATCGTCGCGGCGAGCCCGCCGTCGACATGCATCTCCTGGATGCGCCGGCCGTTCGCCTCGGTCTCGATCGTCACCGGCGGGAACAGGCCGGGGATCGCGCTCGACGCCGCCAGAATGTCGCGGAAGAGCTTCAGCGAGGCGTCGGTGCCGGCGGCGGCGATCGCCCCCATGTTCCAGGCGACCGGGCGGGCGGCGTCGATATTGGTGGTGATCACGATCAGCCGGCGGCCGCGGGCGTATTCGCGGGCGATCTCCTTCAAAAGGTCCGGCGTGATGCGGCGGGCGATGAATTTGCGCAGCGGCCAGGTGTCGAGCAGGCTGGTCGCGGTGCGGCGGTCCTCGAACACTTCGGCGGCGTTGATCTCGGTGATGTTTTCGCGCAACGCTTCGTCGTAGTGCGAGCCGAGAAAGACGAACGGGGCCAGCAGGGCGCCCGAGCTGACGCCCGTCACCACCGCATAGTCGGGCCGCTTGCCGGATTGTGACAGGCCGGTCATCAGCCCGGCGCCGAAGGCCGAATCCTCGCCGCCGGCCGACAGCGCGAGCCAGCTTTTTCCCGCATGGCCGAGAACCTTCTCGTAAGCCGCGGTCGAATCGGCCCAGAAGCGTGCGTCCGGAATGCCGGGCACGGTCGCCGCCGCCTGCTCGGCCTCGGTGAAGGGTTTTCGCTCGGCGGGCTCGGCGGCTCTCGCCGAAGCCGCGCTCGCGGCTCCCGCCGCAGCGGCGGCGGCACCGGCACCGGCCGCGCCGGCGCCCGCCGTGTCGTGCTTGCGACGGGACTTTTTCTTCTCGGCACGCTTCGCCCGTGCGTCGCAGGTCCTGGCCTGTGCCTCGGCCTTTTCGGGATCGGCGAACCACAATTCGGACGGCGGCGGGCATTCGAGGCGCTTGCGGGAGGCGGCGTGCGACGGATCGGGGCCGGCGATCCCGACCACCAAGGTGCCGATCAGGGCCAGAGCGAACGCGGCGCCGAACGTCCTGACGCCGAACGTCTTGACGCCGCGCGTTTTCGTCACCGTCTCGATGTGCATGGCCTCACCCCGTGCTGTGACTCGACGAGTACACCCCGCCCTGTGGCCGAACGGCCGGGCTCGACACGGGGCGGCCGAAAAATGCGGGAGCGCTTCGTGTAGCACGGCCGAGATGTTTTTTTTGTGATGCGAGGGTGTCTCGCGGTTCGGGCATCTCGATGCCTTTCGATGGCGTCGGCCCCCCATTTCGCTTGCTCCCGCGTTCGCGGGGACCAGCGGAAGCATCCGGTCCGACCGCACCGACGATGCTCTATCGCCGGGTGGCGAAGAAGGCGCCGAGCAGCGACAGGAGCGCGGCGAGCAGCATCACCGACAGGCCGAGCACGACGCTCGCGCTCGCCGGCAGGCCGGCGGGCATCGCCGTCTCGTGCGCGACGACGACCATCGCGGCGAGCAGCGCCGTGCCGCCGATCCAGCGCAGCGCGGCGCGGGCGCGACCGGCCTTCGCGTCGAGCGCCGCGAGTGCCGCGACCACAAAGCCGCCGGCGAGCGCGGCGGCGGCGATCAGCCACCAGGCGATCGCCGCCCGCATCGGCGTACGGGTCGGATCGCCCGCCACCTGCCACAGCGCGCCGAGCGACAGCCCCGCGCGGTCGAGCAGCAGGCGCGCCGCGAGCGCGAGCGGCACCCCGGCGAGCGCCGCCGTGCAGAGGACGAAGACCCGCGGCGTGCCGACGGGGGTGACGGGGCTGGCGGGGGTGACGGGAGCGGAGGACGGTTCGGGGGAGTCGGGCATGCGGGGCGTCGTGTCTTTCGGGCACTTCTTTTCGAGCGTGCTTTTCCGGCGCGTGCGGCACTGTCGCGCAACGCCTCGCACCGACGCCCCACACGGGGGCGCCATCCGGGGCTGCATCGTGCTCATTTTCGTCCGCGTTTCAACCCGTTCGGCCGAAACCGTCAGGAACCGCGCCGGTGATCGATCGTTGGTGGCGAGAATACCACCGGCGTCGCGTGCATTTCGGCATGTGGCGACTGCAAAACCCCTGACGAATTCCCCAGGAGCGGCGAGATGGCTCTGTTTTCTGACGAGATCCACACGATGGACGATCTGTTCGTCCATCAACTCGAAGACATCTACTATGCGGAGCAGCAGATCGAGAAGGCGCTGCCCGAGATGATCGAGAAAGCCGCCGATGCCGAGCTGAAGCGCGGCTTCAAGACCCATCTCGGCGAGACCAAGAAGCAGATCAAGCGGCTCGAGCAGGCGTTCAAGGCGCTCGACCGCAAGCCGAAGGGCACCGACTGCCCGGCGATCGACGGCATCATCGCCGAGGCCGAGGACATCGCCTCGGAGGTCGAGGATCCGGCGGTGCTGAACGCCGCGCTGATCGCCGCCGCGCAGGCGGTCGAGCACTACGAGATCACCCGCTACGGCACGCTGATCGCCTGGGCGAAGCAGCTCGGCCACAAGGACGTCGTCGCGCTCCTCAAGCAGACGCTGGACGAGGAGGTGGCGACCGACAAGAAGCTCACCGGCATGGCGAAGACGGCGATCAACCCGACCGCCGCCCGCAAGACCACCGCTCGCAAGACCGGTGGCCGCAAGCCGGCAGCCGGCAAGGCGGCAGCAGGCAAGGCGGGCGCGCGGGCGAGCGCCGGCCGCCCCAAGGCGGCCGCGGCGCGGGCGAAGACGGCGTCGCGCACCTCGCGGCCGGCCAAGGCGGCGAGCCGCCGCACCGGCCGCACGTCGGCGCGCGGGTGATCCCGCAACGGGACGGGTTGGCGGAACGCGGCATCCAAGAACGAAGAAGGCCCGCGCGAGCGGGCCTTTTTCACATCGTCTTCTCGTCGTCGCCGACGGCGCGCCGCCGTGATCAGACGGCGACCGAGTGGCGCGACCGGTTCTGCGGCAGGTAGGCGTCGAAGGCCGCCGCCACCAGGCGGACGAACGGGCGTCCTTCCTCGGTGATGCTGATCCGGCGGCCGTCGATCCGCACCATGCCGGCGGCGACCAAACCGTCGAGGTCGTGCAGCTCGTGGGCGAAGCTGGTGTCGAGATCGTCGCTCGTCTTGCTGGCGGGCAGCGTGTCGAGGTCGACCCCGAGGTCGCACATCAGCCGCTCGATGATCTCCGCCCGCAACACGTCGTCGCTCGACACCGCGACGCCCTTCACGGTCGTGAGCGAGCCGCTCTCGATCGTGCGATTGTAGGAGGAGATGTCGACGGCGTTCTGGATGAAGCCCTGCGGCAGCTTGCCGATGGCGCTCGCCCCGAACCCGATCAGGCCGTCGGCCTCGTCGGTGGTGTAGCCCTGGAAATTGCGGCGCAGGCGGCCGTCGCGCTGGAGGGTCGCGAGGTCGTCCTCGGGCAGCGCGAAGTGATCGAGGCCGATCGGCACGTAGCCGTGGCTCGCGAGCGTCCGCGAGGCGGCGCGGGCCTGCTCGATGCGCTCGCCCGGACCGGCCAGGCTCGCGACGTCGATCAGCTTCTGATTGCCCTTGAACCACGGCACGTGGGCGTAGCCGAACAGCGCGAGGCGGGACGGCTCGAGCGAGGCGGCGAGGCTGGCGCTGCGCTCGACGTCGGCGATGGTTTGCCGCGGCAGGCCGTACATCAGGTCGATATTGATGTGATCGATGCCGGCATCGCGCAGCGCCTTGGCGGCCTGCTCGACCACCTCGAACGGCTGCGGCCGGCCGATCGCCTCCTGAACGTGCGGCGAGAAGTCCTGCACGCCGAGGCTCGCCCGGCTGACGCCGATCGCGACCAGCGCCGCCGCGAGGTCGGCGTCGACCCGGCGCGGGTCGAGCTCGATCGCGTGCTCGACCAGCGTCGAGAGATCGAACTTCTCGCGGATCGTCCCGACGATCTTGGCGAGGCGGTCCTTGCCGAGGATCGACGGCGTGCCGCCGCCCCAATGGATGTGCACCACCTTGTGGCTCGCCACCGCCGCGGCGACCATGCCGATCTCGGCGATCAGCCGGTCGGTGTAGAGGTCGAGCGGCTCGGCGCGCCGCACCGCCTTCGTGTGGCATCCGCAATAGAGGCAGATGTCCGTGCAGAAGGGCACGTGCAGGTAGAGCGACAGGGTGGAACCCGACGGCATGGCGGCGAGCCAGCCGGCGTAAGTCTTGGCATCGACGGCCGGCGTGAAGTGCGGCGCGGTCGGATACGAGGTGTATCGGGGAACGTTTCGTTCAGCGAGCGCGATGACACTGTTCATGGGCGCGGACTGTAAAGGAGTGTTTACGCTCGCGGCCTTGATCGAGGTCAAATCGCGCCTGCGACGCGCTGTCCTGCGGGGCCGATTTTCGCCCCTCTCGCGGGGCTTTCCGGCCTCTCGCGCCGGAACCCGGGGAACCCCGTCCGGCGCTGCGAGGCGGCCCGGAACCCCTCTTTCCCTGTCCCGTTGATCCGACGAACCGGGTCGCCGTCCGGCGCCGGTCCCCTCAAACGAACCGACAGGACAGGAACCCCATGGGCCTTTTCTCGAAGGACATCCGTTCGATGGACGATCTGTTCGTGCACACGCTGCGCGACGTCTATTACGCGGAGAACCGTATCGCCCGCGCGCTTCCCGAGATGATGGAGAAGGCGTCCAACCCGCAGCTCAAGGAAGCCTTCAAGTCGCACCTCGGCGAGACCCAGAACCACATCGCCCGGCTCGAGGACGTCTTCCGCATGCACGGCGTCGAGGCGAAGGGCGTCGACTGCCCGGCGATCGACGGCATCATCGACGAGACCGAGGACGTCGCCGGCGAGGTCGACGACAAGACGGTGCTGGATGCGGCGCTGATCGCCTCGGCGCAGGCGGTGGAGCATTACGAGATCACCCGCTACGGCACGCTGATCGCCTGGGCGAAGCAACTCGGCCGGGCGGACTGCGCGAGCGTGCTCGAGAAGACGCTCGAGGAGGAGAAGGCGACCGACGGCAAGCTCACCGCGATGGCCGAGCGCGGCGTCAACGACAAGGCGGCGGCGGCCCGCTGATCGGAAGGTGCTCGGCGGCCGGCGGGAGCCGACGAGGGTCCGCCGGCCACCCACCGCTCGCAGTCGCGTCGACATCGCTTCGACAGGGTGTCGCCCGACGGGCACCGAACGGAAAACGCCCGCGAGACTCGCGGGCGTTTGTTTTTCGTGGCTCGTTGGTCGTCAGTGCGGGGCTGCCGGGCGGGCGGCGTCCGAGACGCCGGAAAAAAATCACTTCGGGGTGACGGTCGGGTCGCCGCCGGGCGTGCCGGGCGGCGGGATCACCCGCAGCGCCCCGCCGGCGGGCGGCGGCTCGACCATGCCGGTATCGGGATGGGCCGGCGGGCAGACGATGCCGTTCGAGTCGGCGAGCTTGCCGGACAGCGACTCTCCCGAGCCGGCCGAGCCGGTGGTGCCGCGGCCGATGGTCGGCGCCTCCTGCGGGCTCACGCCGGGCGGGCAGTCGAGATTGCGGGCGGGCGGCGGTGCGGCGTCGGCCGGTCCGGTCGAGGGAGCGGCGGGTTGCTGCGGGCTTTGCGCGGCGGCCGGCGCCGCCGTCAGGGCGGCGGCCAGCGCGAGGCCGAGCAGGGCGGGGGAGCGACGGAGCATGCAGATCCTCCAAAAATTCGTTCGCCGGTGCGCGGGAGAGTCGTCGCCTCTTGCGGAAGGCCGGGAGGGCACCGCCGCCCGGCGGTCCGTTTCGAGCCCAACGCGAGGGTCGCGAGGCCTGTTCCGTCGGGCCCTGGACACGGCGGCGATGCCGAAGGTCGCAGGGCCGCGCTCCGGGATCTGACGGAGGCGAAACGGGAAACGGGCCGGACCGAGGACGGTCCGCCGGGCCGGGATCGCGAACGCTGGCGATCGAAGCGAGGAGCGGAAGACGCGAGCGCCTTTGCGACGCTCGCGATGCCGGCGTCGTCCGACACGAGTGTCCTCAGCGGCGCTCGGCGGTCCAGCGGCCCGAGCAGCTGCCGGTCGCACCGCGGCCGCGCCAGACGCCACCGCCATAGTCGCGGCCGAGCCGGCCGGAGCCGCTGGCGGCCGAGCCGCCGGCCGAGACGTTCACCCGCACGCGGCCGCCGCGCCCGACCCGTCCGTCGAAATTCATGCCCATCTGGCCGGCATAGCGGATGATGCCGCCGTCGATATCGATCGCGTAGCGGTAGGCGCGGTCACAGGAGCCGCGGTCGGTGATGATCAGGACGCTCCAGGAGCCGTCGTACGGCGTGCGGGCGAGGGCGGGCTGCGCGAGGGTGCCGAGGACGACCAGCGTCGCCGACAACGTGCCGAACCGGATCATGAGGGCCTCGTGAGTGAAGGTGCGAGCGGAAAAATGCCGAACGGGAACGGAGACGGGCAATCGACGAGACGAAGCACCGGGAAACGAACCACCGGGAAACGAACCGCACTGCATGACCGCACGTTCCGCGGAATCGAGGCGGCCACGGCCGAAAGCGGAACCGACGGGCGGGCAGAGCCTAACGCCAAAGGCGCGCTCACGCGGAACACCTTTTCGCGACCGGACGAGATCCGCCCTCACGCGAGGCGACCGGGATTTTGCGGGACCGACCCGGCGCTTGCGCCGTCGCGGGCCTTCTCGCTGTCGCAGCAGCAGGGGGGCGGGGAAGTGTGAGCCTCGCCCGGGGGCAAAGCGGCCGGCGAAGAGGGGGATCGGCGGGGTGGCGAACGGTGCGGGCGATATGGCGACGGGGCTGCTTCACGGGGCGGCGCGCAAGGGCCACCTTCGAGATCGGTCCGGGTCCGTCCGAAGCGCGCGACTGCGCCGTGGCGAAATCGCACGCGCCGGGCGGTCGAGGTGCCGACACGACGGGTCAGGTCCGGTCCACCACCCACCACGGGCGGTAGGGCGGATCGTCGTCGGTCGGCTGCGGCAGCTTGTCGAGCTCGCTGTCGTCGAACGGGCGTCCGAGCGAACGGGCATCCTTTCGGCACTCGAGCTCGCGGCCGTCCTCGATGGGGTGATGGTCGATCTTGAAGTAGTCCATCTGAGCAGCCACTGGAACCATGAAAGCCATGAGACAACGCAAAATGGGCTAGGCGGTTCCATTCACCGGCCCGGTTGTCGCGAAGATGCCCGCGTGGGCAGGTTCGAACTCGTGCTGAACGAAAGGCCACCGCGCGTTGTTCCGCCGCGCGGTTCCGTTTCGCGAAAATGCGAGGGAATACGGATAATAAAGGGTTTCCGGCGGGTTCTGATACCACCGTCGTCCGTCGGGGAGGGGACGGTCGGGCGCCGCACCGTCTCGGCGATCGCCCGGACGACGCTCAGTGTGTAGCGTCGTCCAGGCTGCGCGGCACCAGGAAGCGGTCCAGCCGGCCGCCGAGCGGGTGCACGTCGGCCCACGCCTCGACCGCGAAATCGATCACCACGAGGCCGGCGGTCGGCAGCTTCTCGCGCAACGCCTCGCGGCTCTCGACGTCGCCGGCGGCGATCAGCCGGGTCGCCAGCACGTGCAGGCCCGGATTGTGGCCGACCACCATCACCGTCTCCGCCTCGTCCGGCTGCCCGGCGACCGCGGCGAGGATCTTGTCGGCCTCCGCCCCGTAGAGCCGGCGCTCGAACACCACCTCGGGCGCCGGCGAAAACGCCGCGGCGACGCCCGCCCAGGTCTCGCGGGTGCGCTGCGCGGTCGAGCACAGCACGCGGTCGGGCACCAGATGGTGGCGCGCCATGTAGGCGCCGACCACCTCGGCGGAGGCGAGCCCGCGCGGGGCGAGCTTTCGGGCATGGTCGGTCTGCCCGGCGGCGGCCGGGTCGGCCTTGGCATGACGGAGCAGGATCAGTCGGCGCATGGTTGCAGAATCCATGTGGCGGCGCACAAAGTCCAGCACGGCGCGCGGCGAAAAAACCCGGAACGACGTGACCTCATGGACGAAATGTCGGTATAGGGCAACATCGCGGAAAGGCGGAGCGCCGCAGGGGCGAGGCAGCATGGACGAGACGATCGCCGACGACTACGGGCGCAGCTGGCACGCCGCGGTGGCGGGCGCGGTGCCGCCGCGCCCCGCGCTCGGCCACGATCTCGACGTCGACGTGTGCGTGATCGGCGCCGGTCTCGCCGGGCTCACCACCGCGCTCGAGGTGGCCCGGCTCGGCTGGTCGGTCGCCGTGCTGGAGGCGCGGCGGATCGCCTGGAACGCCTCCTCGCGCAATTGCGGCTTCGTGCTGCCCGGCTACAATTGCGACGAGGCGGTGATCGTCGAGCGCGTCGGCCTCTTGCGCGCACGCCAGTTGTGGGCGCTGTCGGAAGCGGGCGTCGCCTATGTGCGGGCGGTGATCGAGGAGAATGCGCTGGACGGGGTGTCGCCCGGCCGCGGCTGGCTCGACGTCCACACCACCGACGACCTCTCCGAGCTGGCCGAGACGGCAGCGCTGCTGCGCAACGAGTTCGGTGCGGCGGTCGAGACGTGGCCGGCCGGGCGGGTCCGCGAGGTGTTGCGCTCGGAGAGCTATTTCGGCGCGCTGCACGTTCCCGGCGCCTTCCACGTCGACCCGCTCGCTTATGCGCTCGGCCTCGCCCGGGTGGCGGAGGCGGCCGGCGTGCGCATCTTCGAGAAGACCCCGGCGATCGAGATCGACCCCGCCGGCGTGCGCAAGCGCATCGCCACACCCGCCGCGCTGGTCCGGGCCGGCCATGTCGTGCTCGCCGGCAACGTCCAGATCGGCGGGCTGATGCCGGAACTCGCCGCCACCTTGATGCCGATCACCAGCACCGTGGTGGTGACCGCGCCGCTCGGCGAGCGTTTGCGAGAGGCGGTCGCCTGGCCGGGGGCGGTGTCGGACTCGCGCTTCGCCAATTATCACTACCGCGTGGTCGACGGCGACCGGCTCCTGTGGTGCGGCGAGGGAAGCTGCTTCACGCCGAACACGGCAAAGGTCGCCGAAAGCCTTCGCGACGCGATCGCGCGAACCTATCCACAGCTCGGGCGGCCGGAGATCGCCGCCGCCTGGAGTGGCACCATGGGCTTCGCCCTCCACCGCATGCCGCAGATCGGCGAGGTGACGCCCGGCCTGTGGCTCGCCAGCGGGTTCGGCGGCCACGGGCTGAACACCACCGCGCTCGCCGGCAACCTGATCGCCCACGCGATCGTCGACGGCGACGACACCTGGACCGCGTTCGAGCCGTGGGATCTGGTCTGGGCCGGCGGTTTGGCGGGACGGGTGTTTCAGGAGGTGCGGGGAAAAATCCGCAATCGCCGGGAGCGCGTGTCCGCCGCGATGGCGCGCCGGCGGGCCCGCAAGCGGGTCGCGGCCGGGCAGCCGCCGGTGCCGGACGAGACGCTCGTCCGGGGCGAGATGCCCGTCGCCGCCGGCGGCGCGGTCGCCGAGACGCCTGCGAAGAATACGCCGCCCGCCGGTACCGCCGAGCGGTCGAACGAGCCGGAGCCCGCCTTCGGCCCGGCGCTGCCGAGCGTGTCCGCCGAGGAGGTCGACTCGCGGCGGGCCAGGACCGCGGAGCCTTCCCCCGAGGTCGCGCCGGCCGAGCCGCCCGCCGATCAAGCCGTGGTTCCTGTGCCCGATCCCGGCCGCCCGCGCCGGCCGGTGCGGCGGCGCGGGAAGCGGCGGAACCGCCCGCACTGACCGGCCCCGGCCTTGCCGTCACACCTTGGAAGTCCCGCCATGACCATCACCATCGATCCCGCCCTGAAGGCCGCGTGTCCCGATCTCGCCGTCGGCGTCGTCGAGGCGAACGCCCGGGTGATGGCGGACGATTCCGCGCTGTGGGCCGAGGTCGAGGAAACGCTCGCAGAGATGCGCCGCACGCTGACGCTCGCCGACCTGCCGGCGCTGCCACCGATCAAGGCGTTGCGGCGCGCCTATCGCGCGGTCGGCAAGGACCCGACCCGCTATCGCGGCTCGCAGGAGGCGCTGCTGCGCCGGGTGCTGAAGGGGAGCGGGCTCTACAGGGTCAACACCATCGTCGACATCAACAATCTCGTCTCGATCGAGAGCCGCCACTCGCTCGGCACCTTCGACCTCGACCGGGTGGTGCCGCCGGTGGTCTTCCGGATCGGACAACCCGGCGAGGCCTACAAGGGGATCGGCAAGGACGTGCTGAACCTCGAAGGGATGCCGCTCTATGCCGACGCCGAGGGCGCCTTCGGCAGCACCACCAGCGATTCCGAGCGCGCGATGATCCGCCCCGAGACCACCCGCGTGCTGATGGTGATCAACGCCTTCTCCGGCACCGCAGGCCTCGAGCAGACGATCGCCCGCGCCGCTGCGCTGTTGTGCACATACGCTGCCGCCGACCCGGCCTCGGTGAAGACCGCGATCGTGACGTGAGCGGCCGCAATCTGTCGATCGTGAATTGCGGCGACGTTCCGCCAAGTCTTAGAGTTGCACCCGACGGCGGTCTGCCGGGAGGGTGCGATGGCCAATCTGGTGATCTGCTGCGACGGCACCTGGAGCACGCCCGAGCACGTCGACGACGGGCTGCCGGCCCCGACCAATGTGCGCAAGCTCTTCAACGCGCTCGCCCCTCACGACGCCGACGGCATCGCCCAGATCGTCTCCTATCAGCCGGGCGTCGGCACCGAGGGCGGCTGGTGGAACCGGCTGGTCGGCGGCGCGCTCGGGGACGGGCTCGTCCGTGACATCGAGCGGGGCTATCAGCGCCTCGCCTTCTACTATCGCCCGGGCGACCGGATCTTCCTGTTCGGCTTCAGTCGTGGCGCCTTCACGGTGCGCAGCCTCGCCGGCATGATCGGTTGCTGCGGCCTCCTGAACATCGGCGAGCCGGCGCTCGCGCCGGCCGAAGCGTGGCGGCGCATCGATCTCGCCTTCGCCTGCTATCGCAAAAGGCGGCCGACGACCGAACTCGCGCGGCTCGATTTTCACGACGCGCCGCCGGCGGTCGGGTCGTCGGCCGGGTTCGTGCCCGGTGCCGGTGCAGCGACGACCCCCATCCACTTCATCGGCGTGTGGGACACCGTGGGCGCGCTCGGCATCCCCGACGATCTCGCGATCCTGAACCTGCTGGACGATCGCCACGACCATGCCTTTCACGACACCCGGCTCGGCCCGCGGGTGCGCCACGCCCGCCACGCCGTCGCCATCGACGAGCGCCGCCAGACGTTCACGCCGACGTTCTGGACCAAGCCGGACGGTCGTGCGCTCGAGGACCGCGACGGCGTGAAGCAGCTCTGGTTTCCCGGCGTGCATTCGGACGTCGGCGGCGGCTACGCCCAGACGGGTCTGTCGGACGGCGCATTGCAATGGATGGTGGACGAGGCGGAGCAATGCGGCCTCGCCTTCCGCGCCGGGGTGAAGGACCAGATCGTCCCCGACCCACGCGGAATCGTCCACGATCCGCTCACCGGAATTTTCGCGGTCCTGAAGAGCGCGCCGCGCGGGGTTCCCTCGTTCGCGGGCGCCGACGCGGCGTCGCGGTTCCACGCCTCCGCACTGCGTCGGCATCGCGATCCGCCGCTCGCGCAAGGCGACTATTGGCCGACCCGCGTTCCGGACGACGAGCCGATCACCGTCGACATCCGGGCGTGCGACCGCTGGACCGCGACCCATCTGTTTCTGGACGAGGGGCGCTACCGGATGACGGCGTCCGGCCAGTGGCTCGACGGGCGCATCGGATACGATCCCGCCGGAAAAGCCGACCGGACCTTCGCTCCGGCGCAGATTCTGCTTGCGATCTCGTCGGTGCTCGGGCGTGCCGAGCATCTCTATCGACGGCTGTCCGGCAATGACGAGGCGGATTTCTGGCTCACTCGGCGGATCGAGGAGTATCCGTGGCTCGCGCTGGTCGGGGTGGTCGCCAATGGCCGCGGCATCGGCGCCGACGACGTGCCGCTGCGTCACCGCACCTTTCTGATCGGCTCCGGCTGCACGATCGACATCGCGGCCGGGGAGGGCGGCTATCTCCACTGCTTCGCCAACGACACGTGGCAGACTTATGCGAACAATCACGGCGCCGTCGCTCTGCGGGTCGAACGGGTGGCCGCACCGGCCACCCGCCCGAACCACGCGCCGTTCGCGCCGGATGGCGTCAGGACGGCGGTTTGATCACGCCGCAGGCGATGCGGCCGCCGGCGCTCGACATGTCGTCGTAATCGTCGCCATTCGCATGGATCATGATGGCGGTGCCGTTCTGCGTCAGCAGCGAGTAGGGGCCGGAGCCCGTATTGCCCGCGGCGCCCTGTCCGCCGCTCGCGGCGCCGGTGGTCTGGCCGCCCGTGGTCTGGCCCGTCGCCTGGGCGGTGGCCTGGTTCGACCGGATGGTCAGCTTGTCGGAATAGAACTCGGCCACCGCGCGGCCGTTCTCGCCGACATGCACGTTCGGCAGGTCGCCGAGATGCGGCCCGTCGGCGTTCATGTAGCCGTGCTTGGCGTCGGTCGGGTTGAAATGTCCGCCGGCCGACTGGAACGGCGGATCGCACACGCCGCGCTCGTGGACGTGGAAGCCGTGGGTGCCCGGCGGCAGGTTCAGCAGGTTGGCGACGAACAGCGTGCCGTGCGCGGTCGGCCGCAGCTCGACGGTGCCGACCGTGTTGCCCTTGGTGTCCTTCATCTGGACCACCTTGGTGGCGCTGTCGGACGCTGTGGCCGAGCTTTGGCTCTGGGCGAGAGCCGGAACGGCGACGCCGGCGAGCAGGCCGGCGGCGAGGATCGTTCGGATGCGCATGTGGGTCTCCCTTCGGAACGTTCCGCTCGGGGAACGGGCGAGCCGGAAGGGTGGTTCCGTGGGAGGGGCGAGTGGCGAATGGTGAGTAGCGAGTAGCGAGTAGCGAGTAGCGAAAGAACGGTAGCGGACTTTCCACTCGCCATTCGCCACTCGCCATTCGCCCCCTTCAACTACTCGCCATTCGCCATTCGCCATTCGCCCCCTTTTTCACCGCCTCTCCCGCTTCGCCATGAAGGCGAGGCGCTCGAACAGGTGAACGTCCTGCTCGTTCTTCAGCAGCGCGCCGTGCAGCGGCGGGATCAGCTTCTTGGGGTCGCGCTCGCGCAACGTCTCCGGGCCGACGTCCTCGACCATCAGGAGCTTCAGCCAGTCGAGAAGCTCAGAGGTGGAGGGCTTCTTCTTCAGCCCCGGCACGTCGCGGATCTCGTAGAACAGGCGCAGCGCCTCGGCGACGAGGCGCGGCTTGATGCCCGGAAAGTGCACGTCGACGATCGCCTGCATGGTCTCGGGATCGGGAAAGCGGATGTAGTGGAAGAAGCAGCGGCGCAGAAAGGCGTCCGGCAGCTCCTTCTCGTTGTTCGAGGTGATCACGACGATCGGCCGGCGGCGCGCCTTCACCGTCTCGCCGGTCTCGTAGACGAAGAATTCCATCCGATCGAGCTCCTGCAGGAGGTCGTTCGGGAACTCGATGTCGGCCTTGTCGATCTCGTCGATCAACAATACCGGCCGCTCGTCGGCGACGAACGCCTCCCACAGTTTTCCGCGCTTGATGTAGTTGCGGATGTCCTTGACCCGCTCGTCGCCGAGCTGGCTGTCGCGCAGGCGCGAGACGGCGTCGTATTCGTAGAGCCCCTGCTGCGCCTTGGTGGTCGACTTGACGTGCCACTCGATCAGCGGAGCGTTCACGCTCTTCGCCACCTCGAGCGCCAGCACGGTCTTGCCGGTGCCGGGCTCGCCCTTCACCAGGAGCGGGCGCTCGAGCGCGATGGCCGCATTGACGGCGATCTTCAAGTCGTCGGTGGCGACATACGCCGTGGTGCCTTCGAAACGCATGGGGCGCGGCCTCGCTGTGGTCGATGGCGGAACGATGATGGCGGAACGATAAAGCAATTCGAGCGCCGCTGGGAACCGGGCGGTTCGCCCGTCCGCCGTCCGCCGCCCGCGTCGGCGGCACCACCCTCCGCGTCGGGGGCTGGTCCGGTGGTCACGATGGGCACGGTGGGCGCGGTGGGTGATCGGCCATAACGTCGACTAGGTATTAGCCGGGGGTTGAACCGTCCGACGATTCCGCTTTCACTTCCAGTGTCGGGGAGTCGACCGCAAGGCGTCCCGTTCGCCGCTCCGCGTCCCCCTCGCCGTGCCGCCCGTCGCCCGGGCCTGGCCGGCGTTGCGCGGGATCGCTGCGGCGAATTGTTCGTATCGCGTGCGTTTCGTCCGTTTTCCACCCTCCGCCGGGGCCTGCCGGACGGATGCGCGACGGTGTCTCGCCCGCGCCTCCGGTTCGGAGGACGGATGGCGCCCGCATCGCCGGGCAGCGGGGCACGACCGATGGACACGACGACTCGGATCGTCGGAAAGATGCCGCGGGTATCCGGGCGCGGCGCGCTCGTCCAGCCGCTCGCCTGGGTTTTTGCCTGGGCGCTCGCGGCGGCGCTCGCCGCGATCCTGTCGCTCGCCGTGTGGACCGTCGCCTCGGACGGGCTCGGCGGGCGAGGGCCGACGGCCGAGCAGCGGCTCGCCGCCGCCCGCGGGTTCGCCGCCGCGCTCGACCGCGAGATCGCGACCATCGGCGGCACCTTGCGCCTTCTGTCCCGCTCGCCGCGGCTGGCCGCCGACGACCTCGACGGGTTTCGGCGCGACGTGGCGGCGATGCGCACGGCGCTGCACGGCGCCCCGGTGACGCTGCTCGACGGCGCGCGCGAGCGGCCGGTCGACGGCCTCGCCCCGTCCGATTCGCTCCGCATGTCGGCGCTCGCCCGCCGGGTGATCGCCACCTCGCGGCGGGCGGTCGCCGTGCTGCCGCCCGATGGCGATCCGGTTGGGCTCGGCATCGCGGTGCCGGTCGCGCGGGGGGCCGGTCGGCTCGAGGTGCTGGCGACCATCCTCGGCTGCGGACGTCTGCACGAGCTTCTCGCCGGGCCGGGGCTGCCGCCGGACACCGTCGCGGTGGTGCTGCTCGACGGCGCAGTGGCGGCGCTCGTGCGGCCGGCCGAGGGGATCGCCGATTGCGCGGTGGCGCCGGGAACGATGGTGCCGCCGGCCGCCGGCATGCCGGAGGCGGTGCCGGGCATCACGACCATCGCCGGCCGGGCGATGCGGACGGTCGTCGCCCCCGCCGGGTCGGGGTTGACGGTCGCGGTCGCCGCACCCGAGGGACGCTCCCGCAGCGGCGTGCTGGTGGTGATGCTGCTCGGCGCGGTGGTGGCGCTTTTCCCGACCACGGTGCTCGGCTGCGCGGTGCTTCTGAACCGGTTCCGACCACTCCCGGACGGGGCGCCGGACACGGCGAACCGGGCCGCGCCGGCGGCCGAGCGGGCGGGCGTCGTCGCGCCGGCCGGGCCGACCGGCGCCGAGGTCGCCGGCACCGCGCTCGCGCGCCAAAATCTCGGTCTGCCGGACACCACGCCGCTGTCCCATCTCGGCCACGAGCTGCGCACGCCGCTGACCATCATCATCGGCTTTTCCGAGGCGATGCTGTTGGAGACGCGGGGGCCGCTCGGCGATCCGAAATACCGCGAATACTGCACCGCGATCGGCGACAGCGGCCGGCACCTTCTGGCGCTCGCCGAGCAGATTCTCGACCATGCGGCCGCCGCGGCCGACCGGATCGTCCTGCGCGAAGAGGTCGTCGATCTCGCCGAGGAGGTGGCAGCGGCGGTCGGGCTGTTCGGCGCCCAGGCCGAGACGCTCGGCCTCCGGCTCGTGCTCGACGTCGAGGGCAGCGAGCGGCGGCTGGTCGCCGATCGCATGCGGCTGCGTCAGATGCTGCTCAACGTGCTGTCGAACGCGGTGAAGTTCACCCCGCGCGGCGGCACCGTCACGGTGACCGTGCCGCCGCCCGGCGAGCGCGGCTTCTCCTTTACCGTGCGCGACACCGGCATCGGCATCGCCGCGGACGATCTCGGCCGGGTGCTCCGGCCGTTCGAGCAGGTGCACGGCGTCGAGTCGCACGGGCTGCGCGGCACCGGGCTCGGGCTGCCGCTGGTCAAGCGGCTCGCCGAGCTGCACGGCGGCGTGCTGGAGATGTCCAGCGAGCCGGGGGTCGGCACCACCGTGACGATCCGCTTTCCGCGCGAGCGCACCGTCCGCCTGTGCGGCGACTGCCGCCACGCCGGCCGCTGCGACGGGCTTTCCGCCGCCGAGCGCCCGTGCCGGGCCGACCTCCCGCGCCTGCGCACCGTGATGGCCGGCGACGACCCCGCCCCGATCGTCTCGTAGATCGTTTCCGGGGACGTCACCCCACACTCCGCTCATTCCCGCGGAAGCGGGAATCCAGTCGGCCGTTCCGTGTCGCTCCTGGGTCCCCGCTTTCGCGCCGAGGGATGCACACATCGCCTCGAATGCATGCGTTCGTCATGCGCGGGCTCGACCCGCGCATCCATCAAAAATCGAAGAACAAGTTTTAATTCAGTGTGATGGGTCGCCGGGTCGAAGCCCGGCGATGACGTCGGAGCGCGCTCACAGCCGCTCCACCGTCGCGGTGTCGCCGGCAGTTTCCTCCTCGCTGACGGCGGCGGCCGCCGCCCGCAGGGTCGGCAGGATCTCCTCCACCGTCGCGCAGACGTGGTAGTTCATCAGCGCGCTCGAATGGATGAAGCCGGCTTCGCGCATGCCGTCGACGACGCCGATCAGCGGCTGCCAGAAGCCCTGGAGATCGGCCAGCAGGATCGGCTTCCTGTGGCGGCCGAGCTGCGCCCAGGTGAGCTGCTCGACCAGCTCCTCCAGCGTGCCGATGCCGCCCGGCAGCGCCACGAACGCGTCGGCCCGCTCGAACATGATGCGCTTGCGCTCGTGCATGTCGGCGGTGACGATCAGCTCGTGCGCGCCGCGAAACATGTTTTCCCGGGTGCGCAGGAAGGTCGGGATCACGCCGACCACGTCGCCGCCGTGCTCGGCGACCGCGGTCGCAACCGCCCCCATCAGCCCGTTGGCGCCGCCGCCATAGACCAGGCCGACCTTGCTCTCGGCCATCAGCCGGCCGAGCGTGCGGGCCGCGGCCATGAAGGCCGGGTCGTGGCCCGGGCTCGAGCCGCAATAGACGCAGATTCTTCGAATGTCGGTCATGTGAGGCACTTGGCGCCACCGGCGGGCGGGCGTCAAGCCGCCGCGCGGTGGTGTCCTGCGGTGTCCTGCGGCGCCCGCGACGGCACGCCGGATGGAACACGGCGCCGAAAGGCCTATATGGAGGCAAGGCGCGACCGCCGGCGGGCATCGACCCTCCCGGCCGCGCGCCGCCCGCAAAAATCCGTTCCGCCGCTTCCGGGCTCTCGCCGCCGTCCGTCGCCCGTCGTTCGGCCCCGAGCCCGCCATCCGAGACATCGATTCCGCAATGAGACACAGCGCGCCCGATTCCCGCGACGTCGCGCCCGAAGGGGCCAGGCTGATCGACACCTTGGTCGCGCTTTGGCCCTTCATCTGGCCGGCCGACCGGGCCGACCTCAAGCGGCGGGTGGCATGGGCGCTGGTGCTGCTGCTCGGCGCCAAGCTCGCCACCATCGTCGTCCCCTTCACCTTCAAATGGGCGACCGACGCGCTGTCGGCGCCGGCCTCCTCGACCGCCGCCACCCTCGGCTGGGTGCTCGCCGCGCCGGTGGCGCTGACCGCCGCCTATGGCGGCACCCGCATCCTGATGGCGCTGCTGACCCAGGTGCGCGACGGCGTCTTCGCCAAGGTGGCGATGCACGCGGTGCGGCGGCTCGCGATCCGGACCTTCCGGCACATGCACGAGCTGTCGCTGCGCTTTCACCTGGAGCGCAAGACCGGCGGCCTCACCCGCGTGCTGGAGCGTGGTCGCAACGGCATCGAGATCATCGTGCGGATGGTCCTGCTGCAGGCGGTGCCGACCGTGATCGAGCTGGCGCTGATCGTCGGCGTGCTGCTCTATCAGTTCGACTGGCGCTACGTGGTGGTGGTGCTGGCCACCGTCGCCGTCTACATGATCTACACCTATTACGCGACCGAGTGGCGGATCGCCATCCGCCGCCAGATGAACGACAGCGACACCGAGGCCAACACCAAGGCGATCGACTCGCTGCTCAACTACGAGACGGTGAAATACTTCTCCGCCGAGCGCCGCGAGGCGGCCCGCTACGACCGCTCGATGGAGCGCTACGAGGACGCGAGCGTGAAGACCTACACCTCGCTCGCCGTGCTCAATGCCGGGCAGGCGGCGATCTTCACGGTGGGGCTCACCGTCGCGATGGCGATGTGCGCGGTCGGGGTGCGGCGCGGCACCCAGTCGATCGGCGACTTCGTGATGATCAACGCGATGATGATCCAGCTCTACCAGCCGCTCAACTTCATGGGCATGGTGTATCGCGAGATCAAGCAGGCAGTGATCGACATCGAGACGATGTTCGGCATTCTCCGCCGCCCGCCCGAGATCGCCGATGCGCCCGGCGCGCCGCCGCTCGCCGTGCCGGCCGGCACCATCCGCTTCGAGAACGTGCAGTTCGCCTACGAGCCGGACCGGCCGATCCTGCAGGGCATCTCCTTCGAGGTGCCGGCGGGCCGGACGGTGGCGATCGTCGGGCCGTCGGGCGCCGGCAAGTCGACCATCTCGCGGCTGCTGTTCCGCTTCTACGACGTCACCGGCGGCCGCATCACCATCGACGGGCAGGACATCCGCACGGTGTCGCAGGCGTCGCTGCGCGACGCCATCGGCATGGTTCCGCAGGACACCGTGCTGTTCAACGACACCATCCGCTACAACATCCGTTACGGCCGCTGGGAGGCGACCGACGCGGAGGTGGAGGAGGCCGCGCGCCTCGCCCAGATCGACGGCTTCATCCGCGCCGCCCCCAAGGGCTACGAGACCGAGGTCGGCGAGCGCGGCCTGAAACTCTCCGGCGGCGAGAAGCAGCGGGTGGCGATCGCCCGCACGATCCTCAAGGGGCCGCCGATCCTCTTGCTCGACGAGGCGACCTCGGCGCTCGACAGCCACACCGAGAAGGAGATCCAGGACGCGCTCGAGCGGGTGTCGGAGAACCGCACCTCGCTGGTGATCGCCCACCGGCTCTCCACCATCGTCGGCGCCGACGAGATCATCGTGCTCGACCAGGGCCAAATCGCCGAGCGCGGCACCCATGCCGAGCTTCTGGAGCAGGACGGCCTCTATGCCGGCATGTGGAACCGGCAGCGCGAGGCCGAGCAGGCCCGCGAAAAGCTCGCCGAGGTCGGCGATTCGCCGGTCGCCCCCAACCGCAACCCGCCGCCGGGGTTGTCCGACGACGAGACCGAGCGCTCGGCCGACCGCGCCGACCGGATCGAGCCGGTGGATTGACTTCTGGTTCCGCCCCGCTGCCGGGGCGGTGCGCGCGAGGTGCGGAATCGGCGGCGGGCGGTAACGATTTGCCGCCGTGAGATGTGGACGCCGGAACGCCGGGCGATCCGGCTTGCGCGCGGTGTGCTACCAAGGCAGGAAGCGCCGGCCCGGCTCGTCCGCGCCGGCACGGCCGTTGCGGGCGCAAGAGCGCCGCGCCGCGAAAACCGGATTTCGAGAGATCCCGAATGTCGATCGTGAATTCCATTCGCTCCCAGCTCGCGCCCGTCAATTCCGAGGGCTATCCCTTCATCGGCGCCTTCGCGCTGGTGAGCCTGGTGCTCTTCTGGATCTGGTCGCCGCTCGGCTGGCTGGGCTTCTTCCTCACGCTGTGGTGCGTCTATTTCTTCCGCGACCCGGCGCGCGTCACCCCGCTGCGCGAGGGCATCGTGGTGGCGCCGGCCGATGGCCGGGTCGCCCGCGTGCAGGCCGCCGTCCCGCCGCCCGAGCTCGGCCTCGGCAATGCGGCGCTGCCGCGCGTCTCGATCTTCATGAGCGTGTTCGACGTGCACGTGAACCGCTCGCCGGTCGCCGGCCGGATCGAGCGGATCGCCTACACGCCGGGGCTTTTCCTCAATGCCGAGCTCGACAAGGCGAGCGAGGGCAACGAGCGCAACGGCTTCGTGATCGCCTCGGCGTCGGGCGTGCGGATCGGCATGGTGCAGATCGCCGGCCTGGTCGCCCGGCGGATCGTCACCTTCGTGCGCGAGGGCGGCTCGATCGGCGCCGGCGAGCGGGTCGGCATGATCCGGTTCGGGTCGCGGGTCGACGTCTATCTCCCCGACGGCACCCGCCCGCTGGTCGCCGAGGGGCAGGTGATGACCGCCGGCGAGACGGTCTTGGCCGACCTCAAGGCGAGCGATCCGGGCCGGACCTATCGGGTGGGGTAGGGTTTTCGCACGCGCGGCACCCGCTCCGGGGAGAAGCTTCAGGGCGATCGCGGCTTTTGCTACGATCCGGACCGGAGGTCGCGATGGCCGACGACGAGACGGTGAGCGTGGCGCTGACCAGCGAGCAGGTCGCCGATTTGCGGGCGGCCGTCGCGGCCGGCGAGTACGCGACGACGAGCGACATCGTGCAGGAAGCGGTGCGCGACTGGCAGCAGAGGCGCGCATTGCTGCGCGACGATGCTGCAAGGCTGCGAGCCCTGTGGGATGCCGGGATCGCCAGTGGTCCGGCCGGGCCGGTGTCCTTCGAGGACGTGCGGCGAGAGGCTCGCGGCCGGCTCGACGAGGCCTCGAAGGCCGCGGGCGATGCCGACTGAGGCGGTCTGGACTGCGCTGGCGCGGGCCGACCTTTTGGACATTTACGTCGCGATCGGCTTGCACGACCCGGCCGCCGCCGAGTGCTGGATCGACCGGATCGAGGAGAAGATCGAGCTGCTCCGCACGCAGCGGCGCCTCGGTCCGAAGCGGCCGGATATCCGGCCTTCGGTGCGGATGCTGGTCGAAGCGCCGTTCCTCGTTCTTTACCGCACCGTGCCGGATACCGACGAAGGGCCGCTCGACCACATCGAGATCGTCCGCGTCGTCGACGGCCGCCGCGATCTCGCTACGTTCTTCGGGCGGTAAAATGCCGCTGCCCCGGTGAGGCCTGTGCCGTTCCCCGGCACCGCTCGTTCCGAAAATCACGCTTCGTCGCTCGGCGATGCCGTCGGCATGGCGGAACCTTCGAGAGCGCACTATAGTTGCCCGCCATGTCGCTGTTCCCTCCCTTCGATCCCGATCGTGATCGCCGCGAGCCGCGTCGCCGCGGCTTTCGCCCGATCCCCGTGCGGACGCTCGTTCCAAACGTCGTCACCCTCCTGTCGCTGTGCGCCGGCCTGACCGCGCTGCGGCTCGGCGCCGAAGGGCGCTTCGAGCTGGCGCTCGCCGCGATCGTCGCCGCCGCGGTGCTCGACGGCATCGACGGGCGGCTCGCCCGCATGCTCAAGGGCACCTCCCGCTTCGGTGCCGAGCTCGACAGCCTCGCCGATTTCGTCAATTTCGGCGTCGCGCCGGCGATGATTCTCTACTTCTGGGATCTTCAGGTCCTCAAGAACGTCGGCTGGATCGTCGCCATCGTCTTCGCGATCTGCGGTGGGCTCCGGCTCGCCCGCTTCAACGTGATGATCGACGATCCCAACCGGCCGCCCTGGGCCGGCAACTATTTCACCGGCATCCCGGCACCGGCCGGCGCGATCGTCGTGCTGCTGCCGCTCTATCTGCAGTTCCTCGGCGTCGCCAAGTATTTGATGCCGTCGCCGCTGGTCGCCGTCTACACGCTGGTGATCGGCATTTTGATGATCTCCAAGCTGCCGGTGTTCTCGGGGAAGAAGTTCGGCACGCGGGTGGCGCCGGAGCTGGTGCTGCCGGCCTTCGTGCTGGCCGTGCTCTTTTTCGCCCTGCTGATCTCCTACCCCTGGGAGGTCTTGGCGCTCGGCTCGATCGTCTATCTCGGCTGCCTGCCGCTCGGTTGGAAGTCGTATCGCGCCCACCTCCAGGCCGATGCCGAGCGCGCCGCCGCCGAGGCGACGGCGCAGGCAAGCACGGCGCAGGCCGGCGACGGGCCGGGTCGGACCGGCGGGCCGGCGGGCGAGCCGCGGCAGAGCGAGTCGTATCCGGCGTCTGCCGCCGAGCCGCCACCGGCCGACGGCGAGCAGCGCGAGCGCCCGCATCGCCTCAACTGAGCGATCCGGCTCGGCGAGCCTTTCGAAAGCCCCGGACGACGGGGAGAGCGCCCGCGGGCGCGCGCGGTGTTTTTCGCGGTTGACGAAGGCCCGGCTGCGGGCGATCCCTTCGCCCGCGCCCAGCAGCACGAAGGTCTTCCCCGTGATCCCGAACGAACCGAAAACCCTCGAACCCGAGATCACCCCCGAGCTGATCGCCCGGCACGGCCTCAAGCCGGACGAGTACGAGCGCATCCTCGCGCTGATCGGCCGGACCCCGACCTTCACCGAACTCGGCATCTTCTCGGCGATGTGGAACGAGCACTGCTCGTACAAGTCGTCGAAGGTCCACCTGAAGACGCTGCCGGTCACCGGCGCGTGCGTGATCCAGGGCCCCGGCGAGAACGCCGGCGTGGTCGACATCGGCGACGGGCTCGCCGCCGTCTTCAAGATGGAGAGCCACAACCACCCGAGCTACATCGAGCCCTATCAGGGCGCGACCACCGGCGTCGGCGGCATTCTCCGAGACGTCTTCACCATGGGCGCGCGGCCGATCGCCTGCATGAACTCGCTGTCGTTCGGCACGCCGGCGCACCCGAAGACGCGGCGGCTGATCGCCGGCGTGGTGGCCGGCGTCGGCGGCTACGGCAACTCGTTCGGCGTGCCGACGGTCGGCGGCTCGGTGCGCTTCCACAAGAGCTACGACGGCAACAATTTGGTCAACGCCTTCGCGCTCGGCCTGGCCGAGACCGACAAGATCTTCTACGCCGCGGCGTCCGGCGTCGGCATGCCGATCGTCTATCTCGGCTCGAAGACCGGGCGCGACGGCATGGGCGGCGCCACGATGGCGTCGGCCGAGTTCGACGAGGAGGCCGAGGCCAAGCGCCCGACCGTGCAAGTCGGCGATCCGTTCGCGGAAAAGCTGCTGCTCGAGGCCTGCCTCGAGATCATGGCCAAGGGCTGCGTCGTCGCGATCCAGGACATGGGCGCGGCGGGGCTGACCTGCTCGGCGGTGGAGATGGGCGCCAAGGGCGACCTCGGCGTCACCCTCGATCTCGACAAGGTGCCGTGCCGCGAGACCGGCATGACCGCCTACGAGATGATGCTCTCCGAGAGCCAGGAGCGCATGCTGATGGTGCTGGAGCCGAGCAAGCGCGAGGAGGCCGAGGCGATCTTCCGCAAATGGGGCCTCGATTTCGCGGTGGTCGGCGAGACCAACCCGTCGAAGCGCTTCGTGGTGAAGCGGCACGGCGAGGTGATGGCCGATCTGCCGATCAAGGAGCTCGGCGACGAGGCGCCCTGCTACGATCGCCCGCACGTGCCGACCGCAAAACCCGCGGTGCTGCACGCCGCCGACATCGAGCCGCCGTCGAGCCTCGCCCGCGCGCTCGAAACCCTGATCGGCACGCCGGACCTTTGCAGCAAGCGCTGGGTGTGGGAGCAATACGACCACGTCATTCTCGGCAACACCCTGCAGCGCCCCGGCGGCGACGCCGCGGTGGTACGGGTGAACGACGGGCCGAAGGCGCTCGCCATGACCACCGACGTGACGCCGCGCTATTGCGAGGCCGACCCGTTCGAGGGCGGCAAGCAGGCGGTGGCGGAGGCGTGGCGCAACCTGACGGCGGTCGGCGCGCGGCCGCTCGCGATCACCGACAACCTCAATTTCGGCAATCCCGAAAAGCCCGAGATCATGGGCCAGCTGGTCGATTGCATCCGCGGCATCGGCGAGGCCTGCCGGGCGCTCGACTTCCCCGTCGTGTCGGGCAACGTGTCGCTCTACAACGAGACCAACGGCAAGGGCATCCAGCCGACCCCCACCATCGGCGGCGTCGGCCTGCTGGACGATTTCTCCAGGAGCGCCACCATCGGCTTCAAGGCCGAGAACGAGGTGTTGCTGGTGCTCGGCGAGGCCGGGCAGGGCTGGCTCGGCCAGTCGCTCTATCTGCGCGACCTGTGCGGCCGCGAGGAGGGGGCGCCGCCGCCGGTCGACCTCGCCGCCGAGCGGCGCACCGGCAATCTGGTCCGCACGCTGATCCGCGAGCGGCAGGTGACCGCCGTGCACGACGTCTCCGACGGCGGGCTTCTGGTCACCATCGCCGAGATGGCGATCGCGTCGGGCATCGGCGCGCATCTCGACGGTTCGGCCGCGCACGGCATGCCGGCGCACGCCTTCTGGTTCGGCGAGGACCAGGGCCGCTACGTGGTGACCGCGCGGGCCGACGTCGCGGTGGCGGTCGAGACGCGGGCGCGGGCGGCGGGCGTCGCCGTCGCCCATCTCGGCACCACCGGCGGCCATACGCTGACGCTGCCCGGCGAGCACGCGGTGCAGGTCGCGACCCTCCAGGCGCGCCACGAGCAGTGGCTGCCGGCCTACATGGCGGGTGCCGCCTCCTGACGATGTGCTAACCTGTCGGCAAACAATCCCGGTGCAGGGGAGCTGGCCATGCCGATGAATGCGAACGACATCGAGCGCTTGATCAAGACCCACATCCCCGACGCGGTGGTGACCATCCACGACCTCGCCGGCGACGGCGATCACTACGCCGCGACGGTGGTGTCCGAGACGTTCCGCGGAAAATCCCGCGTGCAGCAGCACCAGCTGGTCTATCAGGCGCTGAAGGAGGAGCTCGGCGGCGAGCTGCACGCGCTCGCGCTGCAGACGTCGACGCCGGCCGCCTGAGTCTTTCGCGACAACGTCGGTCCCGAACCTCGCTGCAACGCGGGGAAGGGGCCTTCATGCCGTAAAAATCCGCGGTGAAAGACGCCCGGCCAAAAAACCGGCCCGCTCCTTGCCTTCTCGCGCTTGCCTTCTCCCGCCCGCGGCATCCGCCGCATCCGTCTCCAAAAACCCCCGGAGGTGACATGACGACCAGGACCGTTGCCGCGCTCGCGGCGCTCGCGCTCGCCCTTTCGCTGGCTCCCGCCCATGCGGAAGACCTTCCGCTGTCGCCGAACGGCGTGAAGACGCTGGCGCCCGAGGGCGCGATCAAGTCGACCGGCACCTGGAATCTCGGCACGCGGGCCGGCGATTTCGTCTATGTGGCGGGCATGCGCGGCATCGACCCCAAGACCAACACGCTGGTCGAGGGCGATCAGGCGCGGGTGCGCCAAGCCTTTCTCAACATGAAGCTGATCGCCGAATCGGAAGGCGCCTCGCTGCGCGACGCCGTGCGCATCGTGGTCTACGTCACCGACATGTACCGATATCGCCCGCTGGTGAACAAGGCGCAGGAGGAGCTGTGGGGCAAGGGGCCCTATCCGCCGCGCACCATCATCGAGGTCGACCGGCTCAACCAGGACGACATCTGCGAGGTCGAGGGCACCTTCTATGCGCCCGTGAAAAAGTGAACGGCGGATCGGTCCGCGCCGTCGCTTTCCCCGACCACCGGGGGTTGGAGCGAGCCGGGCCGCCGTCTACATAAGACCCAATCGGGACCGGGTGCATTCGGCACCCGGACCTCGTCGGACGCGAGCATGGGCGCCATCATGGGCATCGAGCAATTCATCGAGAACGAGCTGAAGTCGAACGACGTGGTGCTGTTCATGAAGGGCACGCCGCAGTTTCCGCAGTGCGGCTTCTCGGGCCAAGTGGTCCAGATCCTGGATTACGTCGGCGTGCCCTACAAGGGCATCAACATCCTGGAGAACGACGAGCTGCGCCAGGGCATCAAGGACTATTCCAACTGGCCGACGATCCCGCAGCTCTACGTGAAGGGCGAGTTCGTCGGCGGCTGCGACATCGTCCGCGAGATGTTCCAGGCGAACGAGCTGCAGCCGTTCTTCAAGGAGAAGGGCGTGCCGGTGCGCGAGCAGGCCGCCGGCTGATTCCCTTCGCCGCGCCCGCCGGACGGCGGGGGCGGCATCGAACGACGCGACGGAGGCCGGGTGAGAGCCCGGCCTTTCTCGTTTGCGCCTGTCGCGAGCCGGTGACCGGTTGACGCGGCGGCGGTGCGATGCGACCGGAGTGCGTCCGGGGTGGATCGTACGGCGCGGCTCGTGCGGCGCGTCCGCGGGACGGGGAGGGCGGCATGGCGGAGACGCGACGCGTCGTGGTGATCGGCATCGGGGCGGGCCATCCCGACCACGTCACGCTGCAGGCGATCGACGCCTTGCGCCGCGCCGACGTGGTGTTCGTGCCGACCAAAGGCCGCGCCAAGCAGGATCTCGCCCGCGTGCGGCGCGACCTGTGCGACCGCTTCCTCACCGATCGCCCGCACCGGGTGGTGGAATACGCCGTGCCGACCCGCGCGCCCGCCGGCGACGACTATCGCGGCGCGGTCGACGACTGGCACGACCGGCTCGCCGCCATCCATGCCGGCCTGCTGCGCGACGAGCTGCGCGACGGCGAGTGCGGCGCCTATCTCGTGTGGGGCGACCCGACCCTCTACGACAGCCTCCTGCGCATCCTGGAGCGGGTGAGGGCGAGCGGGCTCCAGGTCGCCTGCGAGGTGGTGCCGGGCATCAGCAGCGTGCAGGCGCTGGCGGCGGCGCACGGGATTCCGCTCAACACCATCGGCCAGTCGATTCTGATCACCACCGGCCGAAAGCTGTCCGCCGGCGTGCCGGACGGCATCGACACGATCGTGGTGATGCTCGACGACGGCAGCGCGCTGCGCACCGTCGCGCCCGACACCGAGATTTTCTGGGGCGCCTATGTCGGCACGCCCGACCAGATCCTGATTGCCGGACGCGCGGGCGAGGTGATCGGGACGATCGAGATCGTGCGAGCAGAAGCGCGTGCCGCGCATGGCTGGATCATGGACGTGTATCTGCTGCGCCGGCCGGTGCCGACCGGTTCGTGAGAGAGCCGCCGCACCGGCGATCCGACCCTTCCGAAAAACCATTCGTTCGCGCGCCCGGTGCTCTGTGACCTCCGTTGCCGGGGGCGCCCGACGGCATGGCGACGGCCCGTCGCGCCATTACCCGGGCTATTCGTCCGACTACAAATATTCGTTTTACGCATAGAACGAACGGCGCGATCACTTCGTAGCCTGCTCTCCGCAGGATCAGACCCCCGAAACTCAAATCGCGGCCTGCTTTGCCCGCTGTGGCACGGAGTTGCGCTCATGCAGAGTTCGGAAGCCTTCGCCGCCGGAACCATCGGTCGGCAAGAGACGCCCAC
The DNA here is from genome assembly GCF_000293785.1 of Rhodovulum sp. PH10. GTDB lineage: Bacteria > Pseudomonadota > Alphaproteobacteria > Rhizobiales > Xanthobacteraceae > Rhodoplanes. The sequence goes on along the minus strand of NZ_AKZI01000120.1, from coordinate 13,818 downwards.
ACGAAAACGCTTCGTGATCGTCGCCTGCCTCTTCATCGGAATCTTCATCGCCTATCTCGACCGCGTGAACGTCTCCGTTCTCGCGGCCAACGATCAGTTCCTCACCGACATGGGCATCAAGGGCATGTCGGTGCAGATCGGCATGATGATGTCGGTCTTCCTCGCCGCCTACGGCGTCTCCAACGTGGTGCTGAGCCCGCTCGGGGACTATCTCGGGCCGCGCCGGGCGATGCTCTTGTGCATCCTGTTGTGGACGCTGTCGTTGTTCATGGGCAGCATCGCCACGGCGTTCTCGATGATCATCGCCAGCCGCGTCGTGCTCGGTGTCGGCGAAGGCTTCTATTATCCCTTGCAGAGCCTGTTCGTGAAGAACTGGTTCCCGGTGCGGGAGCGTGGCCGCGCCAATGCCGCCTGGGTGGTCGGCCAGTCGGTCGCGCCCGCGGTGGCCATGCCGGTGTTCACCTATGTGATCGGCACGTTCGGCTGGCGTGAGAGCTTCCATCTCTGCCTCGTGCTCGGTCTGATCCCGCTCTATCTGCTGTGGCGCCACACCGCCGACACGCCGCGCCAGCACAAGTCGATCAACGCCGCCGAGCTGCGGCACATCGAGGAGGGCCAGGCGGCCGAGCGCGCCGGCGCCGCCGCCAAGGGCGCCGGCAAGGCCTCCTTCATCGAGCGCATCAAGCCGTTCGCGACCAATCCGAACTACTGGCTGCTCGTGATCTGGTACCTCTGCCTGCAATGCATGTATTGGGGCCTGATCTCCTGGCTGCCGGTGTATCTGAAGTCGGCGCGCGGCTTCACCTGGGCCGAGATGGGCTGGCTCGCCTCGCTGCCCTTCATCTTCGGCATCGCCTTCAAGGCGTCGGTCGGCTTTCTCAGCGACAAGATCGGCCGCAACGCGCCGATCCTCTTCGCCGCGATGCTGCTCGCCGGCCTGTGCGTCTATTTCGGCGCCACGGTGTCGGACAAGTACGTCTCCGCGGTGCTGCTCGCGCTCGCGGTCGGCTTCTCCACCATGGGCACGCCGGCGGCGTGGACGCTGCTGCAGGGGCTGGTTCCCGGCCAGTCGATCTCGACCGCATCGGGGGCGATGAACGGCATCGCCAACGGCCTGTCGGCGCTGTCGCCGGCGTTGATCGGCCTCTTCATCAGCCTCACCGGCAGCTACGACGGCGGCCTGCTGTGCCTGGTCTTCACCGGTGCCGTCGCGTCCGTCGTGGCCGGCGTGCTCGTCGTCCAGAAATACTGATCGATCCGCAAAGGCCGACCGCGGTCGGCAGGAGTGCTCTCATGAAGATCACCAGCATCGACGTCATCGACGTCGCCAACGACTTCCAGTCCGCGACCAGCAAATGGCGCCCCGTGTGCGTGCGCGTCTGCACCGACGAGGGCATCACGGGCTTCGGCGAGGTCGGGCTCGCTTACGGGGTCGGCGCGTCCGCCGGCTTCGGCATGGCCAAGGATCTCGCCCGTCTCCTGATCGGGATGGACCCGATGGACACCGAGGCGATCTGGGAGAAGATGTTCAAGAAGACGTTCTGGGGGCAGGGCGGCGGCACCGTGGTGTTCGCCGGCATGAGCGGCCTCGACATCGCCTGCTGGGACATCCGCGGCAAGGCGCTGAACGTGCCGCTCTACGTGCTGCTCGGCGGCAAGACGCGCAGCTCGATCCGCAGCTATGCGAGCCAGCTCCAGTTCGGCTGGGGGGCCGGCAGCGACAAGTCGATGCTGACCACGCCGGAGCAGTATGCCGAGGCCGCCCGCACCGCCGTCGCGGAAGGATACGACGCCCTCAAGGTCGACGTCGTCGCGATGGATCGCGAGGGCAACTGGAACAAGCGCTATCTCACCGGTCCGCTGCCGGACAAGGTGCTGCGGCTCGGTTACGACCGCTTGGCGGCGATGCGCGAGGCGGTCGGTCCCGACGTCGACATCATCGTCGAGATGCACGCCTTCACCGACACCATCTCGGCGATTCAGTTCGGCCGGATGATCGAGCCGCTCGGCGTCTTCTATTACGAGGAGCCGGTGATGCCGCTCAACTCCAAGCAGATGAAGAAGGTGGCCGACGCCGTCGCGATCCCGATCGCCGCCGGCGAGCGCATCTACACGCGCTGGGGCTATCGTCCGTTCCTGGAGGACGGCTCGATCGACGTGATCCAGCCGGACATCTGCGTCGCCGGCGGCATCTCCGAGACGAAGAAGATCTGCGACATGGCGCACGTCTACGACGCCACCGTGCAGATCCACGTGTGCGGCGGCCCGATCTCGACGGCGGCGGCGCTGCACATGGAGGCGGCGATCCCGAACTTCGTGATCCACGAGCTGCACCGCTATGCGCTGCTCGAGCCGAACACCCGCACCTGCAAGTACGACTATCAGCCGAACAACGGCTGCTACACGGTGCCCGAGCTGCCGGGCCTCGGCCAGGAGCTGACCGACGAGACCATCGCGGCCTCGGTGGTCGAAACGGTGCGGTGACACCCGCCGGGCGGGCGCTCCGCCGCCCCGGCGTCACACCGGTCCGGCTCGCGCGGCCGGGCTCCGTTTGATAGCATCCGTCGACCACGATCGGTCTGCCGCGTCCGGCCATCCCCCGCGGGCGCGGCAGATCCGTGTCTCGGGGGGCATCTCGTGGACATTTCCTGTCGCCAGCTGAAGGCCTTTCTCACCGTCGCCAATCTGCGCAGCTTTACTGCGGCCGCCAAGGTGATGCACATCACCCAGGGCGGCGTCAGCGCGCTGATCCGCGAGCTCGAGGACCGCTCGGGCGTCAAGCTGTTCGACCGGACGTCGCATTCCGTGCGGCTGTCGAAAGCGGGCGAAGACTTTCTTCCCTACGCCCGGCGGGCCGTCGAGCACTTCCGTGCCGCCGAGCGCTACACGGCCGATCTGCGCGAGCAGCGGGCCGGCCAGGTGCGGGTCGCCGGCGCGCCGCTGATCGCCTGCACGCTGCTGCCGCGCATGATGGCGGCGTTCGCTTGCGCGAGCCCGATGATCCGGGTTCACCTGGTCGACGTGCCGATGGGCGAGCTGCAGGACATGGTGAGCCGCGGCGACGCCGATCTCGGGCTCGGCCCCGAGCGGAACCTCGATCCCGACATCGTCAGCTCCACTCTGTTCACCACGCCGGTCTCGGTGATCTGCCCGCCCGACCATCGGTTCCGCGGCCGTCACGTCAGCTGGGAGGAGCTGCGCCGGGAGCCGGTGATCGTGGTGGGGCAGGAGATGATCGACCACATCGCCTACGAGTTCGGCGGCGCCAGCTTCGCGGTATCGCAGGTGGTCAATCACGTCTCGACCGCGCTCGGCCTCGCCGCCGTCGGCAACGGGGTGGTGCTGGCCGGCCCGTTCATCTCGCAGCTGGCGTCCGCCTACGGGCTGATCATCTGTCCGCTGGAGGCGCCGGTGCTCAACCGCAAGATGATGATCTACGAGCAGGAGACCCGCACCTCGTCGCCGGCGGCCGCGGCGTTCAAGGCGTTCCTGCAGCAATATGTCCGCGACACCGACCCCAACCAGGTGGTGCCGCGCTGCGCGCCGTAGATCGGCCGCAGCGTGAACGGCTCGTCGAGCGGGCCGCGCTGCGACTGGGGCAATCGACCACGACGCCGCGTGGCGTGATCAGGTCTCGGGCGGGCGGGGAGGGCGACCGGGTCCGGAGCGGGCCGTCTTGCGTTGCGACGCCGGCTCGGCCACCGAAGCGGGCGGGGCTGGTTCGGGCGAGGCCGGGGCCGGCGAACCCGGGTCGTGCGAGGTGGGTGCCGGGGCGTTTGCCGCCGGCGAAACGGCGAGCAAGCGCGGGCCGGGGCCTTCGTCGGCGAGCACGTCGTCGGGATTGCGCAGCGCGCATTCGGCGAACGACAGGCAGCCGCAGCCGATGCAGCGCTCCAGCTCGTTGCGCAGCTGCAGGAGGCCGGCGATCCGCTCGTCGAGCATGGCCTGCCAGGAGGCGTTGAGCCGGCGCCACTCGGCGAGCGACACGGCGCGGTAATCCGGGATCTCGTCGAGATGTGCCTTGACCGCGGCGAGCGGAATGCCCGCCCGCTGGGCGATCCGCACCACCGCGATGCGGCGCAGCACGGCGCGGGCATAGCGACGCTGATTGCCCTCGGTGCGCCACCCGGAGATCAGCCCCTTCGCCTCGTAGAAATGCAGGGTCGACACCGGCACGCCGGTCCGCCGGGCGACCTCGCCGACCGTCAAGCCCTTCTCCGGCCCGCTCATGATACCTCTTGACCTCGACTATAGTCGAGGTTTTATAGAGTGTGTCGGCTTGCCGTTGCAAGCTCTCCGCGCCGCGGGGTTCGTTCCGGGGGGCCGACATGCCGACATTCGTCCGAGAGCAGCCGATCGACCGGGCCACCGCCCGCCCGCGCGACCCGCGACCGGCCGCGATCCCCCGGCGCTTCGCGTCGATCGTGGTCGTGCTGGCGGTGCTCGGGCTGGCATTCGCCGGCATCGCCTGGTGGCGGAGCGCACGCCTCGCCGCGACCGCCGGGGGTCACGCGCCGCGGCCGGTCGAGGTCGCGGCGGCGCCGGTCGCGGTCGAGACCCTGCCGCAATTCTTGCGGGCGACCGGCTCGCTGAGAGCGGTGCAGGAGGTGGTGCTCGCGCCCGAGGTCGCCGGTCGGGTGGTGGCGATCCGCTTCGAGGCGGGTGCGATGGTCGCGCGAGACGATCCGCTGGTGCAGCTGTTCGACGGCGTCGAGCGGGCCGACCGTGCCGCCGCGGTGGCGCGCGCCCGCTTCGCCCGGCTCGAGCTCGATCGCTCGCAAAAACTGTCGCCGACCGGCAGCGAGACGCTGCAGCGTCTACAGCAGCGCGAGGCCGAGCTCGCCGCCGCCGAGGCCACCATCGCCCAGATCGATGCAAAGCTCGCGCAGAAGACCGTACGGGCGCCGTTCGACGGCCGTCTCGGCATCCGCCGCATCGATCTCGGCCAATATGTCGAGCCCGGCGCGCCGATCGCCACTCTGGTGGCGCTCGACCGGCTCTACGTGAATTTCTCCGTGCCGCAGCAGGATCTCGCAAAGCTGCGGGTCGGCGGTGAGGTCGAGGTGACGAGCGACGCCTTTCCGGACCGCCGCTTCCGCGCCGTGATCGACGCCGTCGAGCCGCGGGTCGGCGCCGACACTCGCAACGTGTCGGCGCAGGCGCTGCTCGGCAACACCGAAGGCCTGCTGCGGCCCGGCCTGTTCGTGGTGGTCGACGTCGTCCGGCCGCCGCGGCCCGACGCCCTCCTGGTGCCGGCGACCGCGGTGCAGGCCACCGCCTCCGGCGACAGCGTGTTCGTGGTGCGCGACGGCCACGCCGAGGTGGTGCCGGTGGTCGCCGGCGCGCAGGTCGGCGAGCGCATCGTCATCGACCACGGGCTGTCGCCGGGCGACGTGGTGATCACCGCCGGGCAGCTGCGGGTCCGGCCGGGCGCGCCCGTCACCATCGCGAGCGCGATCGGCGCGACGGCGACCGGCGCCACCGCCGATGCCACGCGGGGGCGCGCGCCATGAGCGTCACCGACCTGTTCGTCCGCCGCCCGGTGCTGTCGATCGTCGTCAGCCTGCTGGTGATGCTGGCGGGCGCGAGCGCGCTCCTGTCGCTGCCGATCCGCCAGTATCCGAACCTCGAAAGCGCCACCATCACCGTCGACACCACGTTTCCCGGCGCGACCCAGGAGGTGATGCAGGGCTTCGTCACGACGCCGATCGCCCAGGCGATCGCGACCGCGAGCGGCATCGAGTATCTCACCTCCAGCTCGACCATGGGGCAGAGCCGGATCAAGGCCAAGCTCGTCCTCAACGCCGATTCCGATCGGACGATGACGGAGGTGCTGTCCAAGATTCAGCAGGTCAAGTATCTGCTGCCGGAAGGCGCCTACGATCCCGTGGTCGCCAAGCTCACCGACGGCGCCTCCGCCGTGCAGTACGTCGCCTTCGTCAGCGACACGTTGACCATTCCCCAGATCACCGATTTCGTGACGCGGGTCGGCCAGCCGCTGGTCACCGCGGTGAAGGGCGTCGCCTCCGCCGACCTCGCCGGCGCGCAGGCGCTCGCCATGCGGGTGTGGCTCGATCCGGTGAAGCTCGCCGCCCGCAACCTCACCGCCGGCGACGTCGCCGCGGCGCTGCGCGCCAACAACGTGCAGGCCGCCCCCGGCCGGCTCGAAAGCGAGCGCACCACCGTCGCGATCAGCGCCGCGACCGACGCCACCGATGTCGGCGATTTTCGCGACATGGTGATCAAGACCGGCGCCGACGGTCTGGTGCGGCTGTCCGACATCGCCGATATCGAGCTCGGCAGCCAGAACCGCGACACCCTCGGCTGGGCGAGCGGGCGCCGCGCCGTGTATCTCAAGATCGCGCCGACCCCGGACGGCAACCCGCTGGAGATCGTCGCCGCAGTCAAAGCGCGGCTTCCCGACATGCAGCGGGTGGCGCCGCCCGGCCTGGTGGTGGAGAACCAGTTCGACGTCGCCCATTTCGTCCACGCCGCGATCGACGAGGTGCTGCACACGCTGGTCGAGGCGGTGGTCATCGTGGTGGTGGTGATCTTCCTGTTCCTCGGCTCCGCCCGCGCGGTGGTGGTCCCGGTCGTCACCATCCCGCTGTCGCTGGTCGGCACCGCGGCGCTGATGCTGCTGTTCGGCTTCTCGCTCAATCTGCTGACGCTGCTGGCGATGGTTTTGGCGATCGGGCTCGTGGTCGACGACGCGATCGTGGTGGTGGAGAACATCCATCGGCACATCGAGGAGGGGCTGACGCCGGTCGCGGCGGCGCTGGTCGGCGCCCGCGAGATCGTCGGCCCGGTGATCGCGATGACCATCACGCTGGCCGCCGTCTATGCGCCGATCGGTCTGATGGGCGGGCTGACCGGCAGCCTGTTTCGCGAGTTCGCCTTCACGCTGGCGGGGGCGGTGGTGGTGTCGGGCGTGGTGGCGCTGACGCTGTCGCCGATGATGAGCTCGCGGCTGCTCGGCGCGGCCGCCGTGCAGGGACGCCTCGCCGGGGCGATCGAGCGGCGGTTCGCGGCGCTCGCCGACCTTTATGCGCGCACGCTCGCCGCGACGTTGACGATGCGGCCGGCGGTGCTGCTGGTCGCCGGCGCGATGCTCGCGGCGATCGTCGTGCTGTTTCTCGGCGCCAAGCGCGAGCTCGCCCCGCAGGAGGACCAGGGCTACGTGTTCACCGCGGTCCGCGCGCCGCAATACGCCAATCTCGACTACACCGCCGGCGCCGCCGCCGGCGTCCAACGGATCTTCCAGTCGATCCCGGAATACACCGCCAATTTCTTCGTGGTCGGCACCGACGGCCTGAACAACGCGTTCGGCGGCATCATCCTGAAGGAATGGAGCGAGCGGATGCGCTCGGCGACCGACATCCAGGCGACGCTCTATCGGGAGGTCGGTCGCGTGCACGATGCGTCCGTCACGCCGTTCCAGCCGATGGCGCTGCCGGCCTCGACCGGCGGGCTGCCGTTCCAGATGGTGCTGCGCTCGTCGGCCGGCTTCGACGTGATCCACCGCGAGATGGAGGCTTTGAAGGCGGCGGCGTGGCGGAGCGGCCTGTTCGTGTTCGTCGACAGCGATCTCGCCTTCGACAGCCCGACCGCGCAAATCCGCATCGACGGTGCCAAGGCCGGCGAGGTCGGCGTCACCATGCAGGCGATCGCCGATACGCTCGCCGTGCTGGTCGGCGAGAGCTACGTCGGTCGCTTCGATTATTTCGGCCGCTCCTACGACGTGATCCCGCAGGTTCGCCGCAGCGACCGGCTGACGGCGGAGACGCTCGGTCGTTATCAGGTCCGCACCCGCTCGGGGGCGATGATCCCGCTCTCCACCGTCGTGTCGGTCACGGTGAAGCCGAGCGCCAACCGGCTGCCGCAGTTCGATCAGATGAACGCGGCGACGCTGTCGGCGGTGCTGCGGCCCGGCGTGACGATGGGGCAGGCGGTCTCCTTCATGGAGGCGCTGCCGCGTGCGCCCGGCGTCACCGTCGACTGGCTCGGCGACAGCCGACAATACGTGCAGGAGGGCGACCGCCTGACGATCACCTTCGGCTTCGCGCTGGTGGTGATCTTCCTGGTGCTCGCCGCGCAGTACGAGAGCTTCCGCGATCCTTTGGTGATCCTGGTGACGGTGCCGCTGGCGATCTGCGGAGCGTTGCTGCCGCTCCATCTCGGCTACACCACGCTCAACATCTACACCCAGATCGGCCTCGTCACGCTGATCGGGCTGATCTCCAAGCACGGCATCCTGATGGTCGCGTTCGCCAACGACATCCAGCGCCACGAGGGCGTCGACCGCAACCGGGCCATCCTGGAGGCGGCGCGGGTGCGCATGCGCCCCATCCTGATGACCACCGCCGCGATGGTGGCCGGGCTGGTGCCGCTGCTGTTCGCCACCGGCGCCGGCGCGGCGAGCCGGTTCGCGATCGGCATCGTGGTGGTGACCGGGATGCTGGTCGGCACGCTGTTCACGCTGTTCGTGCTGCCGACCTTCTACACGCTGCTCGCCGGCGACCATCGTCGCGAGGCGGCGAGCGTCCGGCCACGTCGTGCCGTGTCGTGAGGTTTTCCGGCGTCCTGCCAGTCGCTTGGCATATCAGAAGACAGGCGACCTCTCGGCAGGCGTGTCACGGGATCGTAGTCGCGCCAGACCGGCCGACACCAGCACCGCCATCGTCGTCGCGTAACAGATCATGGGTCATGCCGCGTCGCCGTCCAACAGCGTGACCGCCAAGGTCCCGACAATGCCGGCGATCAGGCCTTGGATGCAGAAGTAGAACGCGACGGCCGATCCCGCGCGACCGTTCGACCCGCCTGCGAAAACGCTTCGCTCGCGGCTCGCCGTGGGGCGTCCGGAGACGACTTGTCCACAGGCTGCGAAGAGTGGCTCCCCTTGCTGCAGGCATACAGAACATACTTGATGAAGCACGCGACAGAAATTCGCATCGCGTTCCAGATACTTGAACAGAAGTTCGTGCCGCTGCCTCTGCCGAAACGGCACTGATTTGGCGAAAACTCTGCCGCTCACAGTCGCTGGTGCCCGGACTCTCGAACTCACGGCTTTCGACCGAAAAATCGATGGCCGACCTGTCGCGATTCAGAAGGGACAGGCTCATTGCCGGTGGGAGAAAAGAGGGATGCTTGGGATCCGATTTCAGCGGGGTCCCGGGCGGCGCGCGCGGTTCTCAAGAGCCGCAAGCCCCAACGGTCGGTTGCGTGCATTTTTCATTTGCACGTTTTCGTTCGATCGAGCTAGGACTATTAACCTAGCTTTCTCAACCGTAGCTCGATTTGCCTCTCGATTATTCTTGCATCGCGTGTATCTTATATGGTACAAACCTCTAAAGAACAGGCTCCGAAGGCCATTCCTCTCAGGTTCTGGCGGTCCAGTTCCGGGGCGGAGCCGGTGCGCGAATGGCTGAATGGGCTGGATCGGGACGATCAGCGCATCGTCGGTCGCGATCTCGGCAAGGTGCAGTTTGGTTGGCCAGTGGGGTTGCCGGTATGCCGCCCGTTAGGCGGCGGGCTGTGGGAAGTCCGCTCGACATTGGGCAGTCGGCGCGAGGCACGGGTCCTGTTTGGGTTTTATGAAGGCATGTTGATCGCGCTGCATGCGTTCATCAAGAAGACCCGAAAAACGCCGCCGGACGATCTGGCGCTCGCCCGGCAGCGGATGAAGGAGGTTCGGTCATGACAACGAAGAAAAACAAGCACGTCGGCTCCAGCTTCGAAAGCTGGCTCGATGAGGCGGGCCTACGCGAAGAAGTGACAGTTGCCGCGATCAAGTCGGTGATCGCCGTTCAACTTGCCGAGGAGATGAAGAAGAAAAAGCTCACCAAAAAGAGGATGGCCGAACTGATGAAGACCAGCCGCGCCCAGCTCGACCGCATCCTCGACCCCGACAACGGCAACGCCACGATCGAGAGCCTTCAACGCGCCGCCAGGATCGTAGGTCGGGAACTCCGGATGGAACTGGTCTAGCCGATAGACCGTACCAGGTTGTCGAGTTCCGCCTTGTCACGTCTGAATAGCCGGAGTAACGCAGCGTAGCGAGCGCAACTCCGTGAGCGGCGTTGTAGGCGAGGTCGAAGCGGCTCTCGAACGAGAGGCTCACCTTCTTCTCCGGAAAGCATGATCCATCTTCTCCGGTCGTTGCCCCTACTGGAAAATTCCCCGCCTCGGCGGATTGTTCGATAAGGACCCGTTCCATATGACATGAAGCGATGGCGGACGACGGTCCGCACAGAACACCTAGGCTGGACTTAACCCAATCCCACTTCTCTTATTGGGACTGGGCCGATTTTGATGCGACTTGATAACAGCAGATGCGGAGATGGCTGGGTCTCGCTCTCCTTGTGGACTCATGGAGGCGTATTTACGGAAAGAAGTGCTTCTTGACTCCTGCGGCCGCGTCACATCGACGGCATTCTGCTGGGCAAAGCGACTGTAGGGCTGTGCGCTAGAATGCCTTTGCGGTTTCTCAACCCGACTTCCCGTAGGTTTTCGCGCCGGCGGCGCGAACTGAAAGGTTGAATTGTCTGTCCCGTTCTTCTCAGACAGTTCTGGCTTTCGAGGCGTCGAAACCCGCTGACCACCTACAGCTCGTTCAGTAGGCGGTTGCGAGGGAATAACCGCATCCTTAATTGCCTGTCCAACCGCCACAGGGAGCGAAGGCGCAACCCACCAATCCCTGCCCAGTTGGTCGCCAAGCCGACCCATGCCTTGGCGGATGGCCTCGTAAGACGCTTCGCCATAGGCAAGCCCCGCCGCGCCACCAAGACCAAAGAATGTGCGTGCTGTCCCCCCGGCAAAAGCGGCGGTCGCTTTGCCAATGTCGCCTTCATAGGCGTGCCGACCCGTCTCCCATATCCCATGGGCGGCACCAACGGCTGCGCCTGCAATCGGCAATGCTCGTCCGGCAAACGAAGCTATTTGGAGCAAGCCAACCTTGTGTAGAAATGGTGCCGCTTTCTGGATGAGGCCTACAACACCACTACGAATAGTGTCCCCTGCCTTGTTGGAAAGCCCGAGCGTCGCAGCGCTCAACGCTTGATTGGCCTTTTCGACAGCCTGTTGGCTGCCGGTGGCGCGTCCCACGCGATCATACAGGCGTTCAGCGCGCGCCAGACCGCTTTCAGCGGAGCTTGCGACCCGCGACGAAAGCGTTGATTGAGGCGCGGGAGGAAGCTTAAAGGCAGGGTCAAGATATTTGTCTAGGAGCGGTTCCTGCCCAGCAAAATCGCCTAGAAAGTTTGCACGATATTGCGGATTGCGGACATCATGAAGGGGTGCCTTGCTCGGATCGAGCATTGACGAAAAGCCATGTTGGCTTGCGGCAACGTCTTCGAGCAAGCGGGATTCAGCAGTCAACTGCTTGACACGAGCGACCTGCACAGGCGTCAGACCGCTCTTAGGCATACTGCGCAGCTCTTCGTAGTTCGCATGAGATGCCGCGCCAACAACCAAAGTCGAGCTCGGAACAATTTGGAGTTCCCCGGTGAACCCACTCTTCGGCAAAACGAGTTTTATATTGACTGCGCGAAATCCATCTTCATAAGGGTTTGATACGTAATCCGCCACATCGGTAAAACGCAATCCCGCGCTACGTAGTTGATCAACCATGCGGTCTAACGCTTGCGGATTGTCAGCAACGATGCGCGAACGTACATAATCGGGGATTTCATTGGGGCTTTTCCCCAACCGCTTCATTTTCGCGGCAACGCTCGCCGGTGTCTTGACAGGACCCGGCTCGTAATGGAGTGCGGAGCGATCTTCAGGATGCGCTGCAAAGTGACTTTCCAGAAATCGGCGCAACACACGATGGTGCTCAATGTCTGCAAGATAAGCGAGTTGCGAGCATTCAGTCGCGGTCGAGCATGGCTGAGGTTGTTGCGGTTCAAGCTTGAAGCCGAGGTCAGCCATTTTTCCCGCAATTTGGCTTCCAGTTTCGAAATGCTTGCCGTGCTCTTCCTTCGCGATCCGGCACCATCTCCCTTATAGTGCTGCGCTCGCAATCCAGATACGCAACGATTTTTCGCTTTGTGATATCCTTGGCGGCGATGAAATCATATTCCCAAGTCCTGACGGCATCTTGAACACGACGCAGCCGAACATATGACTCTGTTTCAGCGGTAAGGCCCGGCTGCCAGATGAAGTATTCGTGCTTAGGCTGACCTGTCTCCAAGGTCGAACTCTCGTCGTCGTTTTGTGGACTTGAAGCCATTACAACTCCCACTCGCGACTATGCTATTTCTGGAACTCTTATAGACCCTTAATTAAAGCCGCAACTCGTATCAAATATCGGCAATTGCGCTGCTAACCGTTTGATATTTCTGGCACGCATAGGCGGAGACTGATTATGTGCGCCTGCCGCAATGGTTCAAGTGTGAAGCCGAGGGCAGCCATGCATGCTGCTACGTCGCCTGTAATTTGCGAAACGCTGCGCGGGCTTTCCCTTCGCGATCAGGTACCATTTCGTGTCTGACTTCGCGTTCGCATTCCAAGAACGGTACTGTCTTGCGAATGGTTAAATCCTTAGCTGCGACGAAGTCGTAGTACCAGAATTGGACGTCGCTCTGATCCCTGCGCAGACGAACATATGAATCTGTCTCTGATGTAAGTCCGGGTCTCCATATAAAGTATTCGCGCTTGAGCCGACCCGTGGGTAAGGTCGCGTTATCGTCATCGTCGTTTTGCGCGCTGGAAGCCATGAGTATTACCTTTCAGGCGTTATGCTATTTCTGGAAATCTTATAGACCCTTAATTAAAGCCGCAATTCATGTCAAATATCGGCAATTGCGCTGCTAACCGTTTGATATTTCTGACACGCATAACATATATAGAGACGCTGTTGATGCTCTCGCCGCAATTGTCGCGGACGTGGCTGCCAAGAAAAATGTTCGGGTGCCTCAGGTCCGGAGCAGAAGGCATGTTGATCGCGCTGCATGCGTTCCGGACCGGACCTTGCAGGCAATCTCCGAGGTGTAGAAGCTGCGCTCCGGGTGGCCGAAGATTGGCGCCAGCACGCGTTGCTGCACGTTCGAAAACAAGGCTCGCGATAGCGCTGATCTCGTTCGTTGCGATGCCACCATACCCAATTTGGGGAGGATAATACCCAAAAAGGGGACGAGTTCATTCACGGTATTTGGATGTGGCAAGTTCGCCCATGGTCTTGTCTGGACAATGTACGTACGTTGGTCTATAATTTAGGACAACATTCGTAGGAGCGTGCAATGCCTTCCCCGTCCCAACGGTCCGACAAACTCGACATCCGGATTACGCCCGAAGCGAAACGCGTCTTGCAGGAGGCCGCCCGCGAACGGCAGACCACGATCAGCCAGTTCGTCATCGACAGTGCGCTCACGACCGCTCACGAGGTTTTGGCCGAGCGCACCCGGATCGGCCTCAGTGCGGAACAATGGCAGGCCTTTATATCGGCGCTGGACGCCCCGCCGCAGCGGCACCCGCGGATGGAGCGGCTCTTGAAAGAGCCCACGATCCTCGATTAGCCGATGACCGAGAAGCCCCAAATTGCCAAGCTCGCGCTTTCTCACGATCCGACGTCGTTCGATTGCGGCAACGACGCACTGAACCGATTCATCAAGCTGCACGCGCTCCCCGGACAGCGCGCCGGAATTTTGCAGACCTATGTCGCCGTTTCAGAAGATGCGATCGCCGGATACCATACGCTGGTCGTCGGTCATGTCGCCCATGACGACGCTCCTGAACGGCTTGCGAAGGGGCTGCCCCGGCATCCGGTTCCCGGTAAGCGTCGTGGTCAGGCCACGGCTTTGAGGGCTTGCGGCGGGGCGT